>NZ_CP108430.1:4935000-5243214 GCF_041435335.1 Streptomyces sp. NBC_01283
AGCGGGGCTCAAGCGTACCGCCGAAGTCGTGTCATTGCAGTAATAAGCCCCAACGGGTGCTGTGATGGGTAGGGGAGCGTCGTGTGCCGGGTGAAGCTGCAGCGGAAGCTAGTGGTGGACGGTTCACGAGTGAGAATGCAGGCATGAGTAGCGATACATACGTGAGAAACGTGTGCGCCGATTGACTAAGGGTTCCTGGGTCAAGCTGATCTGCCCAGGGTAAGTCGGGACCTAAGGCGAGGCCGACAGGCGTAGTCGATGGATAACCGGTTGATATTCCGGTACCCGCTGTGAAGCGTCAAACATCGAGCCCATTGATGCTAAGGCCGTGAAGCCGTCCTGGAGCCTTCGGGCAAAGGGAAGTGGTGGAGCCGCCGGTCCAAGGTGGTAGTAGGTGAGTGATGGGGTGACGCAGGAAGGTAGTCCAGCCCGGGCGGTGGTAGTCCCGGGGTAAGGGTGTAGGGCGTGTGATAGGTAAATCCGTCACGCATTAAGCCTGAGACCTGATGCCGAGCCGATTGTGGTGAAGTGGATGATCCTATGCTGTCGAGAAAAGCCTCTAGCGAGTTTCATGGCGGCCCGTACCCTAAACCGACTCAGGTGGTCAGGTAGAGAATACCGAGGCGTTCGGGTGAACTATGGTTAAGGAACTCGGCAAAATGCCCCCGTAACTTCGGGAGAAGGGGGGCCATCACCGGTGATCGGATTTACTCCGTGAGCTGGGGGTGGCCGCAGAGACCAGCGAGAAGCGACTGTTTACTAAAAACACAGGTCCGTGCGAAGCCGTAAGGCGATGTATACGGACTGACGCCTGCCCGGTGCTGGAACGTTAAGGGGACCGGTTAGTGCACTTTCGGGTGTGCGAAGCTGAGAACTTAAGCGCCAGTAAACGGCGGTGGTAACTATAACCATCCTAAGGTAGCGAAATTCCTTGTCGGGTAAGTTCCGACCTGCACGAATGGCGTAACGACTTCTCGACTGTCTCAACCATAGGCCCGGTGAAATTGCACTACGAGTAAAGATGCTCGTTTCGCGCAGCAGGACGGAAAGACCCCGGGACCTTTACTACAGTTTGATATTGGTGTTCGGTTCGGCTTGTGTAGGATAGGTGGGAGACTTTGAAGCGGGCACGCCAGTGTTCGTGGAGTCAACGTTGAAATACCACTCTGGTCGTGCTGGATGTCTAACCTGGGTCCGTGATCCGGATCAGGGACAGTGTCTGATGGGTAGTTTAACTGGGGCGGTTGCCTCCCAAAGAGTAACGGAGGCGCCCAAAGGTTCCCTCAGCCTGGTTGGTAATCAGGTGTTGAGTGTAAGTGCACAAGGGAGCTTGACTGTGAGACCGACGGGTCGAGCAGGGACGAAAGTCGGGACTAGTGATCCGGCGGTGGCTTGTGGAAGCGCCGTCGCTCAACGGATAAAAGGTACCCCGGGGATAACAGGCTGATCTTCCCCAAGAGTCCATATCGACGGGATGGTTTGGCACCTCGATGTCGGCTCGTCGCATCCTGGGGCTGGAGTCGGTCCCAAGGGTTGGGCTGTTCGCCCATTAAAGCGGTACGCGAGCTGGGTTTAGAACGTCGTGAGACAGTTCGGTCCCTATCCGCTGTGCGCGTAGGAATATTGAGAAGGGCTGTCCCTAGTACGAGAGGACCGGGACGGACGAACCTCTGGTGTGCCAGTTGTCCTGCCAAGGGCATGGCTGGTTGGCTACGTTCGGAAAGGATAACCGCTGAAAGCATCTAAGCGGGAAGCCTGCTTCGAGATGAGTATTCCCACCCCCTTTGAGGGGTTAAGGCTCCCAGTAGACGACTGGGTTGATAGGCCAGATCTGGAAGCCCGGTAACGGGTGGAGGTGACTGGTACTAATAGGCCGAGGGCTTGTCCTCAGTTGCTCGCGTCCACTGTGTTGGTTCTGAAACCACGAACAACCCCGTATGTCGGGCCACGACTACGGTGCGGTTGACAGTTTCATAGTGTTTCGGTGGTCATAGCGTGAGGGAAACGCCCGGTTACATTCCGAACCCGGAAGCTAAGCCTCACAGCGCCGATGGTACTGCAGGGGGGACCCTGTGGGAGAGTAGGACGCCGCCGAACTATTATTAACGGGAAACCCCCGCACCCTCTGGGTGCGGGGGTTTCCTGCGTTTAGGGTGCCTTTCCCGCGAGCAATTGGCCTGATGCCCGCAAAGGCAATTACTCCGGCCTCACCAATTTCGTGTCGTACGCCAGAATGACCGCCTGCACCCGGTCCCTCGCCCCCGTCTTCGCGAGGATGCGACCCACATGCGTTTTCACCGTCGACTCCGCGAGGTGCAGACGACCCGCGATCTCCGCGTTCGTCCAGCCCTGCCCGATGACCGTCAGGATTTCCCGCTCCCGATCCGTCAGCGAGGCCAGGCGTGGGTCCCGGTGAGGTGCGGTGTCGTCGCCGGAATGTGCCGGCAGGCGGTCGGCATACGCGTCGAGCAGGCGGCGGGTCAGGCTCGGGGCGACGACTGCGTCTCCCGTGGCGACCGCGCGGATGCCGGAGAGGAGCTCCTCCGGCAGCGCGTCCTTGATGAGGAACCCCGAGGCTCCTGCGCGCAGGCCCGCGTACGCGTACTCGTCGAGGTCGAACGTGGTGAGGATCAGGACGCGGGTGCGGTCGCCCGCCGCCACGATGCGGCGGGTGGCCTCGATGCCGTCGAGGCCCGGCATGCGGATGTCCATCAGGGCGACGTCCGGGTGGAGTTCGGCCGTCATGCGGACGGCTTCGCTGCCGTTGCCCGCCTCGCCCACCACCTTCATGTCGTCCTGGCTCTCCAGGAGCATGCGGAAGCCGAAGCGTTGCATCGGCTGGTCGTCGACGATGAGGACTGTGGTCACTGGGCGGGTTCCTTGGGGAGGCGGAGTTCGACGTGCCAGCCGACCTGCGGGTGCGGGAGCGGGCCTGCCTCAAGTGTCCCGCCGTACAAGGCCGTTCGCTCGCGCATTCCCGTGAGACCGCGACCGGAGGACGTGAGGCCCCGACCGGGGGACGTGAGACCGCGGCCGGAGGACCCGAAGCGGCTGCCGCCCACTCCCGTGTCCGTCACTCTCACCCGCACCCCGTCATCGCCGTACGTGACCTCCACGGTGGCCGTCGCCCCCGGGCCCCCGTGCTTGAGCGTGTTCGTGAGGGCCTCCTGCACCACGCGGTAGAGCGTGAGCTGACGGCCCGCCGGGAGGGAGTCCGGGTGGCCGTGCACCGTGCTGCGTACCGGAAGGCCCGCGGCCCGTACCCCGTCGATGAGTTGGTCCAGGTCGGTGAGCGACGGCTGGGGAGCGAGGGCGGCGGTCTCGGGGGCCTCCTCCCGCAGGACGTCCAGGAGCCGGCGCAGCTCCGTCAGGGCCTGGCGGCTGGTGGCGCCGATGGCCGTGAGGGCCTGGGCGGCGCGCTCCGGGGACTTGGCGGCGGCGTACGAGCCGCCGTCCGCGAGGGTCGTGATGACCGAGAGATTGTGGCCGATGATGTCGTGCATCTCCCGGGCGATACGCGTGCGTTCGGCATTGGTGGCCAGCTGTGCCTGCTGGTCGCGTTCGACTTCGAGCTGCTTGGCGCGCTGCACGAGCGAGGCCATGTACTCCTGGCGGGTGCGGAACGCGATGCCCATCAGGGCGACGATCGCGAAGCTCATCATCGTCGGGATCACCTGCTGGTCCCAGCCGCCCTGCGGATGGCGGAGGTGGCCGACCACGAGCGGCACCGCGAGCAGTCCGTACGACCAGGCCAGTGTGCGTGCGGGCAGCCGCGTCGCGATGTTGAAGAGGACGACGAGCAGGATGAGCGAGGCCTGGAGCATCGCGCCGGTCCAGTTGTTGACCAGCATCGCCAGGACCATGACGCCGTAGACGGCCAGGGGGTGGCGGCGGCGCCACAGGAGCGGCACCGAGAAGGCCAGCGTCATCGTGCCGATGATCCAGAGGTCGACCTTGTCGTTCGGCGCGATGTTGCGCCAGCCGCCGGACCAGACGTCGATGGAGTTGACGACCACGAAGAACCCGGTGAGCAGGAGGTCCCAGACCAGCGGTCGCCGCCGGTCGAAGGCGCGCACCCACTGGACGCCGCGCTCGACATACCGGGTCAGCGGCTGGGCGCCCGCGGTCCAGTCGTGGTCCGGGGCGCCCTGGGGGGAGTTCCGAGGGGTCACGGATTCATCCTCGTACGCCCCACGCTCATACGTCGCGTCGCTTCAGGAGGTAGGCCGCTGCCGCGAGGGATGCCACCGCCCACGCGCACAGCGCCACGAGCCCCGCGCCGGGGGAGAGTTCGCCGGATGTCGTGTGCAGGGCGGCGAGGGACTCGGCTGCCGGGAGCGGGAAGTAGTCCAGGAGGTCCTGCACGGTGTCGTTCGGGATCATCGTGGCGAGCTGCGGCAGGAGGATCAGGCCCCCGACGTACGCGCCGATCGCCCCCGGAATGCTGCGCAGGGCCGAGCCGAGGCCGAGCACGATGACGCCGATGAGGGTGGTCCCGGCGGCGGATCCGGCGAGTGCGCGCGCGATGCCGGGGTCGCCGAGTGACGCCTCCAGGTCCGTGCCCCCGAGGAACATCTGGGCCAGCGGGAACGCGAGGTAGTTGGTGACCAGGAGCGTTCCGAGCGCCACCGTGGTGAACACGGCGGCCTTGGACCAGAGCACCGGCAGCCGGCGCGGCACCGCGGTCATCGTGGCCCGCACCATGCCCGTCGAGTACTCGCCCGCGGTGATCAGGATGGCGAGGACCGCGATCGAGACCTGGCCGATCTGGGTGCCGAGCAGGGCGTAGGTGACCGGGTCGATCTCCTCACCGGGGCTGGACGTGTAGGTGGCGCCGAGGATCATGCCGAGGATGACGGTGCAGACGCTCGCCACGCCGAGCATGATCCAGGTGGAGCGGAGCGTCCACAGCTTGTGCCACTCGGAGCGGAGGATTCCGCGGGAGGTCAGGCGGTAGGGGGCGGGAACGGCGGTCGCGGTGCTCATGCCGCTGCTCCTTCCGGCACTCCTGCGGACGGGGCCACCGACGCGACGTACTCGACCGAGTCCCGCGTCAGGTCCATGAAGGCCTGCTCCAAGGAAGCGGTGTGCGGGGTCAGTTCGAAGACGGGGATGCCGTGCTGCGCCGCCGTGCGGCCGATGTGTTCACCGTCCGTGCCGCGTACGTCGAGGACGCCCGGCTCGTCACTCGTGATCTGTACGCCGGGTGCGGCGAGCAGCTCGCCGAGGAGGCCCGCCTCGGGGGTGACGACCTTGACGGAGCCGGTGCCGGACTCGCGTACGAACTGCTCGACCGTCGTGTCCGCGAGGAGCCTGCCGCGGCCGATGATGATCAGGTGCTCCGCGGTCAGTGCCATTTCGCTCATGAGGTGCGAGGAGACCAGGATCGTACGGCCCTCTGCGGCAAGGGACTTGAGGAGGTTGCGGATCCACAGGACGCCCTCGGGGTCGAGGCCGTTGACCGGTTCGTCGAGGATGACCGCGGCCGGGTCGCCGAGGAGCGCGGCGGCGATGCCGAGGCGCTGGCCCATGCCGAGCGAGAAGCCCTTCACGCGCTTGCGGGCCACCTCGTGGATGCCCACGAGGTCCAGGACCTCCTCGACGCGGCGGCGCGGGATGCCGTGCGTGTGGGCCAGGGCCATCAGGTGGTGGAAGGCGGTGCGGCCCGGGTGCACGGACCGCGCTTCGAGGAGCGCGCCCACCTCGTGCAGGGGCGCGGTGTGCGTCGCGTACGTCCGGTCGCCGATGGTGGAGCGCCCACGGGTCGGGGCGTCCAGGCCGAGGAGCATGCGCATGGTGGTCGACTTGCCCGCGCCGTTGGGGCCGAGGAAGCCGGTGACCGTGCCGGGGTGGACGGTGAAGCTCAGGTCCTCCACGACGGTCTTCTCGCCGTAGCGCTTGGTGAGTTCGTATGCCCGAATCATGCTTCTGATGCTGGTGTCCGCGGGGGCGCGGGGCGTCGGACCAGGGGCGGGACGTGGGCGGGTGCGGGTAGTACCGGGGTAGGACGGTGACCCTGAGGGGTGCCGGTCGGCGTCGGTGGCTCAGCCGGGGAGTTCCGCGTGCGGCCAGCGGGTGCGGGCCTGTTCGCGGGAGCGGAGGAGGGCCAGGGTGGGCAGGCCGCGGTCCGCGCCGGTGGACAGGAGCTCCGGGAGCTGGGGGAGCGGGGCCACGGCGGCCACGTCGTCGAGGACCAGCGTCATTGGTGGGTCGAGCCGACCGGAGGATGACCGTTCGGCCATGCGCCGGCCGTGCTCGACCACGCTTGAGGCGAGTGCCGTGAGGAGGGGCATCGCGCCCGGCCCCTTGGGCGATTTGGGGTCCTCGATGGCTTCACCCACCACAAAAAGCGTGCCCCCTTCATCGATGAAGGAATCCAGTGTGAGGGCATCGGTTCGGTTGGGGGTGCAGGATTCCCGTACGTTCAGGGTGAAGAGGGAGGAGAGCGCGCGTGCGGTCAACTCCTGCGCCATGTCGCGGCGTTCCGGGTACGCCGTGAGCGCGGCCTCCAGTTCGCCCGCGGCCCCCGATGAGGCCTTCTGGTGGGTGCGGAGGATCCGTACGGCGTCCTGGACCCCTGTTCCCTGGGCCCAGCGGTGTACGTGCTTGACGGGGCGGCCGTCCACCGCTGCCGCGTGCAGGAAGCTGCGCAGGAGGGTCTCCGCGGTGTCGGCGACGCTGCTGTCCAGTCTGGCGCTCGGTCTTATGGCGGCCAGCAGGGCGGTGGCTCGCTGCGCGGCCATCGCCTTGTCCCCGCAGTCGCTGGTGGGCGACCAGTGCATCCTGGCCGGGGTGTCGCAGAGGTGTGAGGGGTCGTAGACGAGGACCGGGCCGAGCTTCGCGCGGGCGTCCTTGGTCTCTTCCCACAGGGTGGGGTCCGAGGTGAGGACCAGGGCCGCGCCCTCGGCGTCTCTGATGGCCTCGGCCGCCAGGGGTCTACGGGTTTCCCGGGGGCCCAGCACCAAGGGCGTACGGGGGGTGGGGACGGCGGCCTTCGCGAAGCTCGGCGGCGGCTCCGCGGAGGGTTCCCCGGCGGGAGCGGGAGCGGATACGAGGGTGCTCGCCTCCACGGGAGCGGGCTCGGGAGGCGGGGCGGCGTTGTCCACCACGGGAGCCGGAGCAGCAGGCGCGGGAGCCGGGGCGGCCAGAGGCGCCTGCTCCCGCGCCTGCTGCTCCGGCTGCTGCTGCCCCCGCTCCTGTTCCCGGCCCTGCTGCGGCAGACGCCGGGCCCTGCGCACCGCCCGCCACCGCGTGACCGTCCCCATGACGAAGATGGTCAGGACGACAAGCACCATCAGCTGCCCGATCAGCAGCCCCCAGAACAGCCCGTACCCCGTGAGCTGGGAGGCCGGGGTGGCCGGCCACGCGCCCGCGATGTCGTGCGGCTGCTGGACCAGGTGCCGCATCGCCACCGGCGTATTGCCGAAGGTGACGTGGTCGGGCCAGGAGCCGTGCGAGAACAGACCCGCGAGGCCCGTCGCCGACCACACGAGAACGGTCAGGCCGAGCACGAAGGCGAGGCCGCCCACGAGGAGACCGTCGGGGATGCCTCGCTCCCGTGACTCGCGGCGCCCGCCCCGCTCGCGGTACTCGGGCTCAGGGCCCCGGTATCCCATCGCTCATGCCACCCCGGAACGCGACGACGAAGGACCGTTCATCTGCTGCTCCATGTAGGCCGCCCGCTCCTCCGCCTCCAGCTCGGCCGCCCGCAGCGCGTCGTCTCCGACCAGTTGGTCCGCCGACGATTCCGTCATGGCGCGGTCGGTGAAGACCAGAGGGCGTTCGGTCTCCGTGATCAGGTGTTTGACCACCTGGACGTTGCCGTTCACATCCCAGACCGCGATGCCGGGCGTGAGGGTCGGGATGATCTCCACGGCCCACCGGGGCAGTCCGAGTACCCGGCCCGTCGCTCTGGCCTCGTCCGCCTTCTGGGCGTAGATGGTCCTCGTGGAGGCCATCTTGAGGATCGCGGCGGCTTCCTTGGCCGCCGCGCCGTCCACGACGTCGCTCAGGTGGTGGACGACGGCCACGAAGGACAGGCCGAGCCGTCGGCCGAACTTGAGCAGCCGCTGGAAGAGCTGCGCCACGAAGGGCGAGTTGATGATGTGCCAGGCCTCTTCCACCAGGAAGATGCGCTTCTTGCGGTCCGGCCTGATCCACGTGTGTTCGAGCCAGACGCCCACGATCGCCATCAGGATCGGCATCGCGATCGAGTTGCGGTCGATGTGCGAGAGGTCGAAGACGATCAGGGGCGCGTCGAGGTCGATGCCCACCGTCGTCGGGCCGTCGAACATGCCCCGCAGGTCACCGTCGACCAGGCGGTCCAGGACCAGCGCGACGTCCAGACCCCACGCCCGTACGTCGTCTATGGCGACGTTCATGGCTTCGGCCGATTCCGGCTCCGGGTGGCGCAGCTGCTCCACGATGTCCGTGAGGACCGGCTGGCGCTCCACGATCGTCTCGTTCACGTACGCGTGGGCGACCTTGAGCGCGAAGCCCGAGCGCTCGTCGAGGCCGTGGCCCATCGCGACCTCGATGATCGTCCGGAGCAGCGCGAGCTGGCCCGTCGTGGTGATCGCGGGGTCGAGGGGGTTGAGGCGGATGCCCATGTCCAGGGCGGCGGTCGGGTCGAGCCGGATGGGGGTTATCCCCAGCTCCTGGGCGATGAGGTTCCATTCGCCCACCCCGTCCTCGCCCTGTGCGTCGAGGACGACGACCTGGCGGTCCTTGAAGCGCAGCTGCCGCAGGACGTACGTCTTCTCCAGGGCCGACTTGCCGTTGCCCGACTCGCCGAGCACCAGCCAGTGGGGGGCCGGGAGCTGCTGGCCGTAGAGCTGGAAGGGGTCGTAGATGTATCCCTTGCCGGAGTACACCTCGCGCCCGATGATCACGCCCGAGTCGCCGAGGCCGGGGGCGGCCGTCGGCAGATAGACGGCCTGGGCCTGCCCCGTCGACGTACGCACGGGGAGCCTGGTCGTCTCGACCTTCCCGAAGAGGAAGGACGTGAAGGCATCGGTGAGGATGGTCAGCGGATCCCGCATGTTGGCAGCCCTCGCCTCTAGCGTCGGATGCCGGTCGCGAACGGCAGCGTATTGACGAAGGCCCTGTGGTGCTCGCGGTCGCACCACTCCAGCTTCAGATACGACTTCCCGGCCGAGGCCCGGATGGTGCGCTTGTCGCGGGCGAGGGCTTCGGGGGAACGGGACGAGACGGTGATGTAACCGACGAGGTTGACGCCGGCCGCGCCGCTCGCGAGGTCCTCACCGCGCTGGTCCAGACGGGAGTTCGATGCGATGTCACGCGGGTCGACCGTGCGGTTCAGCTTGGCCTGGCGGCTCGCCTCCGCCTCGTCGTTCGTCTTCTCCGTCAGCATGCGCTCGATGGCGACCTCGGTGGGTTCGAGGTCCATGGTCACCGCGACCGTGCGGATCACGTCCGGGGTGTGGACGAGCAGCGGGGCGAGGAAGTTGACGCCGACGGGGGTCATCGGCCACTCCTTCACCCAGGCCGTGGCATGGCACCAGGGGGCGCGGGTGGAGGACTCGCGGGTCTTGGCCTGGAGGTAGGTGGGCTCCATGGCGTCGAGCTCGGCGGGCCAGGCGTTGCGCTTCGTCATCGCCTGGATGTGGTCGATGGGGTGGTCCGGGTCGTACATCGAGTGCACGAGCGAGGAGAGGCGGCCCTGCCCGAGCGGCTGCCGTACGCGGATGTCCGCTTCCTGGAGCCGCGAGCAGATGTCGGTCAGCTCGCGCGCCATGACGACCGCGAGCCCGGCGTCCTTGTCGAGCTTCCGGCCGCCGTGCGGACGGCTGGCGCGGGCCATGGCCTGGGCCTCGCCGGCCAGCTCGCGGGAGTAGTGCATGCAGGCCACGAGGTACGCGCGGTGCTGCTCGCTGCTGGTGGAGACCATCGACTGGAGCTGCTCGTACGACTGCTGCAGCCAGGGCAGGGCCCGGTCGTCGCCTCGTACGCTGACGTCCTTGGCGTGGGCGTCCGGGTCGGCCGGGAGGGTGCGCGCCAGCATCTGGAGCCGCGTCACGAACCCGTCGCCGTTCGCGACGTGCTTGAGCAGCGTCCCGAACCGGTCGACGAGCGCCTCCTGGTCCTCGGAGTCGCGGAGCCCGACGCCGGGACCCTCGATCTCGATGGCGGCGGTGACGGTCCGGCGGTCGGCGTGCAGCAGCACGGCGATCTCGTCGGGACCGAAGGGCGCGGCCAGCCAGTTGATGCGGCCGATCCCGGGCGGCGGGCCGACCTCGATCTCCCTGCCGTCCAGGTGGACGCCCGCCTCGGGGGTGGCGGAGCGGTAGGCGGTGCCGCGCTTCAGGGAGCGCTTGTAGCTGCGGTTGATCTCGAACCACTTGTAGAACGTGCGGCCCTTGTAGGGGACGTAGACCGCGGCGATCGCCAGCATGGGGAAGCCCATGAGGAGCACGATGCGCAAGGAGAGGACGGGGACGAGGAGCCCGCACATCATCCCGATGAAGGCTCCGACGATGATCAGCGCGATCTCACCGGTCTCCCGGTTCTTGCCGACGATCGCGTTCGGCCGCGCACGGCCGATCAGATATGTGCGGCGGGGCGCGACCGGATGGGACACGTGGGACTGGGTGGTCATGAACGCCCTTCACCTCCCGAGCGATTGGTGCCTGTGGAGCCATTTCCTGAGCCGCGGTTGCGCGCGTGCGGAGTGCTGGTCGCGCTGCCCCGGGGCGGGGGTGCGGCGGAGGGGACGGATCCGCCGCCGTTCGATGAACCGCCGCCTCCGCTGGGGCGGCTGCTGTGGGCGGCGACGCCGCCGCTGGCCGGGTTGGCGGGCCGCGGCTGACTGCTGCCGCCGCCACGGGAGCTGTGGGTCTTGATGCCCTGGGAGACGAGGGAAGCGGGGGAGGTGATGACGGCCGCGGCGCGGCTCTCGGCACCCTGGGAGATGCGGTTGTTCCGGGAGTTGGCGATCTCGTCGCCGAAGCCGGGGACGAAGCGGTAGATCATGGCGCTCGCGAAGATGGCGAGCAGGATGATCGAGAGGCCGGAGACGACCGCCGAGAAGGCGTCGGGTCCGTCGTCGGCGGACAGCGCCCCGGCGAGGCCGAGGACGATGGCGATGATCGGTTTCACCAGGATCACCGCGATCATGATCCCCGCCCAGCGGCGGACGTGCGTCCACAGGTTCTTGTCGACGAGGCCCGCGTACACGACGGTGCCGAGCAGGGCGCCCACGTAGAGCAGGGCGGCCCGGAGGACGAGCTCGAGCCAGAGGACGCCGGCCGCGAGGATCGACACGAGGGAGACGACGATCAGCATGATCGGGCCGCCGCCGATGCCGTCACCCTTCTTCAGGGCGCTGGAGAACGTCCCGAAGAAGTTGTCCGTCTGGCCACCGGTCGCCTTCGCGATGACGTCCGTCACGCCGTCGGCCGCCGAGACGACCGTGTAGAGGATCAGCGGCGTGAAGGCGGAGGCGAGGACCGTCAGCCACAGGAACCCGATGGCTTCGGAGAGCGCGGTGGTGAGGGGGACGCCTCGCACTGCGCGTTTGGCGACGGCGAGCAGCCAGAGGAGCAGGGTCAGGATGGACGACGCGGCGAAGACGACCGCGTACTGCTTGAGGAAGCTGGGGTTCGTGAAGTCGACCTCGGCGGTCTTCTTCACGGCTTCGGAGAGCTTGTCGACGGTCCAGGACGCGGCTTCCGCGCAGCCCTTTGCCAGGGAGGAGAGGGGGTCGGCGGTGGGGTCCAGGGGGGCATCGGTGGGGTACTTGCCTTCGCTGCCGCCGCCTCCGCCGCTTTCGCCTTTTTCGCAGTATTTTTTGGCGGGGCCGTGGATCAGGTCGCAGGGGTCGTCTTCCGGTGCGGCAAAGGCGCGCGTTGCGAAGAGCACCGCTGTGGTCTGCACGGCAGCGACGGCAGCAGCGAGCTTGCTTACGTGACGGCTACCGGGCATAGGTGAACCCTCCGTACCCTTCGACTGCCTTGCTGATCTCGTCAGATCCGGAGGCGCGGTCGTCGCCCGGGACAGGGGACGGACCTTCCTTCTGGGAGTGCGTGACGGCCTTCCAGTCGTCGCCCGTCCATCCCAGCTTCATGGTCATGGTGAACCAGCTGTTGGTCACGGGCTTGGTGGACCGCTCACCGGCCAGGCCGAGCAGGCCGCTGCACCAGACCTCCACCGTCGCTTTGTTGCCCGCGTAGCTGGTGACCTTGGTTCCGATCGGGACCGTGCGCGAGACGAACTGGTAGCCCTTCGGGGTCGTGCTGTCCGCGTTCAGGCCCACGCTCTTGAAGAAGGCAGCTGTGTACGCCTTGTCGAGCCGTGTCTTGAACGTGTTCACGCTGGACGGCGCCATGACCACCTGGAGGATGCTGTCCCGCTTGGCCTTGTTGAACATGTCCGCCGAGCCAAGCGCCACCGCATAGTTCGCGGCAGCGGACTGCGCCCCCTGCTCGCTCTTCGCGAACCCGGAGGGGATCCCCGATGTCTTGCCGTCCACCGGCTTCGTGCCGGAGGCGGCGGTGGGGCCCGCCCCCGCCTTCTTCCCGCCACTGTCCCCCGCAGAGGACTCGTCCCCGCTGTCGCCGCGGTTGGCGAAGGCGATGGCCGCGATGAGCAGCACCACCACACCGACCACCGTCACGAGGCTCCGTGACGAAGAACGGCTGGATCTGCGCCCTCCTCCGTACCCGTCCTGGCCGCCCCCCTCACCCTCGGGGAGCCGCGTCCGGGTCTCGCCCGAGCCGCCGTAGAGGCCGTCGTTCCGCTCGTTGCCGAGACTCATGCCGCGTACGCCCCCTCAACCTCTCGGTGAACCGCCACGTACGACGGTAGCCGTGCTGGTTCCCGCGCGGGCGCGGTGTGGTGACTCGACATCAGGGAGTTGCAACCTCAGCCGGTGGGCACGACGGATGGGTGGGTCGAAGGGGGACAGGGGGAGGGGGACATGGGGGTAAGGGGACGTGGGGGACGTGGGGGACGTAAGTGGTTGGCGGGGCTAGACCGCCATGCCGTACACGATGGTGAAGACCGTGCCGAGCGATCCGATGATGAAGACGCCGGTCAGGCCCGCGATGATCAGGCCCTTGCCCTGTTCCGCGCTGAAGGTGTCGCGCAGCGCCGTCGCGCCGATGCGCTGCTTCGCCGCGCCCCAGATCGCAATGCCGAGACAGAGGAGGATGGCGATCGCCATCACGACCTCGATCATCACCCGTGCCTCGTTGCCCAGGCTCCCGAAGGGACCCCAGTCGGGGGCGATCCCGCCGATGATGGTGGTGATGTCGCCCTTTTCGGCTGCCATAAGCATGTGTAACTCACCGCCCCTAGTGGGTTGTTCTGTCACCTCTGTCTACCGCAGTACAGAGGACAGCTCATTCTCGCCGACAAATGGGCCAGTGCATGTCGACTTGGCGTCATTCGTTGGCTGAAACGTATGGTCACTCTGTGTATCACGGTGAGTGACGCCGGGCAATGACGGCCCGGCGAGCCCTCTGACCAGGTCTCATTCTGACCGGATCCGGTGACGGAGACTCACATCATGGGTCATGGACGCCCGTCGGGGCCATTGAGGTAGGCCACGTCATCAAGTCCGTCCAGTCCGTCCAGCCCGTCGAGGTCGCCGAGACCGCCGCCCGTCACCACATACGAGCAGTCGGTGTAGCGGTAGCCGGGCTGGACCTTGCTGCTCTCGGAGTTGTTGCGGACGCCTCCCACGGTGCTCGCGTCGCGCTTGTAGAGGAAGTGGTAGTCGCCCGGGGGCAGGTGGAGGGTCTTCTTCGGGTACCCGTCGCCCGCCAGGCAGGCCTTCTTGCCCTGGGCCTTGCTGGTGTACGTCTTGCAGCCGAGGCACGAGGTGAGCTTGAGGGTCCCGGTGGTGGGGCCGGTGTAGAGGACCTCCAGCGGGCCTGGGCCGCCGTTCTCGATGACGTACGTGAGCTTCGCGCCGCCCGGTGACTTGGCCGGCGGCAGGCTGCGGCCCGCCGCCGGGCGGGCTTCGGCGATCTCGGCGGCGATGGCGATGTCCCGGGCGCGGTCGCGCTTGCCGTTGCTCTTGTAGGTCCCGGCGAAGTCTTTGAGGGTCTTGGCCGCCTCGCTGAACTTCCCGTCCTTGAACTCGTCCACGCCGCACGCGTACACCCCGGACTCGACCGCGCTCGACGCGTCACCGGAGAGGCTGCTGCCCGCGTCGCCGGGGAGGGCCTTGGCGGTGGAGCCGATGCCGCGGAGTTCTTCGGTGGCGCGGCAGGGCTCGGAGCCCTTCAGGTCGGCGGAGCGTGCGTCGATGGCCTTCTTGATGGCGGGCTCGACCTTCCCGGCCTGCTCGGAGTCGGGGAACGTGCGCAGGAGCTCACCGAGCTCGCCGCCCTTGCTGCCGCTGCCGCTTCCGCTGCCTCCCGCGGTGGGCGTGGCGGTGCCGAGTCCCTGGGCGCCGCATTCGTAGAGGGAGGTGGCGAGGCGGTCGTCGGGCCAGGTGGCGAGGGTGCCGAGGCGGTCCTTGCCGAGGGAGCCGCGGAGGGTGCGGAGGTACCTGAGGGGCTCCGTGGCCTCGCAGTACTTGCGCTCGTCGTAAGGGGCGGCGACGGACTTGTAGTACGCGGCGAGGCTGTCCGGCACGCGCTGGGCGGCTTTCGACCCCGCGTGGTCGTCGCCGAGGTCGCGATAGATGTCGAGGGCGTCCCGGTAGTCGTCCTCGGCGGAGTCGAAGGCGCGGCCGTCGGCGGCCGCCACGATCTTGTCGGCCTTGTCGAGCCGGTCGAGCAGCATCTCCTCGACGGCGTCGTCGCGCGCGGCGTCGTACGCGATGACGCCGCCGGCCGGGACGGCGAGCAGGACGAGGCCGAGCCCGACGGCGAGCGGCGCGCGGAGCGGCCAGTGCTGATGGGTGCGCAGGGCGCGGCGGGCCCCGTCGGCCGCCGCGAGGAGCAGGAAGGCCACGAACCCGATGAGTACGCCGCCGGGGACGCCGTCGACCTCGGCGGGAAACGCCACGAAGAGGAGCCCGGCGGTCGCGGCCCAGCAGATCGCGGCCAGGAACCAGCGCTTCAGGAGGACGTAGCCGAGGCCGAGGCCGGTGAGGTTGAGGAGGCCGGCGGAGAGGGCGCGGAGGGCGTCGGGTGCGGGTGGGGGGAGGGGTGCGGGCGCGGGTGGGCCGTAGAGGGGTGGTGCGGGTGGGGCTGTGGGTGGGGCTGTGGGTGGCAGGGGTGGGGGCAGGGGTGAGGCGTGGGGCTGCGGTGGGGTTGGCGGTGCCGGGGGCGGTGGCCCGAACTGGCCTCCGTGGGGGGCGTGGGGCGGTGGGCCGCCTGGGCCTGGGTTCGCGGCGGGGCCTGCCGCGGGGGTGGGGCGAGGGCTCTCATCGGGGCCGCGGCTCTCGCCGGGGCCGTGGCTCTCGTCAGCCCCCTGACCGGACGGCGGCGCCGCATCCGGTGTCGCGTACGGCGCCGGGCGTTGCTCCCCGCCAGGACCGGCGCCGCGGCCCTCGCGTTCCCCGCTCCCCGGGACGGCGTCGCCGGTCCCTCTGCCAGGAACCGCGTCGTCGGGCCCAGCTCCCGTGCCGTGGTCATCCCCAGGTTGCATGTTCGGCTCCCCCCAGCCGTCACAACGCAGCGCCTTGATTTGCGCTCAATTCCCCAACGATCGACGAATGTTGGACACCAGTCAACCGCCCGGGACGCCTTCGCGCCCCGACGTCAGCTGCGGCGGCCGAGGGCCTTCGCCCGGGAATGGCTCCAGACGGTCAGGGTCACGCCTGCGGCGAGCGCGACGACGCAGGCGACCAGGAGGACCGCGAAGCCGCCGGAGAGCCAGCCGAGGAGGCCGGTTGAATCAGCGTTGCGGGCAAGCGCGGTCGCCCCGCTCTCTACTGCTCCCGGAGCTGCCAGGCGAGGGCCTACCGGCAGCGGAAGCGGCCCCCGGTCCCGGCGCCCGAACGCCCCGAGCCCACGTCCGACGCGCGGTCGCGCAGGCGCCGCCAGATCGCGGAGGCGGTGTGGCGCGTCGCGGCCGAACGGGGCCTGGACGCGGCGAGCATGCGGGAGATCGCGGCGGAGGCGGGGGTGCCGCTACGGGTGGTCCAGTACCACTTCGGCAGCAAGCACCAACTGCTCGTAGCCGCCCTGAACATGCTCCACCGCGAGAACGAACGCCTGGCCAGGAACCGCGTCCATCACGGCCCCGCGAACCTGCGCGGCGTACTCGGCGCGATGCTCGACGAGTTCCTGCCGCTGGACGCCCAACAGGCCATGGCCTTGCGGGTGTTCTCCGCGAACGCCCGCAGCCTCACCGATCCCGCCATCGCGTCGGTCTTCCTGAGCGAGGACCACCCCTTGGAGGAACTGGTCGCCGGTTTCATCGCCACGGCCCAGGAGAGCGGACAGACGGCCCCGGGCCTGGACGCACAGCGAAAGGCGGACCTGCTGGTGGCCGCAGCGGTCGGCCCCTTCGGAGACGTACTGCACGGCCGCCGCACCCTGGACGACGTACGCGGCACACTCGACTACCACCTGACCAAAAACTCCAGCCCGGCCTCCTGACGACCGAGGCCTAGCCGGTCTTGGTGTCGGCCTCGGGCTATTGGAGTACGTCGAGGGGGGCAGTGAGGGTGGGGCCTTTGGCGGATTTGTTTTCGGGGGGTGGTCCTTAGCTTCTTATTCATGCGAATCGGACTGCTTGGGACCGGGAATGTTGCTCGTGCGCTTGCTGGTGGGTGGCGGGCTGCTGGGCACGATGTCGTGTTGGGGTCGCGATTCCCCGAGGTGAGGGGAGCCGAGGGGGAGTTGGAGGGGTTTGTTGTAGTGGGGCTTGAGGACGCTGCCGGGCATGGTGAGGTGCTCGTCAATGCCACGCCCGGTACCGCGTCGATGGACGTCCTGAACGAGATCGGCGCTGCTGCCCTGGCCGGGAAGGTGCTGGTCGACATCGGTGTCGGTTTCACCGAGCGCATGGAGCTCTCCCATCCCAACTACAGCCTCGGCGAGGAGATCCAGGCCGCGTTCCCTCGGACGCATGTCGTCAAGACGCTCGCCACCGTCGACTCCGTCGTGATGACGGACCCGGGGAGCCTGGCGGAGGCGGGGACCATCTTTCTCTCCGGGGATGACGCCGTCGCGAAACGGACCACTCGGCGGTTGCTCGGTGATCTGGGATGGACCGATGCCTCCCAGTTGGACCTGGGAGGCATCGCGACCGCGCGCGGGCAGGAGCACGCCGCGTATCTGTTCATGGGGGTGGCCGAGTCGATCGGCACGTACGGGTTCAGCTTCAAGGTCGTACGGCCGCGCACCGTGTGAGCAGGTGGCGGGGGCGGCGGCGGGGGTTTCAGCCGGCCGGGGAGTCGCTGACCTTGCCCACCGGGCTGATCTCCAGCTTGACCTGGCTCTCGCCGTCGGTGACCGGGAGCGTGCCCGCGGGCCAGTCGAGGGTGACGTGCTTGGTCTCGTTCGGGGGCGTGACGACGAGGCTGGTGATGCGCACGCCGGAGCCGCCCGAGTTGTTGTACGGGAACGTGATGTTGAACGCGGCGGATTCGCCGTCCTTCAGGACCCCGGGCACGGGCTGCTCGCCGTTGCGGTTCACGGAGAGGGTGTCGCCCGTGGACGCCGTCAGGTCGACCCCGGCGAAGCCCTTGATGGTGCAGTCGCGACCGCCGCCGTTCTTGAAGACGACGGTCACGACGCCTTCCGTCTTGTCGGTCGTGTTGTCCGTGGCGTCCACTTCGAGCTCGTCGGTGCGGCAGATGCCGGTCTTGGTGTTGGTGCCCGTGCCCGTGTCCGTGCTGGCGTCTGTGTCTGTGTCGTCTTTGTTGGCGTCCGTGCCTGCTGTTGCGTCCTGGGTGCTTTCGCTGCCCTTGTCTGCCGATGCCGCGGGTGAGGACGAGGGCGGTGTCTCCGACGACGCTGTGTCGTCGCCGTTGCAGGCGGTGAGCGAGAGGGCGGCGACGAGGCCGATGACTGCTGCGACGGCCTTGCGGGTGTGCTTCATGGGATCCCCCGGAGTCGTGCTTGTCTGTGGTGATCACAGCTAAAAGGGGGGGCCCTGGCCAGGGCAAGGAACTCTGGAGCATCTGGGACGCTGGGATGGTTGAAGGGGTCTGACCTGCTAGAACGTGCCTTGCCTGGGACGGCGGGGTGGGACGCGTGAGGGATGGTTTGATCATGGACATGCAGGTGATCTAGGGTCCCGGCGTCACTACTCGGCGGGGGAACGGATCACACCATCATGCGTACGCGTATGCGCTCCAGGCAGGCCGCTGCGGTTGCCGCGACCGCGGCCCTCGTCCTCACGGTGAGCGGGTGCCAGGACGGTGATGACGAGGGATCGTCGGGCGTAGGGGCTGGGGCTGAGGCTGGGGTCATCGCCGGCGCTGCTGCGGGTGCCGGCTCTGACTCTGACTCTGACTCTGACTCCAAGACCGGGGCCGCTCCCGGCTCGGACTCGGGTGAGGGATCGGATGCCGCTGCTCCCGCCCGTAACGGGGGTACCAGCGGTGGACCCGGGGTCCGGCAGAAGTGGATGCTGGAGAACCTGCCCCAGGCGGACACCGTCATGGCCGCCGGTGAGTACCTCCAGCGCTTCACCACGTGTGAGCGGTACAGCATCGATCCGGCCGACGATCGCTACTACCCCATGGACGAGCAGTTCGACGCGTCCTGGGGCGTGCAGTTCCGCGGTACGTGCGACGACAGCGGGGACGGCTGGATCCGGGTCTTCAAGACCAGCGACATGACGCGGTTCCAGACCGCCTACAAGGCTGACATCGCCGAGCGGATGAAGACGAACGAACTCGCGGGCGTGCACGGCGGGTTCGCCGTCGGCAAGGACTTCGCCGTCATCGCGCCGGACGACGACACCATCCGGGACCTCTCGGCCTCCGGGCTTCTGGTCCTGAACTGCAACCCGAACTTCAAGCCGCAGGTAGATGTGTCGACCGCGCCCGCGTCGGTCGACGGGTGCGTGCTGACCGACGAGTTCGTGCAGAGCTAGTCGGCCTCCCCACCTTCCCCGCCCTGCATGTCCTCCCCGCTCTGAACGCCCTCCACGCCCTCCACGCCCTCCACGAAGTGGTCGAACTCGCCTGCCTGGACGCCCAGTACGAAGGCGTCCCACTTCTGCCTGGTCGTGGTCACGATGTTCTCCGGGTCGCTGGTTTCCCGTAGGTGGACGGCGTCGTCCGGGCCGTACGCGAATTCGATCCAGGGGCCCGGGCCCTCCTCCCCCTCGGGGGCGGCGCGGATCCAGTCGAGGTCTGTGGGCACGTCTTCGGGCATGGGGTGGCCGGTTCCTCGGGGTGCAGGGGGTGGATGGTGGAGGGAGTATCGCCTGCCGTCCCCCCTCCGCGCCGCGCGCGCCGCAAACTGCCCCGGACGGAGCTGGGCGGTGATCCCCCGAAGGCACAGGTCACCCCTCTACACTGAGGCGCGGTGGACTCCCGCGTGGTGAGGGGTGGTTGACGGTGCGTAAGGCGTGGCTGGTCGCGGCCGTCGGCATCGGTGGGGCGATGAGCTTCATCGCGCTGCTCGTCGTGGGGACGTACATGACCGCCGGAGGCATCGCCAACGGGGGCGGTCAGGGCAACGTCGGGCTCGCGAAGGGCGCCGTGCCCGCCACCTACCAGCCGCTCGTCCAGAAGTGGGGCAACCTCTGCAAGGCGATCAACCCCGCCCTGCTCGCCGCCCAGCTGTACCAGGAGAGCGGGTTCAACCCGAACGCGAAGAGCCCGGCCGCCGCTCAGGGGATAGCGCAATTCATCCCGGGGACCTGGGCCACGCACGGGGTCGACGGAGACGGTGACGGCGACCGCGACGTCTGGGACCCGAAGGACGCCATTCCCTCCGCCGCTTCGTACGACTGCAAACTCGCGAGCTATGTGAAGGACGCGCCGGGCAGCCCGACGAAGAACATGCTCGCCGCGTACAACGCGGGCGCCTATGCCGTCATCAAGTACGGCGGCGTACCGCCTTACAGCGAGACCCAGAATTACGTGAAGACCATCACGGACCTGGAGAAGAGCTTCGCCCGGCCCACCAGCAGGGTGCAGCCCTCGCAGCAGGCGGCGGGAGCCATCTACTACGCGCAGAAGAAGCTCGGCACATTGTATCTGTGGGGCGGCAACGGAACCGCCGAGCAGGGCGGGCGATTCGACTGTTCCGGGCTTACGCTCGCCGCCTATCGAAGTGTGGACATCGATCTGCCGCGCGTCGCGAACGACCAGTACAACGCCGGACCACATCCGAAACGGGACGAACTGCTCCCGGGCGACCTGGTGTTCTTCTCGGACGACCTCACCAATTCCCGCGCCATCCGGCATGTCGGGATCTACGTGGGCGGGGGCTACATGATTAACGCCCCGCGGGCCGGTGCGGTGATCCGTTTCGACCCGATCGACACACCGGATTATTTTGGCGCGACCCGTGTCACCGAGGACGGGGCGAATGCCGTGCCCGACAAGCTGTCCGCGGCCTGAGGGCTCCGGGACGGGGCTATCGGGAAGGTGCGATCGGCGCGTGATGTGGCTTGAACTCTCCGTCAGTACACTTCTCTGAGCTGCGGTGATGAGTCTCTCTTCGGTAACGTCTGCGTGATCATTCGGTGGAGAGCGGAACGTAGTGAAGGGGGCCGTGCGTTCCTTTCACTGAAGTCACCGGGGAGCGCGACCACCCAGTAGCGAGCGGCATTGACCACGCAGCAAGCAGTACTGACCACGGGGGTTGATGGAAGGGCGCACGGCAAGGTGCGTCCGAGGCGAGGAGACAAGGGGCCGCAGCACCATGGCTGGACTCGACACAACAGGGTCGAACCCCGACGTCAGCCTGCTCTACGACATCAATGGTCTGGCTGAGGATTCGCCGGACTGGCTGGCGAAGTCGATCGCATTCGTCGGTGAGTACGGGCTGCTGCTCGCACTTGTTCTGCTGGTCGTCTGGTGCTGGTGGGGGCAGCGAAAGCGCGGCGCTCTGGATGACGCCGCTTCCTCTGTCGCCGCTGTTGTCTGGGCGCCCTTGGCGGCCTCGATCGCCGTCCTGGTGAATGTGCCGATCCGGGGATTCGTGGAGCGGCGCAGGCCTTTCAAGGATCACGACGGACTTGAGCTCCTCGTGCACGGAAAGACCGACTTCTCCTTCGTGAGTGATCACGCGACGCTCGCGATGGCTCTTGGTGTCGGGCTATTCGTGGCCAACCGGAAGTTCGGTCTCGTCGGCATCGCTCTCGCCTTGCTCGAAGGCTTCTGCCGGGTCTTTATGGGCGTGCACTATCCGACGGACGTCGTGGGCGGATTCGCGCTCGGGACGGCTGTCGCACTGCTGCTCTCGCCGCTGGCCATGGCCCTGCTCACGCCTGTGGCCAAGGCTGTTGGCCGGACCGGGCGGGGTGGCTGGCTGGTGTGGGCGAAGCGGAGCCGCGGGGCTCTGGGGGCTGAGGGGACGGAAGGGGAGGCTGTGGCGGAGCTGGCTCAGCCTGCTGCCTCCGGGCCGGACGAGCGGGACCTCGCCGCGTAGCGGTTCGGCTTCCGCCCTCCCGGTCCGTGTCTCCGTGCTCCTCGCGGCGGCGCTTCAGCAGCCACCAGCCTGCGCCTGCTGCCGCCGCGGTCACTCCTGCTGAGGCCGCGGTGAGGGGGCCCGCGGCCGGGTGGTCGGCTTCTGATGTGGTGGCCGCCTGGGCCGCGGGGGCGGCAAGCGCCAGGAGGGCGGCTGTGGTCGCTGCGGTCTTGCCTATTCGGGGTCTCATACCCCCAGGGCAGCGGGGTCCCGGGAAGTGGGCCACCCGAGGGCGTGTCGGGTGGGGCTGATCGGGTTGCGGTGGCCGCCATATGGGGTATGGCCTCTTCCGCCCCCAGTCCCGCCCGGTCCCGCCCCTTCCCCCTCAAGTGCCGGACGGGCCCGGAGCCCCCGCGGCTACAGCGCCTGCTGGAAGTCGAAGAAGCGCTTCGGGTCGTACTGCTTCTTCAGCTTCTTCAGGCGGCCGGCCGCCGAACCGTAGTACGCCTCACGCCAGTTGGTCAGGGTGGGGTCCGCGTAGTTCTGGTAGGCCGCTCCGGATGCGTACCGGGTCATCGCTCCATGAGCCGTTTTCAGCCATGCCTGGGCCGGCTTTCCGGAGGTGCCGGGGCGCCATGACGCGATGTACTGCGCCAGCATCCGTGAGCGGCGGTGGACGAAGGCCGTGGCCGTCGGGTCGACGCGGTTGATCGCACCGCCGAGGGCGGTCAGCGCGATGCTGCCCCCGCTCGCGCCCGTCACGTTCTCCACCTGCGACATCAGTGCACGGATGCCCGCCGCCGAGAGCGAGCGGTCGAAGAAGTCCGAACTCGCCGCGTACGTCTCGCGGTTCAGGGCCCCCTGCGCGTTCCGTCCCGGCGTCGCGCCGGGCAGGTGGCACTGGGCGTCCGACGCGAACGACGAGCAGCCCGCGTACACCTCCATCGACTCCTCGTACGAGCGCCGCTTCAACGACACGCTGCGCGCCGGGGCGCCGATCTTGTCGGCCAGACGGTCCACCGCGTTCTGGAGCTCCCCGTACGTCCCGAGGGAGAAGCAGGCGACCGACACGGTGGGCGTACCGCCCGGGGTGTTCGCCAGGTGCGCCGACGACCAGATCTCGTCCGGCTGGTCGGGGCCCCACTCCTGCCACGCCTTGATGACGGCGGCCGCCTTCGACCAGGGCCAGCTCATGTAGGCCGAGACGCCCTGCGGGGCCGCGTGCGTGCGGAACTGGAGCTCCGTCACCACACCGAAGTTCCCGTTTCCCGCGCCGCGCAGCGCCCAGAACAGGTCCTTGTTCTCGCTCTTGCTCGCCGTCAGCTGCTTGCCGTCCGCCGTGATCAGCGTCGCCGACGTGAGGCTGTCGCAGGTCAGGCCGTACGCCCGGGACACCACTCCATGGCCGCCGCCCAGCGTCAGGCCCGAGATGCCGACGGTCGGGCAGGAACCCGCCGGGATCGTCACGCCCTTCGCCGCCAGCGCGCGGTAGACGTCGATGAGCTTCGCGCCCGCGCCGATCGTGGCCGTCGAACCACTGGCGCGCGTCTTGTTCAGCTTCGACACGTCGACGATCAGGCGCCCCGTGCCGGACGACCAACCCCCGTAGGAGTGGCCGCCGTTGCGTATGGAGACCGGGACGTGGTGGGCGCGGGCGTACGCCAGGGTCGTGCGTATGTCGTCGGGGTTCGCCACGTACGCGACCGCCGTCGGCTTCAGGCTGTCGTAGCGCGTGTTGTAGAGCTGACGCGCTGCTGCCCACTTCGCCTCGCCCGGCTTGACCAGGGTGCCGTCCAGGTCCTTGGCGAGGGCGGTGAGGTTCGCCGCGGCGGACGCCGCGGCGCTCGACGTACGGATCGGGGTGCCGGAGCGCGAGGCGCCCGCGCTCCCGGAGGCCGTGCCTCCGCCGCTCCCGGTGCCGCTTCCGCCGGAGCCGCTGCAGCCCGCCGTCGCGAAGGCCGCCGTTGCCGCCGCCGCGGTGCCGATGAACGTACGCCGTTCCATGACGCCCCTCCCGTTGCTTCTCGCCGTGCTTCCCGGAGTACGAGACGGCGTACGGGACCCATGGGTTCCGATGAGCGGTGACCGGTGAGAGGCAAAGGGGAGTTCTACCGGATTGTTCTACCGGATCGACGACGCGTGGGACTCCGCGTCCGTCCTGGCCTTGCTGCGCGCTCTGCGGGCCGGGCCGCGCCAGCCGCAACTGCACCTGGCGGCGCAGAAGCGGCCCTGCTCGACCGTCGTCGTGCGGTGGGGTTCGTCCTGTTGCTCCTCGGCCACGGCTCCACCGTACCCACGCCGGGTGAACGCTCTTACGCGTGACGGGTCAACGTACCGGTCGTTACACGGAACGACAGGGGGCTACAGCACCTCGCGGGAAGGCTTGGGGGTAGTCGGGCGATGGGTCACCAGCACAGGCGCACGGGCGGAGCGGTCGCCACGGCCGCGGCGGTGGGTCTCATGGCCGTCGCCACGGGCTGTTCGGGGGGCGGAGCCGCGGCCGACGACGGGCGCGGGGCCTCCCAGGACGCCGTCGACGTGGTGCGGGACTCCGCCGACGCCCTTGTCCGCGCGGGGAGTTCCAAGGCGCGTACGTCCATGGAGATGGCCAGCGGCGGGACCCGTGTGACCATCCGTGGGCACGGCTCGTACGACTTCGGGCGGCAGGTGGGGCGGTTCGTGGTGGTGCTGCCGAGGGATCCCGCCGGGGAAGTGGAGCACCGTCCCATCACCGAGCTGATGGCGAGCGGCGCGCTCTACATGAAGAACCGGGGGGCCGGGGTGCCCTCCGACAAGTGGGTGCGGATCGACACGGCGTCGCTCTCGGACGGCAACCTGGTCACGGGCGGGGCCACCGACCCGCTCGCCGCGGCGGAGCTGCTGCGGGGCGTGCGCAAGGCCTCGTACGTGGGGGAGACGGCGGTCGCGGGCGTGGAGGTGCGGCACTACCGAGGGATCGCCGACCTGCCGCGCGCCGCGAAGGAGGCTTCCGAGGGGCAGCGGCGGGCCCTGGGGGCGGCGGCGAAAGGGTTCAGCAAGGGCGGGGTGCCGTTCGACGCGTACCTCGACGAGCAGGGGCGGCTGCGGAAGCTCCGGCAGCACTTCAGCGTCGCGAACGCGGAGGTGGCGTCGACGACGCTGCTGTTCGACTTCGGGGTGCGGGTGGACGTGCGGCTGCCGGCGAGCGAGGACATCTTCGCGGGGAAGATCGCCGAGAAGTAGCGAGACGTAGCGAGAAGTAGGGGTACGCGGCTAGTCGCGCCCGGGGGTGTGGAAATGGTCCGTCCGTGCCATGCGCGGTGTGTAGGCCGCTCCCTACTCTAGGAAGTCGGTACCGGCGGGAAGCAAGGTCAGGAAGAGGTGATGAACGTGGCTCCGGTGCGCGGTACGACTGTTCAGGACCACGTCGCCCTTGCCGAGATCGAGCTGTGCGGCGAACTCATCATCGCGGCGTCCGCCGCCGGGGAGGAGCGGCTGAGTCCCGACCGCATCGACGAGGTCCTGAACGTCTCCGCTGAGAACGTCTCCACCGAGGTGGAGCGGCTGGGCGACAACCGGGACTAGTCCCGGGCCCCGGCCGCGTCTCAGGCCCACATCTCAGATCCGCGTCTCAGGTCCGCATCATCCGGGCGATGGCCTTCGTCGCCTCTTCGACCTTCGCGTCGATCTCGTCGCCGCCCTTGACCGCCGCGTCCGCCACGCAGTGCCGCAGGTGCTCCTCCAGGAGCTGGAGGGCGAAGGACTGCAGGGCCTTCGTGCCGGCGGAGACCTGGGTGAGTATGTCGATGCAGTAGACGTCCTCCTCGACCATGCGCTGGAGGCCGCGGATCTGGCCCTCGATGCGGCGCAGCCGCTTGAGGTGCTCGTCCTTCTGCTTGTGGTAGCCGTGGACACCCTGGTCGTGGCCGCCGGGCTCGGAGGGCGCTTCGGTGTTCATGGCCACACCGGCCGGCTCGGTGGTCGTCATCGCGTCCTCCTGCTTGGACAGTCACTCTGCTGGGCAGTCATAGGAAAAGTCACGGACTCAACTGGCTTCCCATACCCCTAGTGGGTATAGAATACTCGATTGCTCGGGGGGTGTGCTGATCACTGTGCCTGATGGGCGACACTGGGGTCTGGCCGGTTAGCCGTGGCCGGATGATGCGCCTAGCATCAGCCTGACCGAATCCAAAGCACCCCGAGGACCCCACGTGCGCTTTCGTCTGACCCCCAGGGAGACGAGCTTCTACGACATGTTCGCCGCATCCGCGGACAACATTGTCACGGGCTCGAAGCTCCTGATGGAACTGCTCGGGGCTGACGCCTCCGCCCGAGCCGAGATCGCAGAGCGTATGCGGGCCGCGGAGCACGCTGGAGATGACGCTACCCATGCGATCTTCCACCAGCTGAACTCCTCCTTCATCACGCCTTTCGACCGCGAGGACATCTACAACCTGGCGTCCTGCCTCGACGACATCATGGACTTCATGGAGGAGGCCGTCGACCTGGTCGTCCTTTACCAGGTCGAGGAACTCCCCAAGGGAGTCGAGCAGCAGATCGAGGTCCTGTCGCGAGCCGCCGAGCTCACGGCCGAGGCCATGCCGAATCTGCGGACGATGGACAACCTCACCGAGTACTGGATCGAGGTCAACCGTCTGGAGAACCAGGCCGACCAGATTCACCGCAAGCTTCTCGCGCAGCTCTTCAACGGCAAGTACGACGCCATAGAGGTGCTGAAGCTGAAGCAGATCGTCGACGTGCTCGAAGAGGCGGCCGACGCGTTCGAGCACGTCGCGAACACGGTGGAGACCATCGCGGTCAAGGAGTCCTGAGGCCTCTCCATGGACACCTTTGCTTTGATCGTGACCATTGGCGTCGCGCTCGGATTTACGTACACGAATGGCTTTCACGACTCTGCGAACGCCATCGCCACTTCCGTCTCCACCCGTGCGCTGACGCCTCGCGCGGCACTCGCGATGGCCGCCGTCATGAACCTCGCCGGCGCCTTCATGGGCAGCGGGGTCGCCAAGACGGTCAGTAAGGGCCTGATCGAGACGCCCGAGGGCAACAAGGGAATGTGGATCCTCTTTGCCGCCCTGGTGGGCGCCATCGTGTGGAACCTCGTCACCTGGTACTTCGGGCTTCCTTCGTCCTCCTCCCACGCGCTCTTCGGTGGAATGGTCGGAGCCGCGCTCGCCGGTGGAATCGGGGTGATCTGGTCCGGAGTGCTCGACAAGGTCGTCATTCCGATGTTCATCTCGCCCATCGTCGGACTCGTCGCCGGTTATCTGGTGATGTGCGCGATCATGTGGATGTTCCGGAAGTCCAACCCGCACAAGGCCAAGCGCGGATTCCGTATCGCGCAGACGGTGTCCGCGGCCGGCATGGCGCTGGGTCACGGTCTGCAGGACGCGCAGAAGACCATGGGCATCGTGGTGATGGCCCTGGTCATCTCCGATGTGCAGAGCGCTGACGCGCCCATTCCGATCTGGGTCAAGATCGCCTGTGCGCTGATGCTCTCCGCGGGTACGTACGCGGGTGGCTGGCGCATCATGCGTACGCTCGGCCGCAAGATCATCGAGCTGGACCCGCCGCAGGGATTCGCCGCGGAGACGACGGGTGCGGGCATCATGTTCACCACCGCCTTCATGTTCCACGCGCCGATCTCCACCACGCACGTGATCACTTCCGCGATCATGGGTGTGGGCGCGACCAAGCGTGTGAACGCGGTGCGCTGGGGTGTCGCCAAGAACATCATCCTCGGCTGGTTCATCACGATGCCGGCAGCCGCGATTGTCGCTGCGCTGAGTTTCTGGATCGTGAACCTGGCGTTCTTGTAGTTCTTCGGCTGCGGGCCCGCTTCGGCTGGTCGCGCCCGCGCGGCGGAGCCGCATGTGCCATCGCCCGCGCCCCTTCGGGGCACGGAAACGGGCCCGCCCCCGGGAGCCAGGGGCGGGCCCTTCTCGTCCTCGCGGCGGCACCGCCATGCAGCGCCGCGAGGGGTCTTTCGTGGGCCTAGCCGAAGCGGCCCGAGATGTAGTCCTCGGTCGCCTGCACGGACGGGTTGGAGAAGATCCGCTCCGTCTCGTCGATCTCGACGAGCTTGCCGGGCTGGCCGACCGCCGCGAGGTTGAAGAAGGCCGTGCGGTCCGAGACGCGCGCCGCCTGCTGCATGTTGTGCGTCACGATGACGATCGTGAAGCGCTCCTTCAGCTCGCCGATCAGGTCCTCGATCGCGAGCGTCGAGATCGGGTCGAGGGCCGAGCAGGGCTCGTCCATCAGGAGCACCTGGGGCTCGACCGCGATGGCCCGCGCGATGCAGAGGCGCTGCTGCTGGCCGCCGGAGAGGCCGGAGCCGGGCTTGTTCAGGCGGTCCTTGACCTCGTTCCAGAGGTTGGCGCCCTTGAGGGACTTCTCGACGATGTTGTTCAGCTCGCTCTTCTTGTACGAGCCGTTCAGCTTCAGGCCCGCCGCCACGTTGTCGAAGATCGACATCGTCGGGAACGGGTTGGGGCGCTGGAACACCATGCCGATGGTGCGGCGCACGGCGACCGGGTCGACACCGGGACCGTAGAGGTCCTCGTCGTCCAGGAGCACCTTGCCCTCGACGCGGCCACCGGTGGTGACCTCGTGCATGCGGTTGAGGGTGCGCAGGAAGGTGGACTTGCCGCAGCCGGAGGGGCCGATGAAGGCCGTCACGGAGCGGGGCTCCACGGTCATCGAGATGTCCTCGATGGCCTTGTGGGAGCTGTAGTAAGCGGTCAGGCCCGATACGTCGATTCGCTTGGCCATGGGGATCACTGCCTTCAGGGGGTTACAGAGAGGTCGCTGAGGTGGCCGCGTCAGCGACCTGTCTTGGGGGCCTTCCAGCGGGCTACGCCGCGTGCCGCCATGTTGAGGATCATGATGAAGCCGATGAGGGCGAGCGCCGCCGCCCAGGCGCGGTCGTAACCGGCCTGGTTGCCTGCCGCGTACTGCTGGTAGATGTACAGCGGCAGCGAGGCCTGCGAGCCTTCGAACGGGTTCGTGTTGATCATGGGGTTGACCCAGACCAGGAGCAGCACCGGTGCGGTCTCGCCCGCGATACGGGCGACCGCGAGCATGACGCCGGTGGTGATGCCGCCGATCGCGGTGGGCAGGACCACCTTGAGGATGGTCCGCCACTTCGGGATGCCGAGGGCGAGTGACGCCTCCCGCAGCTCGTTCGGGACGAGCTTGAGCATCTCCTCCGTGGAGCGCACGACCACCGGCATCATCAGGATGGCGAGCGCCATGGCGCCGGCCCAGCCGGAGAAGTCGAAGCCCAGGATCAGGATCCAGAAGCTGAGGACGAACAGGCCCGCGACGATCGACGGGATGCCGGTCATGACGTCCACGAAGAACGTGACGACCTTGGAGAGCTTCCCGCGCCCGTACTCGACGAGGTAGATCGCGGTGAGCAGGCCGATCGGCACGGCGATCGCGGAGGCCAGGAGCACCTGCTCCAGGGTGCCGATGATCGCGTGATAGATGCCGCCACCGGGCTCGTCGTCCGCGACCACACCCATGGAGTGGGTCAGGAAGTAGCCGTTGAAGACGTTCGAGCCGCGCTGGACGGTCTCGTAGATCAGCGAGGCCAGCGGGACGACGGCCAGCAGGAACATCACCCACACCATCGAGGTGGCGAGGCGGTCCTTGGCCTGGCGTCCGCCCTCGACGGCGACCGCGAGGGCGTACGAGGCGCCGACGTAGAGGATGGCCGCGATCAGGCCCCACTGGATGCGGCTGTCCAGGCCGGCCCCCGCGCCGATGCCGATGGCGACGGCGGCGGAGCCGAGTGCGACGACGGCCGGTGTCCAGCGCGGGAGTCGGGCGCCCCGCAGGCTCGTGGGCTTGACGATGGTGGCGCTCATGCGTTGGCCCCCGAGTACTCCTTGCGGCGCGCGATGATCAAGCGGGCCGCGCCGTTGACCAGCAGCGTGATGATGAAGAGGACCAGACCGGAGGCGATGAGCGCGTCACGGCCGTACTCGGTCGCCTCGTTGAACTTGCTGGCGATGTTCTGCGCGAACGTGCCGCCGCCGAAGTCGAGCACGGAGGCGTTGATCACGAAGCTCGGGGAGAGCACGGTGGCGACGGCGATCGTCTCGCCGAGCGCGCGGCCCAGGCCCAGCATCGAGGCGGAGATGACGCCCGAGCGGGCGAAGGGGAGCACCGACATGCGGATGGTCTCCCAGCGCGTGGCGCCGAGCGCGAGCGCGGCCTCCTCGTGCATCTTCGGGACCTGCAGGAAGACCTCACGGCTGACGTTCGTGATGATCGGCAGGATCATGATCGCGAGCAGGATGCCCACCGTCATCAGGGAGCGCGGGGCGCCGCCCTGGTACTCGAAGACGCCGGTCCAGCCGAAGTAGTCGTCGAGCCAGCTGTAGAGGCCCGTCAGGTTGGGCGCGACCACGAGGGCGCCCCAGAGGCCGTAGACGATCGACGGCACGGCGGCCAGCAGGTCGATCACGAAGGCGATGGGGGTGGCCAGCTTGCGCGGTGCGTAGTGCGAGATGAACAGCGCGATGCCGATGGCCACGGGGACGGCGATCACCAGGGCGATGATCGAGCTCACCACGGTGCCGAAGACCAGGACCGCGATGCCGAAGTACGGCTTGCCGCCGGTGGTCGCACCGGCCGGGTCCCACTCGAAGGTGGTGAGGAAGCTGCCCGTGTTCTCCGAGAGCGCGAGGGCCGCACGGTAGGTCAGGAAGGCCGCGATGGCGGCCATGATCGCCAGCAGCGCGATGCCGGAGCCGCGCGAGAGACCGAGGAAGATCCGGTCACCGGGGCGGGTGGCGCTGCGGCGGGGGCTCTTGGGGGTGATGCCCGAGGGCTTCACGTCGTTGAGGGGTGGGGGTGCTGTCGTACTGCTTGGTATATCCATGAGGTTCTCCGGTCTGCGGAGCAGGCAGCCGCTCTGGCGGCGGGAGTTGCTCCTGGCGGCGGTGCACCGGACGGTGCGGCCGGCCCTGGTTCGCCGGGCCGGCCGCACTCGGTTCAGCTAGCTCAGGCCCGCGACGGTCGTGCGGACCTTGGAGATGATCTCGGCCGGGATCGGCGCGTAGTCGTTCTCCTTGAGGACGTTCTGGCCGTCCTCGCTGGCGATGTAGGTCAGGAAGGACTTGGTCGCGGCCAGGGTCTCGGCCTTGTTGCCCTTCTCGCAGAGGACCTCGTACGTCACCAGGGTGATCGGGTAGGCGCCCTCGGCGGTGGGCTTGTAGTTCAGCTCCAGGGCGAGGTCCTTGCCCTTGCCGACGACCTTGGCCTCGGAGATGGCCTTGGAGGCGTTGTCGACGGTGGCCTTCACCGGCTCCTTGGCCTCGGTCTGCAGGTCGACCGTGCTGATGCCGTCGGAGGCGTACGAGAGCTCGAAGTACGAGATGGCGCCGGCGGTCTGCTTGACCTGGCCCGCGACACCGGAGGAGCCGTTGGCGGACTGGCCGCCCTTGGCGACCCAGGACTTGCCGGGCTCGTGCGCCCAGGCGGACGGGGCCGCGCCCTTGAGGTACTTGGTGAAGTTGTCCGTGGTGCCGGACTCGTCCGAGCGGTGGAACGCCTGGATCTTGGTGCTGGGCAGCTTGGCGTCGGGGTTCAGCTTCTTGATCGCCTTGTCGTCCCAGGTCTTGATCTTGCCGTCGAAGATCTTGGCGAGGGTCTCGGCGTCCAGGACGAGGTTGTCCACACCGGGCACGTTGTAACCGACGGCGATCGGGCCGCCGACCATCGGCAGGTCGATGGCCTGGCTGTTCTTGCAGACCTTCTTCGACGCCGCGATCTCCTCGGGCTTGAGCGCCGAGTCGGAGCCCGCGAAGGCGGTCTGGCCCTGCATGAACGCGGTGATGCCGGCGCCCGAACCCGTCGGGTTGTAGTTCAGCTGAACGTCCTTGCAGGTGGTCGAGTAGACCTTGCGCCAGGCGTCGATCGCGTTCTTCTGCGCGGACGAACCGGAGGCCGCGAGCTGACCCTTGGCGTCATCGCACTTGATGTTGGCGTTGGCGTTGGTCTCCTTGCCGGTGCCACCGTCGCCGCCGCTCGTGTCATCGGAGCCGCACGCCGTGAGGGCCAGGGCGCCGGAGACGGCGATGGCGCCGAGGGAGAGGGCGCGGAGCCGGTTCTTGCGCTGAAGCTTCACTGTCGGGTCTTCCTTCCGGGAGCCGCCTGCCCTTTGCCGGCGGCGTGCGAGGTCTTCGTCGTGCAGTACTGCGGTCGTTCTGTCCTGCGGTCCTACGTTGTGTTGTAAGGCTGAAATTAGGCAGGGCAGGTGAAGCGGCCGATGGGCATGAGTGAACGGCGGGTGAACCTCGGCGGTCGGCCTGGTTAGGCAATGCGCTACGGAACGTAGCCGATCTGTTACGCCGGGTTGAGGACGCTGAGCAGGGCGTCGACAAGCTGCTGGTCACGGGGTTGCGTGAGCCGGTTGCGGGCCGCGGCGGGCGGCAGCCAGATGATGCGGTCCACTTCGGCGTTGGGCGTGAAGTGCCCTTCGGTCGCCTCCGCGGCCCAGTAGCTCACCTCTTTGGGGCGGCCCTGGGCCAGATAGCGGGCCGTGGGGAGCCGGGCGCCGGGGGCGCAGCGGTGGCCTGTCTCCTCCTCGACCTCGCGCAGGGCGCCGTCGAGGGGGCTCTCGGCTCGCTTCAGCTTGCCCTTGGGGTGCGACCAGTCGTCGTACTTGGGGCGGTGGACCAGGCAGATCTCCAGCTCGCCGTCGAACGGGGAGCGGCGCCACAGGACGCAGCCCGCGGCCAGGACGACTCCGCCCGCCGGGCGCGTCACCGGGTGCTCACCGCCTCCGTCTCCCGGAGCCAGGCCTGGTGGAACGCGAAGCGGGCCGCTTCCACCTCGTGGCGCTGGTCGGCGTGCAGGACACCGAGGGCGTACGCGGTCGCCGGGGCGATGCGGGGGGTGCGGGCGGCCGACGCCGCGGCCGATGCGGCGTCCGCGGCCTCGCGGTGGCGGTCCAGGGCGTGGCCCGCGTCCGCGAGGCGGAGGTCGGCGCCGGGGCCCGCGGTGAGGACCTCCTGGGCGTACCTGTGCAGGCGCAGGAGGGCGCGGGTCTTCAGCCAGGGGGCGTCCTGCGCCTCGGGCGCGGCATCGGCGGCGAGGCCGTGCGTCAGCGCTTCCGCGTTGTACGGGTGGCCCGCCTGCCCCAGGGGGAGCGCGGCGACCGCTTCGGCGAGGTCTTCCTCGGCCCGCGCCGCGAGCGGCTTCAGGTCCTCCGGGGTGTTGCTCCTGAGGGGCACCTCGCTGGCCAGTACGGCGACGTTGTCCGCGACCGCGTGGAAGCGGGAGGAGCCGAAGGCCTGGAGGGCGGCGGAGTGGGCGCGCGTGCGGGCGAGGGTCAGCTGGCGCTCCAGGAGCGCCGCTGCTTTGGCTGCGCCTACCGTCAGGCCCCTTGGGGTCCCGCCGGGTTCATCGGCGCCCGGCACCGGGGGCTGCGCCCACCCTCCCCCACCCTCAGCTCCGTTCGAGCGGGGGGACCCCCATCGCCCCGCGGACCGCCTGCCCGCAGCGGGGACGGCTGCCGGTGCCGGGACCGTGGGCGTGCCCGACAAGCGGTGCAAGGCGTCGAGGAGCCGCTCCAGGCGCGCCCCGAACGCGTGCTCCCGGGCCAACGTGCCGGACAGCCAGGCCAGTTCGGGACGCAGGCCTGACGCCCACTCCTGGTCCAGGAGCGGACGGAAGGTGTGCAGGGTGCCGCCGATGCGGCGGGCCGCCCGGCGCAGGGCCTGGGCCGCCTCCAGGGACACCTCGGCGCCCTGCGCGTCCGTCGACGACTCGCGGTGCAGCCGCAGCGAGCGCAGGAACTCCGTGGCCTGGCCCTGCAGATAGGCCGACAGGACATCGCCTGTCGTCGTCTCATGGTTTAGCTGTGCCACGCCGGCGCCTCCGGGCGTCAATGAGCATCTCCTGTACGTTCCGCAGGGGCTGGCCCTCCGGATCCAGGGCGTGCCGGGTCCAGTTGCCGTCCGCGCCCAGGTGCCAGGAGGCGGTGGTGTCCGACATGCCGGTCTCCAGGAGCCGGTTGAGCGTCGCCCGGTGGGCCGGGTCGGTGACCCTGACCAGTGCCTCGATACGGCGGTCGAGGTTGCGGTGCATCATGTCGGCGCTGCCGATCCACACCTCCGGCTCGCCCGCGTTGCCGAAGGCGAAGACGCGGGAGTGCTCCAGGAAGCGGCCGAGCACGGAACGGACCCGGATGGTCTCCGAGAGCCCCGCGACGCCGGGCCGCACCGCACAGATCCCGCGCACCCACACGTCGACCGGCACGCCTGCCTGCGAGGCGCGGTAGAGCGAGTCCACGATCGCCTCGTCGACCATCGAGTTGACCTTGATGCGCACGTAGGCGGGGCGGCCCGCCCGGTGGTGCTGGATTTCCTTGTCGATGCGCGAGACGAGCCCGTCGCGCAGGGACTTGGGGGCGACGAGGAGACGGCGGTAGGTCTCCCGTCGGGAGTAGCCCGAGAGCCGGTTGAAGAGGTCGGACAGGTCCGCGCCGACCTCCTGCTTGGCGGTGAGCAGCCCCAGGTCCTCGTAGAGCCGGGCCGTCTTGGGGTGGTAGTTGCCCGTACCGACGTGCGAGTAGCGGACCAGGGTGTCGCCCTCCTGGCGGACGACGAGCGACAGCTTGCAGTGCGTCTTGAGGCCGACCAGGCCGTAGACGACGTGGCAGCCCGACTCCTCCAGCTTCCGCGCCCACTTGATGTTCGCCTGCTCGTCGAAGCGCGCCTTGATCTCGACCAGGACGAGCACCTGCTTGCCCGACTCCGCGGCGTCGATCAGGGCGTCGACTATGGGGGAGTCGCCGGACGTCCGGTACAGCGTCTGCTTGATCGCGAGGACGTCCGGGTCGGCCGCGGCCTGCTCCAGGAAGGCCTGCACGGACGTGGAGAACGAGTCGTACGGGTGGTGAAGGAGTACGTCGCGTTCGCGAAGGGCAGCGAAGATGTCGGGCGCGGACGCGGACTCCACCTCGGCGAGGTCGCGGTGCGTGCCCGCGATGAACTTCGGGTACTTCAGCTCGGGCCGGTCCAGGGACGCGATGCCGAAGAGCCCGGTCAGGTCGAGCGGGCCCGGCAGCGGGTAGATCTCGGCCTCGCTGATCTTCAGCTCGCGCACGAGGAGGTCAAGGACGTTGCGGTCGATGGACTCCTCGACCTCAAGGCGCACCGGCGGCCCGAAGCGGCGCCGCATGAGCTCCTTCTCCAGGGCCTGGAGGAGGTTCTCGGCGTCGTCCTCCTCGACCTCAAGATCCTCGTTCCGGGTGAGCCGGAACATGTGGTGCTCCTGGATCTCCATGCCCGGGAACAGCTCCGCGAGGTGCGCGGGAGCGGCGATGACGTCCTCGATGGGGACGTAGCGCTGCGGGGAGGCCTCAAGGAAGCGGGAGAGGAGCGGTGGAACCTTCACGCGAGCGAAGTGGGTGTGTCCAGAGACCGGGTTGCGGACGACCACGGCGAGGTTGAGCGAGAGCCCCGAGATGTACGGGAAGGGGTGCGCCGGGTCGACCGCGAGGGGGGTCAGGACGGGGAAGATCTGCTGCCGGAAGAGCGTGAAGAGGCGGGACTGCTCCTTCTCCGTCAGCTCGTTCCAGCGGACCAGGTGGATGCCCTCGTCGGCGAGGCCGGGGGCGACATCTTCCTGGTAACAGGCGGCGTGCCGGGCCATGAGCTCCCGGGAGCGGTTCCAGATCAGCTCCAGGACTTCACGGGGCTGCAGACCTGAGGCCGAACGGGTGGCGACGCCCGTGGCGATGCGCCGCTTCAGGCCTGCCACCCGGACCATGAAGAACTCGTCCAGGTTCGAGGCGAAGATCGCCAGGAAATTGGCCCGTTCGAGGAGGGGCGTGTTCGGATCCTCGGCGAGCTCGAGCACCCGCTCGTTGAAGGCGAGCCAGCTGCGCTCCCGGTCCAGGAAACGGCCCTGCGGAAGCTCCTGGCCGTCGTGTCCTACCTGGCCGTCCTCGTCGTACGCGTCGAGATCCGCGTCGATGTCGGGGTCGAGGTCCGACACCGCGGCCGACAGCGTGTGCGGGCGGTGCGCGGCGATGGAGCCGACGGAGGGCTGGGCGTGTGTGATGGTGCCGTGGCCCGAAGGGTCTCCGTCAAGGGCGGTGGTGGGAGACGGGTGGGACTGACCTTGCGTGCTGGGCTGGCTCATGGCCCCATTCTTCCGCGCGGGGACCCCGATGGGCGCGTCGGAGAGTGCCGGGGTGAGACGAAGCTTCCCGTTCGTGGGGGGAGGGTCGGGCACGGCAGGCTGCATTGAGCGAGGGTCGCAAGCCAGTCTGAATCACCGGTTACGGCGACATGACGTGCGGGACATGTGCGGGAGGCCCCCGGGCGTCTACATGGCCGGGGGCCTTGCGCAACTCAGGCGGCGCGGCGCCGCAGCACCCGGAATGCCGCGTACGCCGCCGCCGTGGCGAGCACGAGGATGATGCCGGTCTCGATGAACTGGACGTACCAGAAGTGGGAATGGGGGTGCACGTCGGCGTACCAGCCGGTGACCTTGGTGTCGGAGGGGCAGGGGAAGTGGGCCATCTGGTCCGGCGAGCATTGCCCGGCCACGAACCGTTCACCGGCGGCGTTGTGGACCCCCATGTCGATGATGAGGGAGTCCACGGGGACGTCATGCATCGTGTAGCTCGTGGACGTGCCCGATGCGGGCCCGGAGAGCGTCTTCACCGGGAACAGCTGCCACCGCACATTGCCCATGACCAGCAGTACGAGTCCGGTGACGAGGCCCCCGGCGGCCAGCGCCACCAGCGTGCGACGTACAAGGAGACCGGCGAGTGCGCCGACCATGACGGCGAAGAGGCAGTACGCGACGAGGACCGGGCCGATGGACTCGTAGACGCCGCGGTCCGCCCAGCTCAGGTTCCACACGGCCCCGATGCCGGACCGGCCGGCCCAGAAGACCGCCATCAGTGCGAGCCCGCCCGCCACGCTCGTCACGGCGAACACCGTCAGCTTCGACATCAGCCAGCGAGCGGGCGACACCGACTGCGTCCAGGCGAGCTTGTGGGTGCCCGACTCCATCTCGCGGGCGATGACCGGGCCCGCGACGAAGGCGCCGATCAGGACGGGGATCAGGAGCATCCCCAGGGAGTAGTCCTTCAGGAACTCGTACAGCAGTGTCCGGGCGCTGGAGAAGCCGAGGAACGTCTCGCAGGAGCCGTCGGAGGTGCAGGGTCCGGTCGGCTCGGGGTAGGCGTGGTTCGCCCAGCGGAGAAGGCCCGTCAGCGCGGCGGCGAGCACGACGAGACCGAGGCCTGTGCGCAGTGCGCTGCGGTGCACCCGGACGTCGGCCCAGCGCGGGCCGCGCAGCAGAGGGGAGCTCATGTCGTCACCTCGCGCTCGGCGGGTGCCGTGCTCGGTGTCAGCAGAGCCGGTGCGTCGGGGGAGCGGAGATGGGCGAGCAACAGTTCCTCCAGGGAAGGTTCTTCGACTTCCCAGCCGTCGCCGACCGGGCCTTCGGGCCGTATCAGCGCGGTCAGGCCCCGCCCGGTGGCGCGGGATTCGACGACCGCGTGCGGGGCGAGCTCCTCGACGGGTCGGCGCCCGGTGACCAGGGCATGCGCGGCCACGAGATCGTCGATGCCGCCGCCGAGGCGTACGCGGCCACCGGACACGAGCAGCAAGTGGTCGCAGGCGTCGGCCAGTTCGCTCACGATGTGCGAGGACATCACCACGGTGGTCCCGTGCTCGGCGGCCTCGGCCATCAGCGTCCCCATCAGCTGATGCCGGGCGAGCGGGTCGAGGTCGGCCATCGGCTCGTCCAGGAGCAGGAGTTCGGCCCGCTTGCCGAGGGCGAGCGCGAGCGCGACCCGGGTGCGCTGGCCGCCGGAGAGTGTGCGCACCCGTGCCTTCGGGTCCAACCCCCCTTCCCCTACGACGCGTTCGGCGAGCGCGGCGTCCCAGCGCCCGGGGTTCAGCTCGGCGCCGAGCCGCAGGGTGTCCTCGATGCTGAGCTGCGGATAGAGCGGCTTGTCCTGGGCGACGTACGCGAGGCGTTCGCGCGTGGCGGCCGGGTCGGTGCCGAGCACGGTGAGCGAGCCCCCGCCGGGCCGCATCAGTCCGGCCGCGAGGGCCAGCAGCGTCGACTTGCCCGCGCCGTTGGGCCCGACGACCGCACAGATCCTGCCGGCGGGCAGCCGGAAGGAACAGTCGCGCAGGGCGTGGCCCCGCCGCCCGTAACTCTTGGCGAGCGAGGCCGCCTCGATGGCGGTGTCGGTCATGCGTGGTCCCCCTTGGTGAACTGCTCTTCGAGTACGGCGCTGAACAGCGCCGCCACGTCGTCCCTCTCCAGACCGGATGCACGGGCACGGGAGGCCCACCGGCTCAACTCGCCCCGCAGCGGGGAGTCGGCGGGCGTCGAGCCCAGTGACTTCCGCACGAAGGTGCCGAGCCCGCGGCGGGCCTCGACCAGGCCCTCGCGTTCCAGCTCGCGATAGGCCTTCAGGACTGTGTTCGGGTTGATCGCCGTCGCCTCGACGACCTCACGGGCCGTGGGCAGCTTGTCGCCCGGCTCCAACAGGCCCAGGCGCAGTGCCTGTTGCGTCTGCTGGACGATCTGGAGGTAGGTGGCGACGCCGCTGCGCCGGTCGATACGGAACTCGACCATGCCTTGCACCACCCTTTCACTAATTGAGTAGTGAAAGGGTGGTGCAAGGGGGTCGGTGCCGTCAAGGGGGCGGTCGATCTTGTAACGTCTGCCGCTCAGCATTGACGTGAACATGTATGGAAAGTCGGGGGACTTACCTTGTCCATGCCTCCGCCGCCCCAGGGCGGCTACCAGCAGCCTCAGCAGCCGTATGGGCAGCAACAACAGCAGTACGGGCAGCCGTACGGCCAGCAGCCCTACGGGCAGCAGCAGTTCGCACCGCCTCAGCCCCAGCAGCCCCACCCGCCTCAGCCTCAGCGCCCGCGTGGCGGTGGCGGTGGCTCCTTCAACCGGCAGTCACCGCTGATGAAGGTGGTGGTCCTGCTCATCGCAGGTGTCATCGCGGGCGTCTGGTGGTACTCCAGCCGCGGCAACACCACCGGCCCCGGCAGCGAGGCCGCCAAGTCGCCCGCGGCTGCCGAGGTCGGTGACTGCGTACAGAACAAGGGGTCGCAGAGCAGCCCGGACATGGAGACCGTCGGCTGCTCCGAGGCGACGGCGGAGTACAAGGTCACGAGCAAGTACGAAACCGAGTGCGAGCCGGGCCAGTCCCGCTACGAGCAGACCCGGCGCGGCCGGGTGCAGTACAGCATGTGCCTGGAGCCGATCGAGCCGAAGTAGGCGAGAGGGCCCGGACAGCAGGAAGGGCGCGGTGTTCCCCCGGGGAACACCGCGCCCTTCCTGTCTTCCGTAAGTCGATCAGGACTCCGTCCGGTACATCAGATCCGTCTCGTGCGTGACGAACCCGAGCCGTTCGTAGACGCTCACCGCCGCCTTGTTGTCCGCGTCCACGTACAGCATCGCGGTCGGCAGGCCCGCCCCCGCCAGGTGGTTCAGGCCGATGGTCGTGAGCGCCTTGCCGAGGCCGCCGCCCTGCGCGCCGGACCGCACCCCCAGGACGTACACCTCGCCGAGGCCCTCGTCCGCGTGCACCTTGGTCCAGTGGAAGCCGACCAGCTCGCCGTCCTTCTCGGCCAGGAAGAAGCCCGCCGGGTCGAACCACGGCTCGGCCTCGCGGTCGTCCAGGTCGCGCTGGGTGAGGGAGCCCTGCTCGGGGTGGTGGGCGAAGGCGTCGGCGTTCACCGCGAGCCAGGCCGCGTCGTCCTGGCCGGGGACGAAGGCGCGAACGGAGACGCCTGCCGGAAGTACCGGTTCGGGCAGGTTCAGGTCCGCCAACGAGCGCCGCATCTGCCGCAGTTCACGGAAGAGGGTGAGCCCGAGAACCTGGGCGAGGTGGCGGGCCGCCGAGTGCCCGCCGTGCGCCCAGATCCGCAGCCGTCGGCCGGACTCGGCGAGCAGCGCGGTGCCGAGCGCCCTGCCGTGTCCGCGACCGCGGTGCGCGGGATGCACGACCAGCTCGGCGGCGGGCGCCTCGATGGGGTCGGTGTCCTCCAGCTGCGCGTACCCGACGAGCTCGTCGCCGAGCCCGAGCAGCAGATGCCGCACCCCCGACCGGGCCCCGCCCCGCAGCTGGAGCCGCCCCTGCTCGGACACGGCCTGCTGGCCGTCCGAGCGGGCCGCTTCCGCGATGAGCCCGAGCACGGCGTCGGCCTGGTCGGAGGTGAGGGCGGCGACCGTGTCGATCTGCCGCAGGGTGGCGGGAGGCTGCTGCTCGTCAGTCATGGAGTCGAGGGTACGGCGACGGCCGGTCGAGCAGCAGATCACGGGCGTACTCGCGGACCGCGGGCCAGGGCACGACGGCGTGCGCGCACCTGCATCCCACCGCGCCCCTCTGCGTCTCTCCGCACCGTCACGCTTGCCCGAAGTGTCCGCAACGCCCCTGGCGGCAACCACCTCGTAACCCGTAACCCCCTGTCGCGCTACGCGCGTTGACCTTAGGCTGCGCGGAGTTTCACGCCCTCAGTCGTCTCATACCTCTCCCAGGGGGACCCCGTGCCAGCCACACCTCAGCCGCGTCGGCCCAGACGCCGCGCCACCCGCGTGCTCGCCGCCGCGGCCGGTCTCGCCACGATCGGTGCGCTGGCCGCCGCGCTGCCCGCGAGTGCCGGGCAGGACACGGCGGGAGAGGCGGGTGCGGCCGGCAAGAAGCGGACCGTCGACGTGCAGCTGCTGTCCTTCAACGACTTCCACGGCAATCTGCAGCCGCCCGCGGGCTCCTCGGGCCAGGTGACGGAGAAGCAGCCCGACGGGACCGAGAAGAAGATCGACGCGGGCGGTGCCGAGTACCTCGCCACGTCGCTCCGTACGGCCCGCAAGGGGAAGCCGTACAGCGTCACGGCGGCCGCCGGTGACCTCATCGGCGCGAGCCCGCTCCTGTCGGGCCTCTTCCACGACGAGCCGACCGTCGAGGCCATGAACAAGCTGGGCCTCGACGTCACCAGCGTCGGGAACCACGAGTTCGACGAGGGTGCCAAGGAGCTGGCCCGCATGCAGAAGGGCGGCTGTCACCCCAAGGACGGCTGCTTCGAGAAGGGCAAGGAGTTCAAGGGGGCCGACTACCCCTACCTCGCGGCGAACGTGACCGACGAGAAGACGGACAAGCCCATCCTCAAGCCGTACTGGGTGTGGAAGCACAAGGGCGTCAAGGTCGGCTTCATCGGCGTGACGCTGGAAGGGACGCCGGACATCGTCTCGGCGGACGGCGTCAAGGGGCTCAAGTTCCACGACGAGATCGAGACGGTCGACAAGTACGCCAAGATCCTCGACAAGCAGGGCGTGAAGTCGATCGTCACGCTCATCCACGAGGGCGGCGCCCCCGCGAGCCAGGCGTACAACTACGACTGTGACTCCCCGGGCGCGGGCGACGGCATCTCCGGCCCGATCACCACCATCGCCAAGGGCATCACGCCCAAGGTCGACGCCCTGGTCACCGGGCACACGCACGCCGCGTACGTGTGCAGCATCCCCGACCCGTCGGGCAAGGCCCGCATGGTCACGTCGGCCTCGTCCTTCGGGAAGCTCTACACGGACACGACGCTCACGTACGACCGCAGGACGAAGGACATCGTCCGTACGTCCGTGAAGTCGGCGAAGTCGGCGAACCACGTCGTCAGCCGAGAGCAGGCGAAGGCGCCCGACATGACCTCGCTCATCGCGCGCTGGGACAAGCTGGCCGCGCCGGTCGCCAACCAGCCCGTCGGGTTCATCTCCGGCGACATCCCGGGCCGTGGCGCCACCACCCCCGAGGCGCCGCTCGGCGACCTGATCGCGGACGCGCAGCTCGCGCACGGCAAGGCGCTCGACCCGGAGACGGATCTGGCGCTGATGAACCCCGGCGGCATCCGTTCCGACCTCGTCCAGAAGGCGAGCGGCAGCGAGGGTGACGGGGTGGTGACGTACGGCGAGGGCTTCACCGTGCAGCCGTTCAGCAACACGGTCAATCTCGTCGATCTGACCGGCGCGCAGGTGATCACCGGGCTGAAGCAGCAGGTGAGCGGGTCGAACGCGGCATCCCCGAAGATCCTGCAGGTCTCGGACGGCCTGACGTACACGCTCGACATGACGAAGTCCGGAGCCGACCGCGTCGTCACCGACTCGATCAAGCTGGACGGCAAGGCACTCGACCCGAACGCCACGTACCGTGTGGCCATGAACTCCTTCCTCGCGGGCGGCGGCGACGGCTTCGCCGAGCTCGGCAAGGGCACGAAGCCGCTGGTCGGCAGCGATGACCTGAAGGCGTTCAACGAGTACCTGACCGCCAACTCCTCGGCGGACAAGCCGATCGCACCGCCGAAGGCGGACAGGATCACCGTCGTGAAGTGAATGACGCGTTAACAGTCGCGCTCAGAAGGCGGCCGAAATCGGTGGTTACCGGGCGCAAGGCTTGGGGTGGGGTGTGAACGTATGGTGAAATCAGCTGATGCGTTCCCCCCACCGCATAGCCACGCTTCCGCCCGATCACAACCAGGCCTATCCGTCTGATGGTTGGCACGCCGAATCGGTTCCCCCAGAAGCAGCTCCCGAGGCGGTAGAGACCACCGCTCCGCTCAATCCGTACGACGAGCTCGGCGCTCTCGCTCCGAACCCGCTGGAGGAGTTCCTCCACGACACGGGTGACGAAGCGGATGAAGCCGACAAGTCGGACGCCCCGTGGCAGCCCCCGAACCACCGGCGCGGCAGCCGGGGCCGCAGCCGCAGCCGCCGCCGCAACCGGTTCGCCGGGCTCCCGCTCGCCGCGAAGGCCGTCGTCGCCCTCGTGGTCGTCGCCGCCTTCCTCGCGCTCGGTGACCGCTGGGCCCTGCTCTACGCCGAGCACGAGGCCGCGGAGAAGCTCAAGGACTCCATGCACCTGAGCGCCGCTCCCGAGGTCGACATCGAGGGCTTCCCCTTCCTGACCCAGGTCCTCGACCAGCGCGTGGACAAGGTCAAGGTCACCGTCCCGGACGTCGCGGCCGACCGGATCTCGCTCGCCCAGGTCTCCGCCACCGCCACGGACGTGACGATCACCGGCGACGGGCCCACCGACATCAAGGGCGCCCTCATCCGCGAGATGGAGGGCGAGGTGCTGCTCTCCTTCGACGACCTGAACCGTGAACTGGGCGCGTCCCAGGTCACGTTCAGCGGCCACGGCCATGACCAGGTCCTCGCGCGCGGCACGCTGCCCGTCGCGGGCCACGACCTGAAGCTGCGCGCCGACGCCCGCATCGAGCGCAACGGCGACCGCGGCATCTCCACCGACATCGGCAGGATGAGCCTGCAGATCGGCGACCTGGCGACCTACCGGCCCGGCACCCGCGAGTCCGAGGGCCTGCACCTCAGCAAGGACTCCGCGGACCGTCTCGCCGAGGAGACCGCCAAGGCGAAGGCGCTGCTCTCCGTGCCGTCGATCGTCGAGCGGCTCGACGTCCCGGACTCCGTGATCAGCGGCGCCCTGAAGAGCGACAGCAAGCTGCACGACCTCGTCGGCTCGCCGCGCTTCATCAACGACGTGATGGGCCTGAACCTCATCGACGTCGCGATGGGCCACCCCGAGCTCCTGAAGAAGCTGGGCCTGGACCCGGCGCTGCTCAAGGGCCTCTCCCAGCTCACCCGCCCCGTCCTCGCCGACCGCCTCACGCTCGCCTTCCAGCTGCCGAAGCTGCCGGGCAAGGGGAACGTCTGGCTGCAGGACGTGAGCGTGCAGAAGGACGGGATCCGGGTACGGCTCAGCGGTACGGGGCTGGGGATCGGCAAGTAGCGGTCCACCCGTAGGGGCTAGGCGGTGGCGGGCGGCGGGGTCGGCGCTCCCGGCAGGCGGACCGTCGCCACGGTTCCGCCGCCCTCGGCGGGCCGGAGCGCCACCTCGCCGCCCGCCTGGTGCACGGTGCGGGCCACGATGGACAGGCCGAGGCCCGATCCGGGGAGGCTGCGGGCCGACGGGGAACGCCAGAAGCGGTCGAAGACGTGCGGGAGTTCGTCGGTGGGGATGCCGGGGCCGTGATCGCGGACGGTCAGGGAGCCGTCCTTCAGGGCCACCTCGACGGTGGAGCCGGAGGGCCCGAACTTCACCGCGTTGTCCAGGATGTTCACGATGGCCCGCTCCAGGGCCGGGGGCTCGGCGCGTACGAACCAGGGGGCGAGGTCCGCCTCGAAGGTCAGCTCGGGTCCGCGCAGGCGTGCGCGCTCCAGGGCGGCGTCCACGATGTCGTGCAGGGGGACGACCTGCACCTTTCCGCCCTGCTCGGTGTCGGTGCGGGACAGCTCCTGCAAGTCGCCGATCAGTGCCGCCAGTTCGGTCATCTGCGCCGTGACGGAGGCGAGCAGGGCCTTGCGGTCGTCCGGCGGGATGGCGCGTCCGGTCTCCTCGCTGCGGGCGAGCAGCTCGATGTTCGTGCGCAGTGAGGTGAGGGGGGTGCGCAGCTCGTGGCCCGCGTCGGCGATGAGCTGCTGCTGGAGGTCGCGCGATGAGGCGAGCGACGCGGTCATGGAGTTGAAGGAGCGGGAGAGCCTGGCGATCTCGTCGTCGCCCTCGGCGGGGATGCGGAGGTCGAGGTCCTCGGTGCGGGCCACGTGCTCGACGGCCGCGGTCAGCTCGTCGACCGGGCGAAGGCCGGTGCGGGCCACCCAGAGGCCGGCGGCGCCGGCTCCGATGACGCCGACCCCCGCCACCGCGGCGAGCAGCAGGGCGAGCTTGTTCAGGGGGGTGTCGATCTCGGAGAGGGGCCGGGACAGGGACACGGCCAGACCGGTGTCCGGGTCCAACTGCGTCAGTACGCGCACCGAGGCGCCGCTCTCGGTCCTGCCGTCGCGCAGGGTGGGGGTGCGGGCGTGCCGCGCCACCTGCAGGTCCGACTCCGTGACCACCACGGGTGTGGAGCCACGCCCCACGCAGCGGGTGCCGTCCGGGTCGATGACCTGCACGAAGACGGTGGTGGTGCCGGGGGCCGTCTCGCCGTTCGGGGAGGTGCCCGTGTCACGGCAGTTGGCCGTGGTCTCCAGGAGATAGCCGCGGCCTACGTTGAGGCTGCGCAGCGAGTCGTCCATCTGGTCCCGCAGCTGTGCGCGGGTCAGGAGCCAGCACGAGACCGCGACGGCGGCCACGGCCAGGGCCACCGCGCAGGTCACGAGCAGCGCCAGGCGCGAGCGGAGCGGCATGTCCCGGTACCGGAGGATCAGCCTCTTCACTCGCCGCCCCCGCCCGAACCGGGCCGCAGCACATAGCCGACCCCCCGCACCGTATGCACGAGGCGAGGCTCGCCCCCCGCCTCCGTCTTGCGGCGCAGGTACATCACGTACACGTCCAGGGAGTTGGAGGACGGCTCGAAGTCGAAGCCCCAGACCGCCTTCAGGATCTGCTCCCGCGTGAGGACCTGACGGGGATGCGCGAGGAACATTTCCAGCAAGGTGAATTCCGTGCGGGTCAGCTCCACCGTGCGCGCCCCGCGGGTGACCTCGCGCGTCGCGAGGTCCATCCGCAGGTCGGCGAAGGCGAGCGTGTCGCCCTCCGCCGCCCGGCCCGCCCCGGCGGCGTACGAACTGCGGCGCAGCAAAGCCCTGATGCGGGCGAAGAGTTCGTCCAGTTCGAACGGCTTGACCAGGTAGTCGTCGGCGCCGGCGTCCAGGCCCGTGACGCGGTCGCCGACCGTGTCCCGCGCGGTGAGCATCAGGATGGGCGTCAGGGAGCCCGTCGCCCGGAGCCTGCGGGCGGCGGTGAGGCCGTCCATGCGGGGCATCTGGATGTCGAGGACGACGAGGTCGGGGCGGTAGGCGGCGGCCTTCTCCAGGGCGTCGGCGCCGTCGACGGCGACCTCCGTGCCGTAGCCCTCGAAGGCGAGACTGCGCTGCAGCGCCTCCCGCACGGCGGGCTCGTCGTCGACGATCAGGATGCGCTGCTGCTGCTCGCCTTCGGCGGGGCTCATCGGCTTGTGACTTCCTCGAGTACGGGTCCGGTCGCGCGTCGGAGTGCGGGCCGGACGGGGCCGGTATCAGCCTCGCACGCGGGCGCGGGGCTTGCGGCGTGCGGCGGGCCGGGACGGCGCCTGGGCCGTGGCCACTTCGGGGGCGCGGGCCGCGGTGGCACCGTGCAGTTCCCCGGCCACGGCGAGGGGGAGGCCGAGCCCCGCCGGATCGGTGTCGGGCAGGCTGCCCCAGCCGATGGTGACGGCGAGCGCGTGCCGAGCGCGGTTGACGGTGATCAGGGGTCCGGGCATGGCGGCCTCCAGGTGCTCCGGGGGAGTGGTCGGGGTCAGTTGGTGGAGCCGGCCCGCAGGGTGTCGAGGTCGGCCTTGACCGTGTTGATCGGTATGGCGAAACCGAGGCCGACACTGCCGGACGAGCTCGCCTGCGCGCCGCTCTGTGAAGACGAACTGGGCGAGTACATCGCGGAGTTGATGCCGATGATGTTGCCGTTCATGTCGATGAGGGCGCCGCCGGAGTTCCCGGGGTTGAGCGAGGCGTCGGTCTGCAGGGCCTTGTACGTGGTCTTCGACGACCCGGTGTCGCCGTTGAACTGCTCGCCGCCGTACTCGAAGGGCCAGTTGCCGCCGCCCTGCTGTTGCTGCCGGCCCTGGTCCTCGTCCGTCGAGACGGTGACGTCGCGGTCGAGGGCGGAGATGATGCCGCTGGTGACGGTGCCGGTCAGGCCCTCGGGGGAGCCGATCGCCACGACGTCGTCGCCGATCTTCACGTTGTCGGAGTTGCCGAGGCTCGCGGGCTTGAGCCCGGAGGCGCCCTGGAGCTTGATCAGCGCCAGGTCCTTCTTGCTGTCGGTGCCGACGACCTTGGCGGTGTACGTCTTGCCGTCGTTCGTCCTCACCTTGACGGAGGAGGCGCCGGAGATCACGTGGTTGTTGGTGACGATCTCGCCGTCCTCCGTGACGATCACGCCGGAGCCGGTGGCCTCACCGGCACTGGACTTCGCGCTGATCTCCACGATGCTGGGGCTGACCGCCTCGGCGACGCCGGAGACGGTGCCCTTCTTGCTGGTGGGCACGACGTTCGTGTTGATGGCGCTGCCCGACGTGCCGTCCTTGCCGGTCAGCTCCTGGAAGGCGTACGCGGTGCCGCCGCCGACGGCCGCCGCCGCGATGGCCACGGCGGCGAGGAGAGCGAGGGGGCCCTTGGCCCGCCGGCGCGGAGGCTTCGGCGGCTCTTCCGGTGCGAAAGCGGGCGGGGGCGGGTACGCGCCCTGCGTACCGCCATGGTGCACAGGCGCTGACGACTGCTGCTGGGGGTACTCGCCGCTGTGGCGGAAGGTCTCGGTCATGGGTTCTAGGCTGCTCGGCGTTCATGAGAGGCGGCTGAGTACGCCCTGAGAACACCGGTAGAACCTCGTATGCCCCATATAAAGCCCGCCCGGGGGCGGTGACTCAGCTGCAGCCGCAGGACTGCCGGACCACGAGGCGGGACGGGAACAGCTTCAGCCGCTCCCGGCGCGAACCGGCGACCCGGAGGCCGTCGTCCAGGACGAGATCGACCGCGGCGCGCGCCATGGCGGGCCGGTCCGAGGCCACCGTCGTCAGGGGCGGATCCGTCAGACCCGCCTCCTTCACGTCGTCGAAGCCGGCGACGGCGAGCTGGTCCGGCACATCGATCCGCAGCTCCCGCGCGGCCCGCAGGATGCCGATCGCCTGGTCGTCGGTGGAGCAGAAGATCGCCGTCGGCCGGTCCGGCCTCGCCAGCAGCTCAAGCGCCATCTGATACGCGTCATAGCGGTTGTACGGGGCTTCGAAGAGCCGCCCCTCCACCGAGCGCCCGGCCTCCTGCATGGCCCGCCGCCAGCCCTCGACGTGGTCGGAGACGGGGTCGCCGACGGTCGGGGTCTCGGCGGTGCCGCCGACGCACGCCACGTACTCATGGCCGTGTTCGAGGAGGTGCCGGGTGGCGAGCTGCGCGCCGCCGAGGTCGTCCGTGACGACGGCGACGTCGTCGATCGCCTCGGGCCGCTCGTGAAGCAGCACGACCCGCGCGTCCCACGCGTCGATCTCGGCGGCGGCCGAATCCGTCAGACCGTGGCTGACGAGGATGAGCCCGGAGACCCGCATGCCGAGGAAGGCCCGCAGATAGTGGGCCTCGCGCTCGTCCACGTAGTCCGTGTTGCCGACGAGCACCATTTTTCCGCGCTCGGAGGCCGCCTGTTCCACGGCGTGCGTCATCTCCGCGAAGAACGGCTGCCGCGCGTCGGGCACGATCATGCCTATGAGGTCGGTCCGCCGCGACGCCATGGCCTGGGCGACCCGGTCGGGCCGGTACCCCAGCTCTTTGATCGCGGCGAGTACACGCTCGCGCGTGGCCGGGGCAACCGGCCGGGGTCCGTTGTTGATGACATAGCTGACGACGGCGGTGGAAGTACCCGCAAGTCGCGCCACGTCATCCCGAGTCACCTTGGCCACGCGCGGAGTCTACGCGGATGGAACTACCGCTGGGCAGGGCGTACGGCAGCTTCCTTCGGAGCGGAGTCGGGGGCGGACTCCGGCGCGGGCGCGGCGGGTGCCGGCTGCCGCGTCGGGATCGCCCGGTGCTCGCCCTCGGCGGGCGGAGTGGCCGCCTTCGCCTTGGCTTCGTCGGTCGCACGTTCGACCTTTTCAGGGGTCACGAAGCGATAGCCGACATTGCGGACGGTGCCGATCAGCGACTCGTGCTCGACGCCGAGCTTCGCGCGCAGCCGCCGCACGTGGACGTCGACCGTCCGCGTGCCGCCGAAGTAGTCGTAGCCCCAGACCTCCTGGAGCAGCTGGGCACGGGTGAAGACGCGTCCGGGGTGCTGTGCCAGGTACTTGATCAGTTCGAACTCCTTGAAGGTCAGGTCCAGGACCCGGCCCTTCAGCTTCGCGCTGTACGTCGCCTCGTCCACGGAGAGATCGCCGTTGCGGATCTCCATGGGGGAGTCGTCGGAGGTGATCTGCTGGCGGCCCATCGCGAGCCGGAGCCGCGCCTCGACCTCGGCCGGGCCCGCGGTGTCGAGAAGTACGTCGTCGATGCCCCAGTCGGCGGTGACGGCCGCGAGGCCGCCCTCCGTGACGACGAGCACGAGCGGACAGCCGGGCCCCGTGGAGCGAAGGAGCTGGCAGAGGCTGCGGACCTGCGGGAGGTCACGGCGGCCGTCGATCAGAATGACGTCGGCACCAGGGGTGTCGACGAGGGCCGGGCCTTCGGCGGGGGCCACCCGCACGTTGTGCAGCAGCAGGCCGAGAGCGGGGAGCACCTCCGTCGACGGCTGAAGAGCATTGGTGAGGAGCAGCAGAGAACTCATCGCCGCCCACCTGCCTGGGTCGTCCTACGGTCGTGCACGTTTCGCTCGCCCATAACGTCGGTTCCTCCTCGGTCCCTGCGAGGACGTTTACGGCACTGCTTCGTACTGTTGCTTCCGTGGTTCCGAGGCCCGCGCCCTGGGCCTCTGCGCGCTGTCGTGGACAACGCGCCTGAAAGCACGAAAGGACCCGGGGGCTTCGCTGCCCGGATCCTCTGCCAAGGAGAATAGCCCACATGACTTCCGGTCCGGCAGGCCACGAGGCGGGAACTTCTGTGCCGCCGATCACTCGCACTCCGCCCCGCGTTCAACGCCGCGTAACGCTCCGTACGCAGGACGGAGTCCCGATCGAGGCGGAGTACGAACCCGGTCCGGACCCGGCGGGCGAGCTCGTGATCGTGCTCGCGCACGGCTTCACGGGCGGCATCGACCGGCCGCACGTGCGCCGCGCCGCGGGCGTCTTCGCGCAGCGTGCGGCCGTGATCACGTTCTCCTTCCGGGGGCATGGCGGGTCCGGCGGGCTCTCCACGGTCGGCGACCGCGAAGTGCTCGATCTGGCGGCCGCGGTGGAGTGGGCGCGGTCCAAGGGGCATGCACGCGTGGTGACCGTCGGCTTCTCGATGGGCGGTTCCGTGGTGCTCCGGCACGCGGCGCTCGCGGGTACCGCGCATGGGGGGCGCACGGAAGCGCGCGTTGACGCGGTGGTCGCGGTGAGTGCTCCTGCCCGTTGGTTCTACCGGGGGACGGCGCCGATGCGGCGGCTGCACTGGGTGGTGACGCGGCCCCTGGGGCGCGTGGTGGGCCGCCTCGGCCTGCACACGCGAATCCACCCGCACGAGTGGGACCCGGTGCCGCTCTCGCCGGTGGAGTCGGTCCCGCTGATCGCGCCGACGCCGCTGCTGATCGTGCACGGGGACCGGGACCCGTACTTCCCCGTGGACCACCCCCGGATGCTGGCCGCCGCCGCGCGGGGCGGGGCGGAGCTGTGGCTGGAGGCGGGCATGGGGCACGCGGAGAACGCGGCGGACGACGCCCTGCTCGGTCGGATCGCCGAGTGGGCCACGGCATCATGGACGTCGGCAACCGCCGAGAGAGAGGAGCTGCCATGGTGAACGGCACCATTCGTTACTGGGCCGCGGCCAAAGCAGCCGCAGGCGTCGCGGAGGAGCCGTACGCCGCCTCGACGCTGGCCGAGGCGTTGGACGCGGCGCGCGAGCGACACCCCGGTGAGCTGGTCCAGGTACTGCGGCGATGCTCGTTCCTCATCGACGGTGACCCCGTGGGTACCCGCGGGCATGAGACGGTACGGCTGGCCGAGGGCGGCACGGTCGAGGTGCTCCCGCCGTTCGCAGGAGGGTGAGCAGCGCTATGAGCGATCCGCGATATGAGGCGTACGGGGACTACGACCCCTACCGGGGGGAGTATCCGCCTGCCGAGCCGCAGGTCTATCCGCCCGAGCAGCAGCAGGGCTATCCGCCGGAGCAGCAGCAGGCCTACTCCGGCGAGCAGTACGCCCAGCAGCAGTACCTCGCTGCCCAGCAACAGCAACAGCAACAGCAGCCGTACGTGCAGCAGTCGTACCCGCAGCAGCAGCCGTATGCCCCTCAGGACTCGTACACCCAGCAGTGGGAGGGGCAGACCTGGGACACGCAGATCCAGCCCTCACCTGCGGTGGACGTGACGGAGACGGCCTACCTGCCGCCGCAGTCGTACGACTCGACGCCCGCCCAGACCGCTCAGCCTGAACCGTCCCGCACCGCGGGACACCTGCCCATGGCGGAAAGCGCGCCCGCGCCCGCGCCCGAGCCCGCCGCCGACTCCGCCACCTACGGCCCCGCCACCACCACCGGCAACCCCCGGGTCACCGACGCCCAGCGCGCTCGGGCCGAGGGGCGCTCGCCGGTCATAGAGCCCGGGATCCAGCCCGCCGCGCTGACCGCGGTCCTGGGGCTGCTGCTCGCCGGGACCGCGGCGATCGGGCAGTACGCCCTGCTCGTGCCGCTGATCCTGCTGCAGGCCGTCACCGCCGCCGGGTGGTTCCGGCTCAACGGGATGTGGCCCGCCCGGCAGGGCATCGCGCTCGCCTTCATGGGCGGTGTCGCCGCCGACATCGCACTCCTGGTCACCGGCAAGGAGAACGCGCCCGCCGCGATCCTGGGCACCCTCGGCGTCTGGGTGCTGCTCGTCCTCGTCCTCCAGCTGCGCAGCCGTGCCTCCGCCGACGAGCGGATGGCAGGGCTGATGGCGACCGTCGCCTCCGCAGCGCTCGCGATCATCGCCACCGGGTTCCTCGCGGCGTCCGAGGACGCCGCGACGGTGGGCGGCATCGCCGTCGCGGTCGCCGTGATCGCCCGCGCGCTGCCCCTGCCGACGCCCGCTTCGGTCGTCGTCGCGCTGCTCGCCGCCGCCGGAGCCGGTATCGCCGTCGGCGGTGCGACGGACTTCGGCAGCAAGGGCGCGCTGCTCGGCCTGGGGGCCGGTGTCTGCGCGCTGATCGGCCACCGGGTCGCCAGTTACGACTACCCGTCCCGCTTCGTGCACATGACGGCGGGTGTCGCCCTGCCGCTCGCCGCCGCGGCCCCGGCCGTCTACGTGCTCGGTCGTGCCATGGGCTGACCGGCACTCGCTGATCGTCACAGCTGATCGTCACAGCTGATCGACAGGTCCCCGGCCGGGCTCTCCCGCCGGGGACCTGTCCTTTAGGCTCGCGGCAACGACAGTCAGACGGGGGATCAAGGTGGGGGAACACCGGACATGAAGCGCTCCGTACGAATACTTCTGATCGTCCTCGTGATCCTGGGGGGCCTCTTCGTGGGCGCCGACCGCCTCGCGGTGAACTTCGCCGAGGACGAGGCGGCGGAGAAGCTGCGTACCAGCGAGGGGCTCGCCGACAAGCCCGACGTCTCCATCAAGGGCTTTCCCTTCCTGACCCAGGTCGCGGGCGGCACGCTCGACGACGTCGAGATCGGGATCAAGGACTACGACGCCACCTCCGGCTCCGACAAGATCCGCATCGCCGATCTGAACGCCCGGATGAAGGGCGTCGAGTTCTCCGGCGACTACAGCTCCGCCACCGCGGACACGGCCACCGGCACCGCCCGGATCTCGTACGACGAGCTGCTCAAGGAGGCGCAGGGCGAGCCGGTCCAGCTGCCGCTGGGTGCCACCGGCAAGGTCGTCGGGCTCTCGGACGGCGGCGGCAACAAGGTCAAGGTCGAGGTCGAGGTGAGCAAGGGCGGCGCGAAGCTGCCCAAGCCGGTGCACGTGCTGAGCTCGGTCCGGGTCGAGGGCGACACGATCAAGGTGAACGCCGACGAGATCCCGAAGAAGTTCGAGGTCATGGGTGTCTCGATCCCGCTCCCCGAGGGACTCGTCCGTGATGTGACCGACTTCGAGGAGAAGGTCACCGGGCTGCCGGGCGGCATCAAGATCGACTCGGTGGAGCCGGCGCGGGACGGCGTGGACATCTCGGTCAAGGGCACGAACGTGAAGCTCGCGGGCTGAGACCGCCGGGGTACGCCGCGAACGCCGCGTACAGCCGCTTGGCGGTACGAGGTTCCGCAGTACGAGACAGAGCCGTCCGCGCGATGGATACGGCGAGGGTGAACACGGCCCCTCGCCCCCGCGCGGGCGGCTTCTTTCTTCAACCAATCCCACATTGTGGATGATCGCGTCTCACCATCCGACACCCCGGTGACACGGCCGCCCTTGCGTCCTTACGATCGGACGCATGCAGCGACAGGCGGACCTCACGAAGCGGCGGGCAGTAGACCTGTGCCGCGTCGCCGCCATGCTCTGTCGCACCTTCTGAGCGGGAGCTCCGACTTCCGCATCCCCCAGGCCCGTTGACACCGTCAGGGCCACCCCGTGCCGCGTACGCAGCGACTCGACGCACCCGCGCAATCACAGCCCGTACGCGGCATCCCCTCGCACAGCACCGCAGCCCCGCCGTAACTGCCCCGGAGGAGAAGAAGTATGAGCCGCAGCGACGTCCTGGTAGACGCCGACTGGGTCGAGGCCCACATCGACGACCCGAAGGTTGCCATCGTCGAGGTCGACGAAGACACCTCCGCGTACGACAAGAACCACATCAAGAACGCGATCCGCATCGACTGGACCGACGACCTCCAGGACCCGGTCCGCCGCGACTTCGTCGACCAGGAGGGCTTCGAGAAGCTCCTCTCGGCCAAGGGCATCGCGAACGACACCACCGTCGTCCTCTACGGCGGCAACAACAACTGGTTCGCGTCCTACGCCTTCTGGTACTTCAAGCTCTACGGCCACCAGGACGTGAAGCTCCTCGACGGCGGCCGCAAGAAGTGGGAGCTCGACTCCCGTGACCTGGTCGACGGCTCCGAGGTCCCCAGCCGCCCCGCCACCGACTACAAGGCCAAGCCCCAGGACACCTCGATCCGCGCCTTCCGCGACGACGTCGTCAAGGCGATCGGTGCGCAGAACCTGGTCGACGTGCGCTCGCCCGACGAGTTCAGCGGCAAGCTGCTCGCCCCCGCGCACCTGCCGCAGGAGCAGTCGCAGCGTCCGGGCCACGTCCCGTCCGCGCGCAACATCCCGTGGTCGAAGAACGCCAACGACGACGGCACCTTCAAGTCGGACGACGAGCTCAAGGCCCTCTACGAGGACGAGCAGGTCGACCTCGCCAAGGACACCATCGCGTACTGCCGCATCGGTGAGCGTTCGGCCCTGACCTGGTTCGTCCTGCACGAGCTGCTCGGCCAGACCAACGTCAAGAACTACGACGGCTCCTGGACCGAGTACGGCTCCCTCGTCGGCGTGCCGATCGAGCTCGGCGCCAACAAGTAACCCTCCCCGAAGCCAGCAGTGACCTGACCAGTTAAGGACGAACGCATATGTGTGGAGCGAAGGCCGGCGGACCCGACGCCTCGACGATCAAGCCCGGCGAGACCACCATCCAGGGCCAGGTGACCCGCGACGGCGAGCCCGTCAGCGGCTACGTGCGCCTGCTCGACTCGACCGGCGAGTTCACCGCCGAGGTCCCGACCTCGGCGACCGGCCAGTTCCGCTTCTACGCGGCCGAGGGCACGTGGACGCTGCGCGCCCTGATCCCGGGCGGCACGGCCGACCGCACGGTCGTGGCCCAGACGGGCGGCCTCGCCGAGGTCGCGATCGCCGTTTGATCTGACGACAGCGGTCACTGACGGCTGGAGGGCCGCACCCCAGGGGGTTGGACGCCACTGGTACGGGGTGCGGTCCTTCGGCTCGTGATCAGCGGGCGCTTGTGATCAGCGGGGGGCTAGCGGCGGTGCTTGCCGTCCAGCTCGTCCCACCACTCGTCGGACTTCGGGTCTCCCGAGGGGTCGTCCCACCAGCGGTCCTCCGGGCCGCGGCGGTTCGCCACGATGGCGGCCAGCGGCGGGATCACCATCGCCACGACGCACATGCCGACGGCGACGGGGATGGACCAGAGCCGCACGACGCCCCACGCCAGGACGAAGAGGGCGATGCACGTGCCCATCATGGCGAAGTACGCATGGCGGCGTCGCGCGAACATGAATCCAGCGTACGACCGGGTGGCTCAGTACACGAGCGCCTGGGTGCCGTCCGTCATGGCCTCCTGCACGAACACCTGGGCGCCGGCGATCCGCACCCCGTCGATGACGTCCTTCTCGGTGATATCGCGGCGCGCCGCGCACTGTGTGCAGAGCGTGATCCGGCCCGCGGCCACGATCGAGTCGATCAGGTCGGGGAGCGGCGCCGCGTGCGGAAGGTCGAACTCCGCCGCGCGGCCCGGCAGCGCGAACCATGCCGACTCACCGGTCAGCCAGAGCGAGACCTCCACACCGCTGGCCACGGCCACGGCCGCCACCGTGAACGCCTGCGAGCAGCGCTCGGGGGCGTCGGCCCCGGCGGTCACCTTGATCACGAGCTTCTTCGCCATGGCCGCATCGTAAGGCCACGCGGGAAGCCACCCGTAAGGCCACCTCGCAGAGAGGTGCGGGCCGCGCACGACTACAGTGGGAGCGGCTCTGATACCTGCCCCACTAGCTCACCCCATAGCTCACCGAGGAGCACCCCGTGCTTGAGGCCTTCTTCTCCGCCCTGCTGGTTCTGGTCTGCGTCGGCGTACTCGCGTTCGCCGGACTGTCCGTGAAGAAGCTGTACCAGGGTCAGCGCTGAGCCCCGTACGTCCCGTACGCCACCTAGAGATCGCCTGAGCATCCCATGATCGAGATTCCGTCCGACCTGCACCCCGACCTCGTGCCCCTCGTTTGGCTCCTCGGCAACTGGGCCGGCGCGGGCGTCACCGACTTCCCCGGCGCCGAGAAGGCGAACTTCGGCCAGGAAGTGTCCTTCTCCCATGACGGGCGGGACTTCATCGAGTACCACTCGCACACGTGGGTGCTCGACGCCGAGGGCAACAAGGTCAAGCCGCTGGAGTCCGAGTCGGGCTTCTGGCGCATCGACAAGGACCGCAAGGTCGAGACCGTGATGGTGCGCGACGACGGCGTCGTCGAGGTCTGGTACGGCGAGCTCGCCGACCAGAAGCCGCAGATCGACCTGGTCACGGACGCGGTCGCCCGTACGGCGGCCTCCGGCCCGTACACCGGCGGCAAGCGTCTCTACGGGTATGTGAAGGGCGACCTGATGTGGGTCGGCGAGAAGCAGACCCCCGAGGTGCCCCTGCGGCCGTACATGTCGGCGCAGCTGAAGAAGGTCGTCTCGCCCGAGGACGTCGCCGAGATGGCGCGCGGCCTGGGCGACCTGCCGGACGACGGCATCGCGTTCTTCAAGTAGGTCATATGGCCGGTGGGCCTACACTGCGGGTGTGGCAAGCACCGACTCCGACTGGAAGAGCGACCTGCGACAGCGCGGCTACCGGCTGACGCCGCAGCGCCAGCTTGTCCTCGAAGCCGTCGACACCCTTGAGCACGCGACCCCCGACGACATCCTCTGCGAAGTGCGGAAGACGGCGTCGGGGGTCAACATTTCCACGGTGTACCGCACGCTGGAGCTCCTGGAGGAGCTGGGCCTGGTCAGCCACGCGCACCTGGGGCACGGGGCGCCGACGTACCACCTCGCGGACCGCCACCACCACCTTCACCTGGTGTGCAGGGACTGCACGAACGTGATCGAGGCGGATGTCTCGGTGGCCGCGGAGTTCACCGCGAAGCTGCGGGACACCTTCGGTTTCGACACGGACCTGAAGCACTTCGCGATCTTCGGGCGCTGCGAGGACTGCTCGGGCAAGAAGGAATAAGAACGCCCGTCGCCGGGTCGTAGTGTGGGTGAACATGAAGAGCCCCCTCCTGTCCCTGCCCGGCGCCGTCCCCGCCGAGGGCGTGGACGAAGGCGTCGCCGCCCACTACGGCGATCTGTTCCGTGAACAGCGCGCCCTCGCCGACGGCACCGGTTTCGTCGACCTCTCGCACCGCGGCGTCGTCACCGTCTCCGGACCCGACCGGCTGAGCTGGCTGCACCTGCTGCTCACGCAGCACGTGACCGAGCTGCCCGTCGGCCGGGCCACCGAGGCGCTGATCCTCTCCGCGAACGGCCACATCGAGCACGCCCTCTATCTCGTCGACGACGGCGAGACGGTGTGGGCGCACGTCGAGCCCGGCACGCAGGACGCGCTTGTCGCCTATCTGGAGAGCATGAAGTTCTTCAACCGGGTCGAAGTCGCCGACCGCACGGACGAGTTCGCGGTCGTCTACCTCCCGGCCGGTTCGATCGCCGCGGTACCGGAAGGCGTCGTCGTACGCGAGACGGCGCAGGGCCGGGATCTCTTCCTGCCGCGTGCGTCCCTGGAGTCGTACGCCGAGGAGAGCGGCCCCGCGATCGGCATCCTCGCCCACGAGGCGCTGCGCGTGGAGGCGCACCGGCCGCGGCTCGGCTTCGAGACGGACCACCGCACGATCCCGCACGAGCTGGGCTGGATCGGCACGGCCGTGCACCTGCAGAAGGGCTGCTACCGAGGCCAGGAGACGGTCGCCCGCGTCCAGAACCTGGGCAAGCCGCCCCGCCGCCTGGTCTTCCTGCACCTGGACGGGAGCGAGGTGCATCTGCCGGCGGCCGGCACGGAGCTGCGCCTGGCCTCGGAGGGCGATGAGGGCCGGAAGCTGGGCTTCATCACCACGGCGGTACGCCACCACGAGCTGGGGCCGATCGCGCTCGCGCTGGTGAAGCGGAACGTGCCGCTGGACGCGGCGCTGAGCGCGGGCGGCACGGCGGCGGCGCAGGAGGTCGTGGTCGAGCCGTAGCGCGGGCGGTCGGGCCTCACATCTCCAGCAGCACCGTGAACGGCCCGTCGTTCGTCAGTGACACCCGCATCTTCGCGCCGAAGCGGCCACAGGCCACCGTCGCGCCCAGCGAACGCAGTTGGGCGACGACCTCGTCGACCAGGGGCTCGGCGACATCGCCGGGTGCGGCGGCGTTCCAGGTGGGCCTGCGGCCCTTCCGGGCGTCGCCGTACAGCGTGAACTGACTGACGACCAGCAGCGGCGCGTCGATGTCCGAGCAGGACTTCTCGTCGGCCAGCATCCGAACGGACCAGAGTTTTCTGGCCAGTTGAGCTGCCTTCTCCTTGGTGTCCTCATGGGTCACCCCCACCAGGACGCACAGGCCCTCGCCATTGATCTCGCCGACCGTCTCGGGGCCGTTCTCGCCCTCGACGACGACGCTCGCCCCGTCCACCCTCTGCACCACAGCACGCATACGGCCCATCATGCCGTGCTCCATACGGCCGGTACGCCCTGCGTCCGTACGGCCGACTTGCGCCGGATGCGCCGCCCGGGAGGTTGGCCTGAACCCCCCATCTGGGGCCGATTGGGGGCACTCGCTCACATAGCGGCCACCGAGGGTGGCACCATGCACACACGCGGTGTACCGCGCCGGTCGAGGGGACGGTAGAGCCACATGAGCACACCAAGTACGGGACAGCCGCTCGGATCTGTGTCGCTGACCCGCATGAGCGCTGCGCGACGTACGAACGTGCCACGCCCGCCCACGCAGCGCACGGCCAGTGCGGTGCTGTCCGGGCAGCCCGGGTACGACCTCGCCGCGCTGCTCCTGCGGGAGCTGCGCGAGCTGCGCAGGGACGCGCAGCAGAACGAGGCGGACCTGAGCTATGTCCGGCGCCTGCTGCAGGGGCGGATCGACATCCTGCGGGCCGAGGTCGCGCGCCGCAGGGACCCGGCGGCGCCGGGTCCTGAGGGCACGGGCCCGGAGGGGCCGGTCGTGGACCGCCTCTCGGAGATCCTCATGGACGGGCCCGCCCGGCACCGCTCGTCGGCCCGGCATGTGACGCTGGGCACGCCGCACAGCGCGGAGTACGGCCTCCTGGCGACGGAGATGCTCGCCGAGGTCGAGCTCTCCGACCTGGAAGCCCGCACGGACGACGAGCTGCACACGGCCATGGGGCGCCTCACCCGCTACGAACAGCAGGTTTCCCGGCGCCGCCAGCAGCTGCAGCGCACGGCGGACGATTGCAGTGCGGAGATCGCCCGCAGGTACCGTGAAGGTGAAGCACAAGTAGACGACCTGCTCGCGTGACCCGGTGATCCCGGCTTCCGCGGGCGGCCGTCACGCCACCTCCGCCCCGGAAGGCCGAAGATGACCTCCACGTCCGCCGAGTCCGTCGCCACCCCCGTCATACCCCCGGTCCTCGCCGAGGTCGTACGTTCCGGCTTCGTCGAGGGCCGCCACAGGGGAAGCCTGGTGCTGCTCGCGGCCGACGGCAGCGTGGAGCTGGCGATGGGGGACGTGACGGCCCCCGTCTTCCCGCGGTCCGCGAACAAGCCGATGCAGGCTGCGGCGGTGCTGCGGGCGGGTCTGGAGCTGTCGGGCGAGCGGCTCGCGCTCGCCGCGGCGAGCCACTCCGGGGAGGGGTTCCACCGGGACCTCGTCCAGAAGATGCTGGCCGAGCACGGCCTGACGGCGGCGGACCTGCAGTGCCCGCCGGACCTCCCGCTCGACGCGGTCGAGGCCGAGACGTATCTGGCAGCGGGTGCCGTTCGTGACCGGGTAACGATGAACTGCTCCGGCAAGCACGCGGCGATGCTGGCGGTCTGCGACCTGAACGGCTGGCCCGCGGACTCCTACCTGGACCCGCGGCACCCCCTCCAGCAGCTCGTCCTGAAGGTCGTCGAGGAAGCCGCGGGGGAGCGGGTGGCGGCCGTCGGCACGGACGGCTGCGGAGCCCCCCTGATGGCGATCTCCCTGACCGGCCTCGCGCGCGCCTTCCGGCACTTCGTCCTCGCCCCCGAGGGGACGGCGGAGCGCCGGGTCGCGGACGCGATGCGGGCCCACCCCGAGTACGTGGCCGGCACGCGCCGTCCCGACACCTGGCTGATGCGGGAGATCCCGGGTGCTCTCTCCAAGATGGGCGCCGAGGCGGTGCAGGCGTTCGCCCTGCCGGACGGCCGCGCCCTCGCCTTCAAGGTCGACGACGGCGGGATACGGGCCCTTGGCCCCGTCCTGGCCCGGGTGCTGAGCCTGGCGGGCGTGGAGGGCGACGTGCTCGCCCGGGTCGGCAGCGCGCCCCTGCTGGGCGGTGCCGTCGAGGTGGGCGGGATCCGGGCGGCGTTCTAGGCCCTTTCCGGTCCGTGGGAGCGCGCCGGCCGCGGACCGATGGTTGACCGGACTCCCGGCTCCCCTCCGGATGGGAGCCCGGTCAACCAGCTCTGTCAGCCCAGCTAGGCCGTCTGTCAGCCCGACTGGGCGAGCAGCAGGACGAGGAGCGCAGCCCCGACGCCGCTGATTTTGGTGTTCTTGGCCTTGATGCCCACGGTCAGCAGCACGAAGGCGACGATGCCCAGCGGCCCGTACTTCCACTGGATGAGCTGCTCGAATCCAATGGCGAGGGCGGCGATGGCGATGGCGATGAGCGGCATGACGTTCCCCCTTTCGGGACGGGGCGCCGAGCCCCGTCCCCTCTGGTCGACAGCCATCCGATGAGCAACCACTGGGGCCAACCCCCTAAGGGCTCCTACCAGGTTGCCTAAGTTGGCTACCAACTCCACCTGAGTTATCTCCGTGATGGCTCGATTTATAACCAGCTTCCGAGCAACTCCCCAAAGATGGCGCGAAGTTGTACTGTTTGGTTGTGAGCCCGGAACCTGCCCCCGTCAACGGGATGAAGAGGCCGCCAAGGTCGCATCACGAGGTGGCCGACGAGCTGCGCGACCGGATCAGGTCCGGGACGCTGCGCCCGGGGCAGCGCATGCCGACCCAGGCCGAGCTGGCCGACGAGTTCGGCGTCGAGCGCGGCGCGATACGCGAGGCGCTGCGCACGCTCCGGGGTGAGAACCTGCTGGCGAACGTGTCCAAGGGGAGCCCCGCCACGGTCGCCGTCGGCTCGAAGCAGGCGCTGTCCGGGCCCGGCGGCGTACAGCCGCAGCCCACCATGGTCGGCCTCGCCCCGCGCATCGCCGCGGCGTTCGAGGCCCCCCACGTGGAGATCGACGCGCTCTGTCTGACCTCCATCTCGCTCACGATGGCGATCGGGGAACCGCTCCGTCAGATTCACGCCGGACAGCGCAAACCGGCCAAGGTCGACGTCCGGGTGATGCTGCCGAGCCGCAGCATCGATCTCGCCTTTCCGGCGCCGGTGGACAGCGGGGACGACGAGGACGGCCAGGTGCACAGGCGCTGGCTCGACCAGCGGAACGCGCAGGGGCAGGTGCTCCGCCACAATCTGCTCGCGCTGCGGGCCTCGCACGGCATCGACGTGGACGTCTCGTTCCGCGCACTGCCGTTCACGCCGCCGGTGAAGCTGTATCTCCTCAACGGCTCCGAGGCGCTCTTCGCGTACTACACGCTGACCAAGCAGAGCGAACAGATCGACCACGAGTACCTGGAGATGTACGACGCCCAGGGCGCGCAGTCGATGCTCTTTCCCTTCCAGCAGGGCGACGGACTGCGGGACACGACGTTCGTGGAGCAGTCCCATCTTTGGTTCAACGCGCTCTGGGGAACGATCAGTCAGGACCTGGAGCTGGCGCGGGGCTAGCTCCAGCCCCTGACCCGAGGGTGCTAGATGGCGGGGCCGGTCATCATCAGCGCGAGGACGACGGCGCCGATGGAGCTGCAGGTGGGGCTCTTCGCCTTGATCCCGACGGTCAGGAGCAGCAGTCCGACGATGCCGGTGGTTCCGTACTGCCACTGCACGAACTGCTCGAAGGTGATGGCGCATGTCGCTGCGAGGAGGGCGAGGACGGCCATGATGGTTCCCCCTTCTGCCATCTCGGATGAGTTGGCAACCAACTTCACTTGAGTTGTCCCCACTTGGTCCCACTACATAAACAACTTCAAGACAACTGCCCGGAGATGGTGGGCAGTTGTATCGTCTGGTCGTGACCCAGGAGAACGTTGCAGTGAACGGCAGCAGAAAACTCACTCCCCAGGACATCGCAGACGCCCTCCGCGACCGCATCCGCTCCGGTGACCTCAAGCCGGGCGACCGCCTCCCCACCCAGGCGGTGCTCGCGGAGGAGTTCGGCGTGGAGCGGGGGACGGTGCGGCAGGCGTTGAAGACACTGCAGGGCGACGGACTCCTGGCCAACGTGAGCAAGGGCAGCCCCCCACGCATCGCGGCGGAGCCACCGGCATCGGCGGGCGTGGAGCCCCAGGCGTCGATGGTGGGCCTGGCCCCCCGCCTGTCGGGCGCGTTCTCGGAGCCGCAGGTGCGGATCGATGTGGTGTCGTATACGGCGGAGACGCTGATGATCGCGCTCGGAGAGCCGGTGCGTCTCATCCACGAGGGCCGTATCAGGCCCGAGTCGATCGCCGTACGCATCCTGCTGCCCAGCAGCGACATCACGCTTGCCTTCCCCCGACCGACCGGAGGGCAGGACGACGAGGGCCGCGTGCACCAGCGGTGGCTGGCCCAGCGCAACGCCCAGGGCCAGGTCCTGCGCCACAACCTGCGCGCGCTGCGGGCCTCGCACGGCATCGACGTGGACGTCTCGTTCCGCGCGCTGCCGTTCACGCCGCCGGTGAAGCTGTATCTGCTGAACCAGCAGGAGGCGCTCCTGGCCTACTACACGATCGAGCGCAGCATGCTGGACTTCGGCAGCGCTGAGATGGAGGCGTTCGACGTGTCCGGGCTGAAGTCGCCCCTGTTCTCCTTCGAGAAGAACGCGGCCCCCCGGGACGCCGCGTTCGTGGAGGAGTCCCAGAAATGGTTCGACGCGCTCTGGGCAACGATCGCGACGGAGTTGACACTCTCTTAGTGACTCCTGACGCGACGCAGACTGAGTGGATGGCAGAAGAGACCGAAAAGCTGCGGGAACTGATCAAGCGAGCCCGCTTTGTCCTCTTCGACTTCGACGGACCCATCTGCCGGCTGTTCGCCGGCCACTCGGCCGAGCGGATCGCGAGTGATCAGGTCCGCTGGCTCGAGGAGCGGGGCCTGCGCGGTCTGCTGACCCCGGAGGAGCGGGCGCAGCCCGACCCCCATGCCGTCCTGCGGGCGGTCGACCGCAGACACCCCGGCAGCGATCTGGTGGGCGAGCTCGAAGAGCGGCTCACCCATCAGGAACTGACGGCGGTGGCGTCGGCATGGCCCACCCAGTACGCGGACCCCCTCATCATGACGTGGCACGCCATGGGCTCCCGTCTGGCCGTCACCACCAACAACTCACCGCGGGCGGTCTCCCGCTATCTCGAAGGCCGTGGCCTGAGCCATTGCTTCGCCCCGCACATCTACGGCCGCACCCAGGACCTGCATCTCCTCAAGCCGAACCCGCACTGCCTCAACCGCGCCCTCAACGCGATGGGCGCGAAGCCCTCGGCCGCGCTGATGATCGGCGATGCCCCCACGGACTACCAGGCGGCGGAGGAGGCAGGAGTGGCCTTCCTGGGCTACGCGCGTAACGAGCGCAAGGCGAAGCTGCTCAAGGACGCAGGGGCGGCTTGTGTGGTGAGCTCGCTGGAGCCGGTACTGCGGGTGTTGCGCGACAAGGCCTGAACGCCGGGTGCTCAGGCCTGTGCCATCAGGAGCATGAAGACCAGGACGGACAGCGAGACGCAGGCCCTGTTGCGCGCGTGTATGCCGATCGCGAGCAGGCTCAGGGCCAGAAGCCCCGGAGTGCCGTACCGCGACTGGAGCAACTGCTCGATGCCGAAGCCGATTGCGGCCGCGAGCAACTGGAAGAAGACCATGGGACCCCCACCCCTCTTCGTTCGCCGGGCGGACCAGCGAAGCGATCAACTTTCCGTCCAATTGGACTGGTTGACTTGAGATTGGTGTGCCCTGGCCGACTGATCCCTTAACCAACCGCCCTGCCGTGCAACCAATGTGACTGGAAGCGGTTTGTCAGAGGTGCGGCAGAGGTACGGTCGCCGTGTGGTCGGTGAGCGGTCCGGTGAAGGCGGCGGCAGCGAGTTCCGGCGGGTCTCGGACGCGCTGCACTCCCGCTTGGTCGACGGCACGTACCCCCTGGACAGCCTGCTCCCCCCCCAGCGCGAGCTCGCGCGCGAATTCGACGTCTCCAGGGACACCATCCAGCGGGTGCTGAGGGAACTCATCAGCGAGGGCCTCGTCCGTTCCAAGCAGGGGAGCGGGTCGCGGGTGGTGAAGGCGCAGCTGGCCCACATGAGTGCCGGGGGCGGGAGAGCGGGCGGCAGCACCGGCCGTGTCTCGCTCGGGCCGATCATCGGTGCGGCCTTCGAGGCCTCCCGGGTCACCCTGGACGTCTTCACCCTGACCTCCGAGTCGCTGGACGCCCACATCCGTGTACAGGCGGAACGCATACGGGTCCGGGCGATCGAGCCGGAGCGCATCGCGGTCCGCATCCTGCTGCCCTCCGAGGATCTCGACCTCCCCTACCCCCGCGCCAAGGACGACCCGGCCGACCCGCGTCCGCAGCTGCGCCTGCGCGACATCACCCGGCGGCACACGGCGTCGCTGCGCAACGCGCTGCGGGACCTGCACACCGAGGGCCTGGTGGCGGAGGTGGACGTGGAGGTGCGCAGAGTGCCGCTGACGCCGGCGTTCAAGCTCTACGTACTGAACGGCACGGAGGCGCTGCACGGCCCGTACGAGGTGATCGAGCGCCGCATCCAGCTGGATGACGGCGAGGAGATCGACGCCCTGGACGTGCTCGGTCTGGGCTCGGCCCTCACGCACTACGTGCGCGAGGAGGACCCCGAATCGCAGGGAGCCCTCTTCGTCTCCAGCATGCAGGCCTGGTTCGACTCGTGCTGGACGCTTCTCGCGAAGTCGTGAGCGAATCGGCACCAAGCGGAAATTCGTCGAACGCCACGTCCCTCAGGAGTGGCGCCTCCCTCTTTGAGCCCATCGTTTACCGGTCTCGCGTCGTCCGGTGTCTCGCGCGCCACTAGGGTGTGCATCACTTTCACCTCCCTCGCGTGACTATTCAGCTATTCAGGAGCAGCCCGTGGGCATTCCTGTGCCCGGTCCTCCTTCCCTGGCGCCTTCCGGCCCTCCCCTCACGGGGTCCGCCGACGAGAACGAAGCACTCGACGTGCACGACGTGTACGACGGATTCGTCGAGCACGCCTTGCGGCACGGGACGGTCAGCGGGGGCCACCACAACCAGAACTACGTGCTTCCGCTGACGCAGTCCATGGCCCGGCTGGTCGACCGCTACCCGGGGCGGCCCGTCACCGTGCGGCTGCGGCGCCAGGATGCGCTGCCGGTCGTCATCCGGACCTGGCAGGACGAGTCGGAGATCCTGCGGGCCATCAAGGGCGTGCTGCCCCACGTGCCGGAATGCCTGGCCAAGCGCGGCGACTCCGCGGTGCACAGCTATGTGGAAGGCGTGCCGTTCTCCAGCATCTGCCAGAACGGCAAACCGGTCGACTCCTTGCTGATCAAGGCCCTGGCGACGCTGCTCGCGCAGATGACCCAGGTGCGCAGGGAGGCCCTGCCCCCGCTCCCGGCCGACTGGCCCCGCATGGACAAAGGCGGGCCCACGTTCCTGCGGACTCTCGCGCATCTCGCGGAGCGTCAGATCCGCCAGCCCAATTGGACGGAGTTCGGCGGGCTTTTCGCGGCACTCGGCATTCCGGACGACGCGCTGCTCAGGCTGGCGGAGCGCGCGCCGAACATGGCCCGCCGCCCCTACAGCCTGCTCCACACAGACCTGCACCGCGACAACGTGATCTTCTCCTACGGAGGTGATCCGCCGCTGATCTGCGTGGACTGGGAGCTGGCAACGTACGGCGATCCCCTGCACGACCTGGCCACGCACCTCGTCCGCATGCGATACCCGGACCATCAGTGGGATGAGGTGATCGCGGCCTGGGCGGAGGCGATGGAGCGCCTCAGGCCCAGGGCGGTCAACGGCCTGGGCCGGGACCTCGACCACTATGTGGCCTTCGAGCGCGCGCAGTCCGTCTACCCGGACGTCATGCGCGCCGCCCGGTCGCTGGGGAGTTCGCCGGACCAGAAGAGCCTCGACGAGGCGACCTACGCCGTGCGCAAGGCGCTGGAAGCCGCGGCCGTTCCGCTGCAGTTGCAGGGCGTGCCGGACGCGGAGGAGATCCAGCGGGTGCTGTTCCGCTGGTGGGCTGCCCGGCTCGGGGGGCGGGCCGAGGGAATCCGGCAGGCGACCCCGATCTCCTGGGAGCCGAACGAGCGCGTGCCGGAGCATCCCGCGTTCCCCCGGTCCGCCGTGCTCGAAGCGCTGATCGCCGAAGGGGCCGCCCCGGCCTCCCGCGTCTACAAGGGGACGGCCCACCTCAACACCGTGGTCCGGGTGGACGGCATCACCTTCCCGGTCGTGATCCGGCGGAAGCTGACCTCGGCCGAGCGGCGCGAGCGCAGCATCCTCAGTGAGCACGCGGTGCTGCGGGCCATCGAGGATTCGGGAGAGCCGGTGCGGGCCCCCCGCGTACTGGCGCTGGGGGCAAGTCACTTGAAGGACGGGTTCGCGATCCATTCCTACGAGGGGTCAGGTGCCGGAGACCTGCCGCCGGACCACCCCGTGGACGGATTACGCCCCGCCGAAGCCGACCATCTGGTCGATCAGTTGGGTGCGTTGGCCCGGATCGACACCCAACAGCTGGACCCGACGGTCGGCAAGACGGATTTCTACCGGTGGCTCTGCGACGAACTGGCGCGGCTGGTCATGTATCTCCCCAAGGAATCGCAGAAGCTGGCAAGGGAGCTCGGTCTGCCGGACGGCTACCGGCTCTGGGAGATCTTGATCCGTCACCGGCTGACACCACGCCGGCCCGCCTTGCTGCACGGAGATCTCAACCCCTGGAATCTCGTACGCCGTGACGGTGACGACGGACCGCTCACCGTCATCGACTGGGAGATGGCGATGATCGGTGATCCGCTGTACGACCTGGTCCGCCACATGCATCTCACCCCGACCCGCCCCGAGATCAGACAGCGCATGTTCGGCCGCTGGGTCGCCCGCCTGCCGGAGGCGTGCACTGCAGGGTGGCAGGAGGAATGGAAGGTGTACCGCTGGATCGAGGTGGTTCGGTCCGCCTACGTGGACCTGGACCGACTCGTCACCGGGGCCGACCTGGACGCCCCCAACGTGCAGCGGGCCGTGGACTCGTATGCGATGACACTGGCCACGGCGCAGGCATCGCTGGGGCTCCGCCCCAGCCCGACGGCCAATCCCTATCTTGCCCGGGCGCTCCCGCACGGCCAGCATGGAGGAATGAGAGCGGCGCCGTAGAGGCACGCTCGGGGGAGGGCTCTTGCCAGGGGCAGCGAGTGGTGCAGCGGGCGGTGGCTTCACCGGATGGCTTCGTCGATACCGGGCCCGGTACGAGTCGGCGGCCACCCGTGTCCTGCTGCTCGGCATCTTTGTGACCGGGCTGACCGCGCAGTTCGTGAAGCCGGTCGGAGACGCGATCGCGGGGCAGGTGTTTCTGGGGGGGAGCGCTGCTCAGCCTGGTCGGATATGTGCTGTACAACGCGGTGCAGGAACTCGCCGTCTCGACCCGGCCGCCCGACAGGGGCCTGGTCAACTCCCGGGACCTGGGCAGTCTCGTGGGCGAGGCCTTCCACTCCAGGAAGGTGGAGATCTGCTTCCTCGGCTATACGGGCGAGACGCTCTACAACGAGCTGTATCACCGGCTGGAGAGCCTTCTGGACGACCCGGGGCCGACAAAGCGGGTGTCGGTCAGGATGCTGATACCGGACTTCGGGCGTGAGATGGCCGTGCCCTCGCGCGTCGGCCCCGACGGGAAACCCGTCGACTACCCCGAATTCCGTGCACGGCTCGAGGCCAAGTGCCGGGAGTACGACCAGATTCTGTCCAGGCTCGCCGACCGGTTGACCGCCGACGGCAGGGTGCTGGTGCACTGCGAGTACCGCCTGTACAACGGGGATCCGCGGGACAAAGTGTGCATCTTCAACAAGGAACTGGTGCTGTGCGGCCTCTACGACGTGGTCGCCACCATGTCCTTGCAGGATCCCGACTGCGAGGTCTACGACCCCAAGGGCTACAACACGGACCTTGCCGTCCGTTCCCGCAAGGAGGGGACGGCAGCCGCCGAGACGGCTGTCGCGACACAGATCAGCCACTTCGAGGGGGTGTGGAGTCTGGCGGCCACACCTTCGTGGCGCCGGTGACCCGCCCCCTCACGCCGTCCGCCTCCTGAACAGCGCCCCCGACGCCGCCGCCGAAGCCGCCAGGATTCCCGCGCACCAGGTCAGGGCCACCCAGGGTGTGCTGCCCACCGGCTGGGCGAGGAGCAGGCCGCGGAGGGATTCGATGACCTGCGTCACCGGTTGGTTGTCGGCGATGGGGCGGAGCCAGCCGGGCATGGTGGAGGTGGGGACGAAGGCGCTGCTCGGGTAGGGGAGGAAGCTCACGAAGAAGGTGAAGCCGCCCGCCGCCTCCGGGGACTTGGCCAGCAGGCCCACCGTTGCCGAGAGCCAGGACAGCGCCAGGATGAAGGCGAGGAGGACCCCTGCCGCCGCGAGCCAGCCGGGCAGGGTCGCCGTTGGGCGGAAGCCGATCGCGAAGGCCAGGGCCAGGACCAGGGTCGTCGCGATCACGTTGCGGGCCACCGAGGCGAAGACGTGGCCCGTCAGGATCTGCGGGCCGCCGATGTCCAGGGAACGGAAGCGGTCGATGATGCCGCCCTTCAGATCCTCCGTCACCGCCACCGCCGTGTTCGCCGAGCCGAAGCCGGCGCAGAGGAGCAGGACCCCGGGGACCACGTACGTGACGTACGAGGAGGTGTCCGTCCTGATCGCGCCGCCGAAGAAGTAGACGAAGATCAGGAGCAGCATCACCGGGAGCGCCATCGCCGTGATCAGGGCGTCCACGTTGCGGCGGCTGATGCGGATCGCCCGGCCGGTCATGATCAGCGCTTCAGACATGGGTCATCCCCGGGGTGTGTGAGGGGGCCGTGGTCGGGGGCTTGCTCCGTGGGTCCGTGAGGCTCAGGAAGACGTCGTCCAGCGTCGCCGTGCGGAGCGTGAACGTCGCGAAATCCGTGCGGTCCGGGTCCAGGTCGTCCAGCAGGGTGCGTACGTCCGCTGCCGTGCCGTCCGTCGGGAAGCCGAGCGTCAGGGTCTCGGGGGAGTGGTGCGTGGCCCGGCCGGACAGGCGCAGGTAGGCCTCGTGGGTGGTGAGCGACGCCTCCAGGCGGTGGCCGGACACCAGGGACTTGAGGGCCTGCGGCGAGCCCTCCGCCGCGATCATTCCCTCGTGCAACACCGCGATGTGGTCGGCCAGTTGGTCTGCCTCCTCCAGGTACTGGGTCGTCAGGAAGACCGTCGTGCCGTGTGCCGTGAGGTCGCGCACCACCTCCCACATCTCCTGGCGGCTGCGCGGGTCCAGGCCCGTCGTCGGCTCGTCCAGGAAGATCACCTCCGGGTCGCCCACCAGGCCCGCCGCCAGATCGACGCGGCGGCGCATCCCTCCCGAGTACGTGCGGACCAGGCGGTCGGCCGCTTCCGTGAGGTCGAAACGGGTCAGCAGTTCGGCTGCCCGTGCGCGGGCCGCGGCGCGGGGCAGGCCCACGAGCCTCGCCATCATGCGGAGGTTCTCCGCGCCCGTCTGCGTCTCGTCGACCGCCGCGAACTGACCGGTGAGGCTGATCGCGCGACGGACCTCGCGACGCCCCGTACGGATGTCATGGCCCGCCACCCGTGCCGTGCCCGTGTCGGGGGTGGTGAGCGTGGTGAGGATGCGGACGGCTGTGGTCTTGCCTGCGCCGTTCGGGCCCAGGAGCGCGAAGACGGTGCCGGGCGGGACGTGGAGGTCGATGCCGCGGAGTACGGGGGTGGCGCCTCGGCCGCCGGATCGGCCGTAGGTCTTGGTGAGGGCTGTCGCCTCGATGGCCGGAGTGGCGGCTGGGGGTGGTGGGGGCATGCGGGACTCCTTTACTGCGTATGGTCTACGCGTTACCGAGTAAGGGTTACGCAGAACTACGATGTGCGTCAAGCACGGCAGCTCAGGAGGAGGAGGCGACGGCGGGCCATGGCGGCGGACGAGGCAACTGGTGAGGGTGCGCGGGACGAGGGCGAAGGCGTGGGGGGCTCGGGGCTTTCCGCGAGCCTCGAAACCGCCTGGGGGCTGCGCGAGCGGCCCTCGAAGGGGCCCAAGCCCGGCCTGAGCCTCGATCGCATCGTCGACGCGGGCATCGCCATCGCGGCCGCGGAAGGCATCGGCGCGGTCACCATGGGGCGGGTCGCCAAGGCGCTCGGCGCCTCGCCGATGTCCCTCTACCGGTACGTCTCCGCCAGGGACGAGCTCTACGTCCTCATGCAGGACGCGGCGACCGGCTTCCCGCCCGAGATGCCCGCGGCGATCACGGGGTGGCGGGCGCGGCTGGAGTGGTGGGCGCGGGCCCAGCGCGAGGTCTTCCGGCGCAACCTGTGGCTCGTACGCATCCCCATCACCTCGCCGCCCGTGTCCCCCCACTCCCTGGAGTGGATGGAGCAGGGGCTCGCGGCGCTCGACGGCAGCGGGCTAGAGGAGGGCCAGAAGCTCTCCGTGCTCATGCTGGTGGGCGGGTTCGTGCGGAACGAGGTCGTCTTCATGGCCGATCTGGACACGGCCATGAGGGCGGGGGGCAAGGAGCCCGACGAGGTGATGCGGCAGTACGCACGCACCATCGACGCCCTCACCTCGATCGCCCCCGAACGCTTCCCGGCGCTGCGGCGGACGCTCGCGACGGGCGTACTCGACGTCGCGGACGCCGAGGACACGGAGTTCGAGTTCGGGATCGGTCGGGTGCTGGACGGGGTGGCGGTGTTGATCGGGGATCGGTGACGTCTGCGGTGTCTCCTACGCGTACTGCTCCAGCCCCGACCGCAGCTGGCCGAAGGCCCGGTTCGCCGCCACCACCGCGTCCGGCCACACCGCTTCCGCGCTCTCGCCCGCGTCGATCCGGCGCCAGTTCTCCAGGGCGAGGATGCGCTGTACGGCGATGATCTGGCCGGCGGCCAGGCGCGCGGCGAGCGCTTCCTCGTCCGACGCCTCCTCCGACGCCGACCCGTTCGGTGCCTTCCTGGACGCCTCGCTCAACGCCTCGCCCAGCGCTTTCTCCGACCGCTCCTGGTACCCGTACAGCCGTGCCACCAGGGACGGCGTCCCGTACAGCAGGCGGTGGAAGGCGAGTACGTGGACGTTGTCGCACAGGCCGGTCACCGGGTCCTGGCGCTCCAGGCCGTCGAGGAAGTGGCGCTGCAGGGTGTCCAGGGGGGAGCGCTTCGGGGGGCGCCCGGCCACCACCCGCGCGGCCTCGTCCACGTGGTCCGCGAACCGGTGGAGTACGAGGTCCTCCTTGGCCGGGAAGTACCGGAACAGGGTCGGCTTCGAGATGTCGGCGGCTGCCGCGACCTCAGCGACCGGCACCTTCTCGAAGCCCTTCTCCAGGAAGAGGGCGATCGCCGCGTCGGAGACCGCCTGGTACATCCGCTGCCGCTTGCGCTCGCGCAGGCCGGGGGTGGGGCCAGGGGTGGGGTCGGAGCCGGGGTCGCCGCCCGCTTTTTCGTCCGTCATGGCGGGAGAGTATCGCATCGCTGAGTCGCGGTAACGAATTTAACTTGGCGACAAATTTAACTCGGTTACATTATTCTCGGTCGTATGACGCGACCCGACGAAGCCCTGGCCCAAGAACGCCGCTTCCACGACACCTGCCGCGCCGCCCTCACCGGCATGGTCGACGGCGCCGAGGAGCAGGTCGTCAGCGGAGCCGATGTCTCCGCGTCCGGCGCCGACGCCGAAGTCCTCGGCTACCAGTTCCGCAGCCACGCCAAAGCGATGCGCGAACTTCCCGAGGCTCCCCTCTTCTTCGGCCGTCTCTCCTTCGCCGCCGACGGTCCCGAGGCCGCCGAAGCCGGTGAACACCGCGGGCAGAGCTACCACATCGGCCGCCTCCGCATCAGCGAACACCCCTCCGCCCCGCCCCTCGTCGTCGACTGGCGCGCCCCCGTTTCCCGCGCCTTCTACCAGGCGGGATCCCGCGACCCCCAAGGTGTCGCCGTCCGCCGCCGCTTCGGCTGGGCCCCCGGCAGCAAGGGCGACTCCGCCGACCTCACGGGCCTGGAGGACGAGCCGCTGGCCGCCGCCAAGCCGGACACCCTCACCGGCGGCACGTCGCACACCCCCGGCGGACCGGAGGTCTCGATCGCGCCGGACGAGCCCACGACCCCGGCCCCGCCACCCCCGCACGGCAGCCGCATCCTCGCCGGAGAGATCGAGCGCCCCCGCGTCGGCCCCATGCGCGACATCGCCGCCACCATCCAGCCCGAGCAGGACGACCTCGTCCGCGGTGAACTCACCGCATCCGTCTGCGTCCAGGGCGCCCCCGGCACCGGCAAGACGGCCGTCGGCCTGCACCGCGCCGCGTATCTCCTCTACACCCACCCCCAGCGCGTGCAGCGCGCCGGACTCCTCATCCTCGGCCCCAACCGCACCTTCCTCCGCTACATCGCCGAGGTGCTCCCCTCCCTCGGCGAGACCGGCGTACGGCAGTCCACCGTCGCCGACGAGATCGCCAGGGCCACCGCGCCCGTACGCGCCCAGGACAGCGAGGCCGCGGCGAGCGTCAAGCACGACGCCCGTATGGCGGAGGTCCTGCGCCGCGCGCTCTACTCGCGCGTCGCACCGCCCGCCAACTCCATTGCGGTGCCGGACGGTTCGTACACCTGGCGAGTCCCGCTCGGCGACCTGGAGCGGATCATCGCGGATGCCCGCGCCGAGGAACCCCCGTACGCCGTCGGGCGCGAGCGCGTGCGCACCCGTGCCGTCCGGCACATCCAGGAGCAGGCCGAGCGCCGCGCCGGGGCCGTGAACAACGCCTGGCTGCAGAAGATCTCCCGCGCCCGCTCCGTCTCGGCGTTCGTCGACGAGGCCTGGCCCAAGGCGCGGCCCGGCGAGGTGCTCGCCGCCCTGCTCGCCGACCCGGAGGCGCTGGCCGCCGCGGCCGACGGCATCCTCGACGCCGACGAGCAGCGGGCGATCCGCTGGGCCAGTCCCCCGCGCTCGTACAAGTCGGCGAAGTGGTCCGCCGCGGATCTCGTTCTGCTCGACGAGATCGCCGGGCTGCTCGAACGCCCCGGCGGCTACGGCCACATCGTCGTCGACGAGGCGCAGGACCTCTCCCCGATGGAGGCCCGCGCGATCGCCCGCCGTGCCGACTTCGGCTCGCTCACGGTTCTCGGGGACCTCGCCCAGGGGACCACCCCGTGGGCCGCCCGCGGCTGGCCCGAACTCCTCGCCCACCTCGGCAAACCCGACGCCTCCGTCACCCCGCTGACCATCGGCTTCCGTGTCCCGAAGGCGGTCGTGGGCCTCGCCAACCGCGTCCTCGCCTCGCTCGACGTCGACGTACCGCCCGCTCGGTCGCTGCGTGTGGACGGGGAGTTGAGGATCCGGGAGGTGCGGGACGTGGGCGCGGCCACCGTCGACGCGGTGCGGGCCGCGCTGGTCCGCGAGGGCTCGGTCGGCGTCATCGCCGCCGACGCGGACACCGCCCGCCTGCGCGAGGCCCTCACCGCGGCGGGCATCGAGAGCGCGGGCCCGGACGACCTGGGCGCACGCGTGACGGTGCTGCCGGCGTCCATGGCGAAGGGGCTGGAGTACGACCATGTCGTGGCCGTCGAGCCCGCGGCCATCGCGGAGGCGGAACGCCGCGGGCCCAGCCGCCTCTACGTGGTCCTGACCAGGGCGGTGTCCCGACTCGACGTGCTGCACAGCAGGCCGCTGCCCTGGGAAGGGTGAAGCTCCCCCGCCTTCACTTAGATGCCGTTGCGGTTATATATCCGCAGAGGTATGTTCGGGATATGCCCATACCGTTCGACGTACTCGCCGAGCCGAGCCGCCGGAAGATCCTCGATCTGCTGCTGGAGCGCCCCCATCTGGTCGGCGAGATCACCGAGCGGGTCGGCCTGAGCCAGCCCGGCACGTCCAAGCACCTGCGGGTCCTGCGCGACGCGGGGCTCGTGCGGGTGCGGCAGGACGCGCAGCGCCGCTGGTACGAGCTGCGGCCCGAGCCCCTCGCCGAGCTCGACGCATGGCTCGCGCACTACCGGCACCTCTGGGCGGACCGGCTCGACGCCCTCGAACGGCACCTCGACGTCATGGACGGTGAGTCCTGATGACGATGACCATGGACGCTGAGTCCTGATGAACATGGACGGTGACTCCTCATGAACCCGCACTCCGACACGCTCACCCCCGCCGGCGGCGGCCGGAACGTCCTGCGGATGGAGCGCCGCCTCGCGCACCCGCCCGCCACGGTCTGGGCCGCGATCACCCGGCCCGAGCACCTCGCCCAGTGGTTCCCCTCCGAGGTGACCCTGGAGCTGCGGCCCGGTGGCGCGATGGGCTTCCACTTCCCCGGCGACGAGGGCCCCGGCATGACCGGCGAGGTCACCGACGCGGACGAGCCCCGCCTCTTCGCCTTCACCTGGGGCGACGACCACCTGCGCTGGGAGATCGCCCCGGACGGCCCCGACGGCCGCGGCTCGCTCCTGACCCTCGTCCACACCTTCGGCGACCGCTTCGGCGCCCCGAGCTTCGCCGCGGGCTGGCAGCTGTGCGTCTCGGCGCTGGGCCAGTTCCTCGACGGCGGGCAGGCCGAGGTGAGCCGGGACGCGGGCGAGCTGCACGAGGCGTACCTGGAGCAGTTCGACCTGGGCCACGGGCAGGTCACCGACGACGGCATCCGTTTCGAGCGGCAGCTGGTGCGGTCCGCCGACGCGGTGTGGGCCGAACTCTGCTCGGGCGAGGTGCCGTTGGAGGGGGACACCGCGCCCGACGGGTTCCTCGCGGACGGCGTGTCCGCGGGCCCGGTCACCGCGCTGCGGGCGCCGGTGTCCCTCACGTACGCCGTGCATCCCAAGGGTGAGGTGCGCTGGGAGTTCGGCGAGGGAACGGGCTACGGCACCCGGCTCGTCCTCACGCAGAGCGGTCCCTTCGACAGCGTGGCGGCCACGGACGAGGCGCTCGCCGCCTGGCACGCCCGCATCGAACGTCTTGCGGGACAACTCCTGGAGGGCTGAGGGCGGGCTCTGTCGTGCTGACGGGGTCAGTCGGCGAGTACCGCTTCCATGACCGCCTTCGCGATCGGCGCCCCCAGCTTGCCGCCGGCGATCTCCGAGCGCGGGATGTTCATGTCCTTCGGGTCCACGAACACCGCGACCGCCACCGGCGACGAACCGTCGTCCTGCTTGGCGTACGAGACGAACCAGGCGTACGGCCGTTCGTCGTTGACGTTCGAGCCGTGCTGGGCGGTGCCGGTCTTGCCGCCGACCGTGACGCCGTCGATCTGCGCCTTGTTCGCCGTGCCCTTATCGACGGTGTTCTCCATCATCTCCTGCACCTTGCCCGCGGTGTCCTCGGAGACGGCCTGGCTGAGCTCCTCCGGCTTCCCCTTCTCGATCGTCGAGAGGTCGGGGCCGCGCAGCTCCTCCACCATGTACGGCTTCATCACCTTGCCGTCGTTGGCGATGCCCGCCGCGACCATCGCCATCTGCAGCGGCGTACTGGTCACACTGCCCTGGCCCATGCCGGTCAGGGCGGTCTGCGGCTTGTCGAGGCCGTCCGGGTAACTGCTCGCGGACGAGCGCACGGGGACGAACTGCTGCTTGTTGAAGCCGAACTTCTCCGCCGTCTCGCGCATGTCGTCGTCGCCGACCTTGAGCGCGGCGTCGAGGAAGACGTTGTTGCACGACCACTGCATGCCGACCTTCAGGGAGGCCTTGTTGCAGGGGGCGCCCGGCACGTCGTTGCCGATCGTCGTCGAGCTGAGCGGCAGTTTGTAGGGGGCCTTGGCGCCGGTGGGCTCGTCGATGTCGTCGATCGCGCCGTGCTCCAGGGCGGCCGCCGCGGTGAGGATCTTGAAGGTGGATCCGGGCGGGTAGATCTCACGGAGCGCCCGGTTGGAGAGCGGCTTGTCCTTGTCCTTCCTGAGCTGCGTGAACTCCTTGCCCTCCTTCGCCGAGATCCCGGCGAAGACCGAGGGGTCGTACGAGGGGGTGCTCGCCATCGCGAGCACCTTCCCGGAGCGCGGGTCGAGCGCGACGACCGCGCCCCGGGCGTCGAGGTCCACCAGGCCCTGGTAGGCGGCCTTCTGGGCCTTGGGGTCGATGGTCGTGATGACGTCGCCGCCCTGGCGCTTCTCGCCGGTCAGCATGTCCAGGGTGCGGCGGATGAAGAGGCGGTCGTCGTCGCCGCTGAGCACGTCGTTCTCGACGCCCTCCAGGAAGGTCGCGCCCTGGGCCTGCGAGAAATAGCCGGTGACCGGCGCGTACATGGGGCCCTCCTTGAAGACCCGCTGGTACTTGAAGTCGGTGCCGCTGACTTCCTTGGAGCCGGTGATCGGCTTGCCGCCGACGATGATGTCGCCCCGGGGGTGGGAGAAGGCCTCGATCTGGACGCGCCGGTTCTTGTCGTCCTTCGCGAGCGACTCGCCGTCGACGAACTGCACCCAGTTCGCCCGCAGGAGCAGGGCGAGCGTGAGTATCCCGCAGAAGACGGCTATGTGACGCAGCGGCTTGTTCATCCGGTCCCCCAAGACCCGCGAAACCAGTTGGCAATGACGCCTCATCATGCGCACGGATTTACGGATCTATCCGATGTTGTTGCTGAATGGTCACACTCGAACCGGGTCCCGGTGCTCCCCTCGAAGGACCTCGATCACGCTCGCGTAGCTGTCGGAGCCGTGCCCGGCGGCACTCGTCCGCTCCATGGTGGCCTTCAGGAGTTCCGGCAGCGCGTTGTCGACACCGCGGTCGGCCGCCGCGTGGATGAGGTGCCCGATCGCCGCGATCTGTACGTCGACGGTGGCGTCGTCGCCCGGATAGTGCCCCGCGTCCACCTGGGGCGCGTAGGTCTCCAGGAACCCGGCGACCGCGTGCCGCATCCAGCGGACGGCGACGGGAGTGAAGTCCGTGGCCCGGGTAGCCTCCGCGCCGACCAGGGCCGTGCCGTGCAGCCAGCCGGTGAACGTGGACCACATGAGGCCGAGCAGGGCGGCGTCGTAGAGCGAGGCGCGGCCCGTCTCCGCGCCCAGGTACAGCGGGTCGCCCAGTGCGGCGAGGGCGGGGCGGTACGTCTCGAACACCTCGGCCGAGCCGCTGTAGAGGAACATCATCTCGGGGCTGCCGACACCCGGCGGCGTGGTCATGATCGCCCCGTCGAGGTAGCCGAGGCCCAGCGAACCGGCCCATTTGGCTGCCGCTTCGGCCTGCTCCGGGGAGCCGGAGGTGACGTTGACCAGGGCTTTTCCGGCGAGTGGCCCGGCGGGTGCTGCGGAGCGGGCCGACGCGGCGACGGGGTCCAGGACGGCGTGCAGGGCGGTGTCGTCGAGGACGCAGGCGATGATCAACGGGCTTGCGGCGACGGCCTCTTCGGGGGTGGCGGCCAGGCGGGCACCCCGGGCGACGAGGGGCGCGGCCTTGGCGGGGGAGCGGTTCCAGACGGTGGTGGGGTGGCCGCTCGCCAGGAGGGTGGCGGCGAGGGCGGCGCCCATGTTGCCGAGCCCGATGACGGTGACGGGGGTTTTGCCGGTCGTGTTCTCTGCGTGAGTGTTCTCTGCGTTCATGTGGACCACGCTCGCAGCGGGCGGCGGCACCGGACAGTGACAGGGGTGACGGTGGCCACCAAATTCCTGCCACGTCCCGGCGCGGCTTACGCTCGGCGCATGAGCGCTGGTTCCGTGGCCCTGGTCGTGACCGAGGAGATAGCGATCCCGTCCTGGGATCTGTACGAACTGAGCATCCCCTGCACGGTGTTCGGAAAGCCGCAGCCCGATCTGTCGGACCACTGGTACGACCTCCGGCTGTGCAACGCGCACGCGGGTGGGGGCGAGGGCGGCTTTGACTCCCGCTCCGGCCTCATGGTGCGTACCCCGTACGGCCTCGACGACATCGTCGGGGCGGACACGGTCATCGTCACGTCCGTGCCGGACGCCTGCGTGGAGGAGGGGCGCCCGCTGCCCGAAGGCCTGGCGGCGGCGCTGCGTCGCGCGTACGACGCGGGTGCCCGCATGGTCTCCCTGTGCACCGGCGCCTTCGCGCTCGCCGAGGCGGGGCTGCTCGACGGCCGCAGGGCCACCGCGCACTGGATGCACACGGCCCAACTGGCGGCCCGCTACCCGAAGGTGGAGGTCGACGACTCCGTCCTGTACGTGGACGACGGCGACGTCCTGACCAGCGCGGGCGTGAGCGCGGGCCTCGACCTGTGCCTGCATCTGGTCCGCCGCGACCTGGGCGCGCACGTGGCCAACCAACTGGCCCGCCGCATGGTCGTCCCCGCGCACCGCCCGGGTGGCCAGGCCCAGTTCATCGACCTCTCCGTCCCCGCGACGGACGACGAGGGCCTGGGCCCCGTACTCGACTGGGCGCGTGCCCGCCTCGACCGCCCCCTGACGGTCGACGACCTGGCCCGCCGCGCGTCGATGAGCCCGCGCACCCTCTACCGGCGGCTCCAGGCGGCCACCGGCACGACCCCGCTCCAGTGGCTGCTCAACCAGCGCCTGGCCCGTGCCCAGAGCCTCCTCGAATCGACGTCCGCCCCGATCGACAAGATCGCCGAACTGAGCGGCCTCGGTACGGCGAACAACCTCCGGCACCATTTCCTCAAGCAGGTGGGGGTGTCACCGGGGGACTACCGGCGGGCGTTTGGTGCGGGCGCGGGGGTTGTCGGTCGCCGGTAGTAGGTCCAGCGCCCCATGCGCGTCGCGGGCGCACTGGCTAGGGTCCGTGATCATGCGGAACACGGAGATCGTTCGACGTGAGGGCCCGGAGCGCAGGCGCGAGACGCTGGAGCGCCTCGACCGGGAGCGGGACATCTGGCTGTCGACGGCCCACCCGGAGCACGGGCCGCACCAACTGCCCCTGTGGTTCCGGTGGGACGGACGGGCGCTGTGGATGTGCACCGGCGAGTCCTCGGTGACGGTCCGCAACGCGCGGAAGGAACCCCGGGTGCGCCTCTCCCTGCCGGACACCTCCGATGTGGTGCTCGTGCAGGGCGAGGCGGAGTGCTTCCCGGCGCGGGAGGTCCCGCAGGACGCCGCGGACGGGTTCGCCGCCAAGTTCGGCTGGGACCCGCGCAAGGCGGACGGCTCCTACGTGTATCTGCGCGTGACGCCGCGGACGGTGCGCGCCTGGCGCGGCGAGCACGAGCTGAACGGCAGGGTCCTCATGCGGGACGGGGCGTGGCTGGCGTAACTCCCGTCCCCACGCCCCCATGCCCGCCACCCGGGGCTCGTTCTACTTCTCGCGCGGCTGGTTGAACCGCAGCATGTTCCCGGCCGGGTCGCGGAAGGCGCAGTCGCGGACGCCGTACGGCTGGTCCATCGGCTCCTGCAGCACGTCGCCGCCCGCTGCGCGGATCCGCTCGAACACCGCGTCGACGTCGCTGGTGCGGAAGATGACGCCGCGCAGCATGCCCTTGGCCATCAGCTCGGCCACGGCCTGGCGGTCGGCGGCCGAGGCGTTCGGGTCGGCGAGCGGGGGCTCCAGGACGATCTCCACGTCCGGCTGCGAGGGCGACGCGACGGTCACCCAGCGCATCCCCTCGAAACCGACGTCGTTGCGCACCTCGAAACCGAGCACGTCGCGGTAGAAGGCGAGTGCCTTGTCGTGGTCGTCGACGGCGATGAAGCACTGAGCCAGGTTGATTTCCATGCGTACGACGCTACGGACCCGCGTCGGGTTTCGCTTCTCCGTTCCTGACCGGCCGGGTCTGGATCTTGGTGACGCAGGCCGGGATGGCGGCGCTGTCGCCGTGGTCGCGGGCGCGGTAGGCGCTCGGGCTCTCGCCGACCAGCTCGGTGAACCGTGAGCTGAAGGAACCGAGCGACGTACACCCGACCGCCATGCAGACATCCGTCACCGACAGGTCCCCGCGCCGCAGCAGTGCCTTGGCGCGCTCGATCCGGCGGGTCATGAGATAGCTGTACGGCGTCTCGCCGTAGGCGGCGCGGAAGCTGCGCGAGAAGTGCCCCGGTGACATGAGGGCGGCCCGGGCCAGCGCCGGGACGTCCAGGGGCTCCGCGTAGTCGCGGTCCATCCGGTCGCGGGCCTGGCGCAGGCGGACCAGGTCGGAGAGAGACACAGACACACGAGCAACGTTACCGACCGCCGGGGATCGGGGCCGGTAACGCGGGGGAGAGGGGCAGAGGGGTCAGGCCGCGGGGCAGAGGGCGGCGGGGGCGACGGTCGCGTGCACGGGGTGAGCGGTGAGCGCGGTGGCAGTGGGGCCGGGGGAGACGGTGGCCGTGCCCTGCGCGCGGTTCCGGGCGAAGACGACCAGGCGCAGCACGGCGAACCGAGCGACACCGGCGAGCGCGGATGCGGAGAGGTAGACGACCTGTTCGAGCACCGCGCCGGGCACCGCCACCAGTTGCTGGAGGACCAGCATGGCCAGGCAGGTCACCGCGTACGCGGCCGCCGCGGACCCGGCGGACTGCGCGTGCTGGCGCCCGGTCGCACGCCCGCCCGCACCGAAGGTGAAGCGGGCGTGCAACTCGGTGGCCAGGAGCGTGGAGACCACGGTGATCAGGGCGTTGGCCAGGGCCCAGGGGAGCCAGGAGGCGAGGGCCGCCACGGCGAAGCTGGAGGCGACCCCGACCCCGCCGCCGCAGAGCACGAAGCGGGCGAAGGCGGTGAAGGCGCCGGGTGCCGCCGGCTGCGGAGTCCGCGCCGACCGTGCTGCCTGCGCAGCATGTGCATGTGCTGACTGCGCTGCATGTGCTGACGGTGCTGTCTGCATGATCCGACCCCCTCCTCTTCTTCCTCTTCTTTGACTGACTCGGGCGGGCCCGTGAACTCGTCGCTCAGGCGGCGTCGAGGGCCTTGGTGATCTTGCGGGTCATCTCGGCGATGGCGGGGCTGGGCGCACCCCGGTGCGGCCGGGCGGCCGCCGCGAGGGCGACGACGACGGTGCCGCGGAAGTTGTCGGCCTCGTTGGGGTCCTGCTTGGTGAGCAGGTCCATCGCCTCGGTCAGGGCCGGCAGGACGTGGTCGGCGAGCTCCGCGACGGACTTGCCGGGGAGCTTGATGTCCTTGCTCTTCGCGGCGAGCACGTGACCGACCGGGCCGGTCGCCGAGGCCAGCGCGATGCTGCCGTGGGTGGCGGCCTTGTGGGGCGAACCTGCGGCGTCGGCGGCGGCAAGGAGCGAGACGGCGCCGTAGGCGGCGGTGCGGAGGGTGGCCTTGTCCTGGGGGGTGAGGGCGAGAGACATGGTGGTTGCTCCTTCTGATCGGTGATCCGACCGTTTGCCGTGCTCCGTTGAAGTGGTGCCATCGTGGCACACGGGTGGTGCCATGTCGAGTCATTATTGGCGTCATGGGTGGCGTTGTGGGTGTCGAGCATCGGCCGCGCTCCGTAAATGAGCAGGTCAGCGGGTGGCTCTACTTGGCGCCAACTCGCCCAAATTCCTGCGGTACTTCATCTGCGGCTCAGGGGGAGTGGCCTCGGCTGACACTGAATGGCGCGCTCTGGCGTCGACTGGCGCCACCGGGTGCCACTCGACACGCCAGTGCCCCGCCGCACGCGATCAGTGGCGTGGCGCACTTTTGCAAGCAGTCGCTTGCAATAGTTAGCAAGGGGCGTGCAGTATCGACGCATGGCATCACTCAACGTCGGCAATCTCGGTGAGTATCTGCGTGAGCAGCGGCGCAACGCGCAGCTCTCGCTCAGGCAGCTCGCCGACGCCGCCGGGGTGTCCAATCCGTATCTGAGCCAGATCGAGCGCGGCCTGCGCAAGCCGAGTGCCGAAGTGCTGCAACAGGTGGCCAAGGCGCTGCGGATCTCCGCCGAGACGTTGTATGTCCGGGCCGGGATCCTCGACGAGAAGGAGCGGGACGAGCTGGAGACGCGCGCCGTCATCCTCGCCGACCCCTCCATCAACGAGCGGCAGAAGCAGGTTCTGTTGCAGATCTACGAGTCGTTCAGAAAAGAGAACGGCTTCGAGGTCTCGGAGTACGCCGACGACTCGGCGTTCACGGACGAGTCCTCGTACGCAGATGACGTGGACGCCACCGCTGACGGCCCCCGCACGGCCGACGGCAGTGATGCCGGCACCAAGGACCACCCCTCAAGCTGACCCAGCTGACGCGAATCCGGGAGGACCATCGCCATGGCCATCAAGGACGACCTGCGCAACACCCTCACCGACACCACCCCCGCCTACTTCGTCGTCGGCACCGCCGACCTGGCGTTCCAGCAGGCGAAGAAGGTGCCGGGCGCCATCGAGCAGCTCATCGCCGAGGCGCCGGCCCGTATCGACGCCGTGCGCAACACCGACACCAAGGCCGTCCAGGACAAGGCCGTCGCCCGCGCCAAGGAGGCGCAGGAGACCATCCAGACCAGGTTCGCCGAGCTGTTCGGCACACTCGACACGGACCTGAAGAAGCTGAGCGAGAGCGCTCAGGGCCTTGCCCTCAGCTCGGTCGGTGTCGCCGCCGAGTACGCCGTGAAGGCGCGCGAGAAGTACGAAGAGGTCGCCGAGCACGGCGAGCTGGCCGTGCGGACCTGGCGCGGTGAGGCCGCCGAGGAGATCACCGAGCTCGCCGTGGCCGTCGAGCCCGACGCCGAGGAGAAGCCGGCCTCCGCCGACTCGGAGACGTCGGAGTCCGCCGAGCCGAAGGCCGCCGCCGCCACGGCGAAGAAGCCCGCCGCCAAGAAGGCCCCGGCCCGCAAGCCGGCGGCGAAGAAGACCACGCCCCCCGCCAAGTAGGCAGGCGGGGCAGGTACGGCGCTTGTCGTGCGAGCGGGCCGGGCACTCTCGAAGTGCCCGGCCCGTTCTCCCGGTAGCGGGTACGGTGTCCGCGTACTCAAGAGCTTCGACGATGTGTATGGCTTCAAGAAGAGCCGAGACTGGTGGTGGACGTAGTGCTGATGCAGGGGTTCGCGAACTTCATGTGGCTGCTGTCGTTGGCGCTGATCGTCTTCAGCGGCTTCGCGCTCGTCGACGCGGCCGTCCGGCGTGAGGACGCCTATCGCGCGGCGGACAAGAAGACCAAGCCGTTCTGGCTGATCATCCTTGGCCTCGCCTTCATCGTGAACCTGATCTTCAACATCCTGTCGTTCCTGCCGATCATCGGGCTCGTCGCGACCATCGTCTACATGGTCGACGTGCGCCCCGCGATCCGGCAGATCACCGGCGGGGGCGGCGGCGGGCGCCGCGGCTCCAGCAGCGACGGTCCGTACGGGCCGTACAACGGCGGCCGGTAGCCACTGAGGGACGGCCCCCGCTGAGGGGCCCCGCAGCTGCTCCCGGCGCGGCTAGCGTTCCCGGTCGCGGTCCAGGAGCAGCACGGCGACATCGTCGGTCAGATCCCCGCCGTTGAGCTCACGCACCTCGTTCACCGCGGCCTCCAGGAGCTCGTCGCCCCGCAGGCCCGCCGCGATCTGGCGGCGGAGCATCGCCACCATGCCGTCCTGGCCGAGGCGCTGGTTGCCCTCGCCGATGCGTCCCTCGATCAGGCCGTCCGTGTAGAGCATCAGGCTCCACTTGCCGCCGAGCTCCACCTGGCGGCGCGGCCAGCGGGCGTTCGGCAGGAGCCCGAGCGCCGGGCCGTTGTTCTCGTAGGGCAGCAGCTCGGCGAGGTGGCCGTCGCGGGCGATCAGCGGTGACGGGTGTCCCGCCAGGCAGAGCCCGGCCCGGCGGCCGTCGGGTGCGATGTCGACCGTGCAGAGCGTCGCGAAGATCTCGTCGTCGGCCCGCTCGTGCTCCAGGACCTTCTGCAGCGTGCTGAGCAGCTCGTCGCCGCACAGGCCCGCGAAGGTCAGCGTCCGCCAGGCGATGCGCAGCTCGACACCGAGCGCCGCCTCGTCCGGGCCGTGGCCGCAGACATCGCCGATCATGACGTGCACCGAGCCGTCGGGGGTGCGCACCGTGTCGTAGAAGTCGCCGCCGAGCAGCGCCCGCGAACGCCCCGGGCGGTAGCGCGCGGCGAACCGCAGCGGTGAGCCGTCCAGGAGCGGCGTCGGCAGCAGCCCGCGCTCCAGGCGGGCGTTCTCCTGGGCCCGCAGGCGCGACTCCGTCAGCTGGCGCTGGGCGGCGTCCGCGCGCTTGCGCTCCACGGCGTACCGGATGGCGCGGCTGAGGAGCCGCCCGTCCAGCTCGTCACGGAAGAGATAGTCCTGGGCGCCGACCCGCACGGCCTCGGCGCCGCCCTCGGTGTCGCCGCTCGCGGTGAGCGCGAGGACGGCGTGCCGGGGTGCGAGGCGCAGGACGTGCTTGAGCGTGGCGAGCTCGTCCCCGTCGTCCTCCGCGGCGGAGGCCGGGCCGGTCAGGGCCAGGTCGAGCAGGATGCAGTGCACGTCGTCGGTGAGCAGCCGCTCGGCCTCGGTGAGGTTGCGGGCGGTGCGGATACGGATGGGCTTGCCCGCGGCGTCGAGCATCCGGGGGACGCTCAGGGAGCCCACCGGGTCGTCCTCGATCACCAGGAGGCTGAGGCCGGGGCCGGTCGCCTGCTGGTCCGTGTCGCTGGACGTCGGCAGGTGCCCCACGGGAGTGGGTACGGGTTCGGTGGCCCGCACGGGTGCGGGCGACGGCGTCGGCAGAGCGTGAGCCTGACCGCCTTCCGCGGCCGGGATCGCCCTCTGCCGCGGTATGGGTACGGGCATGGCTTGGGTTCCTTCCCTCCCCCCGAGGGCATGGTGGATCGACGGTCGAACGCTCCACCGACGGGGACCATAGCGTTAGCCGAGGCCCGATTGGAATGGCGCACGGCAAACAGCCACCGTCATATGCCGCATCAAGGACCGCAATTGGGCACGACAGCCCCCGACAGGGATGACGAACATCACGCCGTGAGGGTTGAGAGGCGGGCCGAGGGTGCGGTGGGTCACATGACCTGGGGCACAGCGCGGATCCAGGGGGCCGGGCTCGTGCCCGCCGGCCCCCTGGTTCCGCCTGGAGCGCCTACTTGTCGGGCCGCACGACCCCGAGGATCTGCATCGATCCCGCGCCCGCGACGGTGACATCGCGTCCCGGCCGCGGCGCGTGCACGATCGCGCCGTCACCCACGTACATCCCGACATGGCTGGCGTCCGCGTGATAAATGATCAGGTCGCCGGGGCGCATGTTCTTGATGTCGATGTGCGGGAGCTGCTTCCACTGCTCCTGTGACGTACGCGGAATTCCCTTGCCGGCGGCGGCCCAGGCCTTGGACGTGAGTCCGGAGCAGTCGTACGAGGACGGGCCCTCGGCGCCCCACACGTACGGCTTGCCGAGCTGCGCGGTGGCGAACTCGACGGCCTTCTTGCCCGGTCCGGTCGCCTTGCCGTCGATGTCCTTCAGGACGCCCGAACTCACCCACGCCGACTGCTTCTTGAGCTGGGCCTCCTCCTCGAGCTTCCGGAGCCGCTCGCGCTCCTTCTTCTCGAGCTTCGACTCCATCTCCTCGGCGGCCGCGATCTTCTTCTTGATCTTCTTCTTCGACTCGGCCTTCGCCTTGCGGTTGGACTCCAGCTTCTTCCACTGGGCGGTGGCGTCCTTGGCGTAGATCCGCAGGTCTTCCTGCGTCCGCTCCATCTCCGTCAGCATGCCCTTGGTGGCCTTGTGGCCCTCCCGCATGCGTCCGGCGCGGTCCAGGAACTCCTGGGGGTCGTCGCTCAGCATCAGCCGGGCCTCGGAGGACACCCCGCCGCTGCGGTACTGGGCGCGGGCGGCGGCGCCCGCGCGGGACTTGAGCCTGTCCAGCTTCCGCTGGCCCTCGGTGATGGAACGGGCGAGCTTCACGATGTGCTTGGACTGCTTCTCGCTCTTCTCCTCCGCCGCGTTGTACGCGTCCGTGGCGACGCCCGCGTCGTGGTAGAGCTTCTCGATCTCCTTGCGCACGTCCTCAAGGGACTTGTTCGTGCCGGGCGTTGGCTTCGCAGGACTCGCGTAGGCCGCGCCCGGTGTGCTCAGCACCGCTGCCGCGCAGATCAGCGCCAGGCCAGCCACAGTCGAACTCCGCTTGCCGGTCACGTCCGCCTCCCCCAAGCTGATTTACCGTCAGTAACTTACGGTTGCCCCGGGGATGGTGCCATGCCGACGCGCAATACGACAGAGCGCAACGGCAACTCCGATCCCCACCCGCCCCATGTGACGAACGGCACTGGTAGATCGTTCCCTCCGCGGCCCGCCGCGCGCGGAGTTCACCCGTCAGTGCCTCGCGCATTCACCCGGGGGCATCCCGCGCGTTCACCCCCGGCCGGCTGTCTCGTGGCCCCGGCGCCGTGTCTCTCAGCTCCGGCGCGGCGCCAACGCTTCCCACGGCAGGGTCACTTCACCCTGCCGCCAGCGTGCGGGGCGGTCCGTCACCGGCCAGTCGGAGGCCAGGGCCCGCACCGACCTGATCCACCGCTGCCGGGCGCCGTACGAGGCGTAGGGAGCGGCGGCGGCCCAGGCCCGGTCGAAGTCGCGCAGGAAGGCGTGCACCGGCTCGCCCGGCACGTTCCGGTGGATCAGCGCCTTGGGCAGGCGCTCGGCGAGGTCCGAAGGGCGGTCGAGCGATCCGAGGCGGGTCGCGAACGTCACCGTGCGCGGCCCCTCGGGCCCGAGCGCGACCCAGACGTGCCGCCGCCCGATCTCGTCGCACGTCCCCTCCACGAGCAGTCCGCCGGGTGCCAGCCGCTCGCACAACCGTTCCCACACGGCGGCGACCTGTTCCTCGTCGTACTGCCGGAGCACGTTCGCGGCCCGGATCAGCGCGGGCCCGCCCGGCAGCGGGACCTCGAAGCCGCCGTGTCGGAAGGAGAGCCCCTCCCGCTCGTACGGCTTCGCGGCGGCGACCCGCGCCGGATCGATCTCGACGCCGACCACGCGCGTGTGCGGGGCGGCGGTCCTGAGCCGCGCGAGCAGCTCGACGGCCGTCCAGGGGGCGGCCCCGTAACCGAGGTCGACGGCGACGGGATCGGTGGATCGCCGCAGCTCGGCGCCGTGCGTGGCGGCGATCCAGCGGTCCATGCGGCGCAGGCGATTGGGGTTCGTGGTCCCGCGCGTCACCGTTCCCACGGGGCGGGAAGGGGTGCGGGAGGCCATAAGGGGAAGGGTATGCGCCGCGGCGAGGGCCGCGCCTCGTCCGATCACCGGGCCGCATCTCGTCCGGTGATCGGGTTGGGCCTCGTCCGGTGATCGGGTTGAGCCCCGCCCGGTAATGATTTGGCAAAGCGGAAATGGAGTTGACTCTTCCGATGTTCCCCCTCTGGAGGACCGTGCACGCCCTCCCTTGAGACATGCCCGCGCGCGCACAAGGAGGACCGCCACGTGAGCCAATACGTGACCAGGCTCGGCCGTCGCTCGCCGGCAGCGCCCAGCAGGCTCCGGCTCCCCGGCACGCACCGCCGCCCCCGCCGGGTGGCCATGCTCAGCGTGCACACGTCCCCGCTGCACCAGCCCGGCACGGGCGACGCGGGCGGCATGAACGTCTACATCGTGGAGCTGGCCAAGCGGCTCGCGGCCATCAACATCGAGGTCGAGATCTTCACGCGTTCGACGACGGGCGCGCTGCCGCCGGCCGTCGAGCTCGCTCCGGGCGTCCTCGTGCGCCACGTGGACGCGGGGCCGTACGAAGGCCTGGCGAAGGAGGAGCTGCCCGCCCAGCTCTGTGCCTTCACGCACGGTGTGATGCAGGCATGGGCGGGCCACCGCCCCGGCCACTACGACCTGGTCCACTCCCACTACTGGCTCAGCGGGCACGTCGGCTGGCTCGCCGCCGAGCGCTGGGGCGTGCCGCTCGTGCACGCCATGCACACGATGGCGAAGGTCAAGAACGCGGCGCTCGCGGAGGGTGACACCCCGGAGCCCGCGGCGCGCGTGATCGGCGAGACGCAGATCGTGCGGGCGGCCGACCGGCTGATCGCCAACACCTCCGAAGAGGCCGACGAGCTCGTACGCCACTACGAAGCGGACGCGGGCAAGGTCGCCGTCGTCCACCCCGGCGTGAACCTCGACCGCTTCCGCCCCGCCGACGGCCGCGCGGCGGCCCGCCATCGCCTCGGCCTCCCGCAGGACGCCCTGGTCCCGCTCTTCGCGGGCCGTATCCAGCCCCTGAAGGCGCCGGACGTGCTGCTGCGCGCGGTCGCGGTCCTCCTGGACCAGCGCCCCGAGCTCCGCTCGAACATCGTCGTCCCCGTGGTGGGCGGCCCGAGCGGCAGCGGCCTCGCGAAGCCGGAGGGACTGCAGAAGCTGGCCGCCAGGCTGGGCATCGCGGACGTGGTCCGCTTCCAGCCGCCGGTGGGCCAGGAGCAGCTGGCGGACTGGTTCCGGGCGGCCTCGGTCCTGGTGATGCCGTCGTACAGCGAGTCGTTCGGCCTGGTGGCCATAGAGGCGCAGGCGGCGGGCACCCCGGTCCTCGCGGCGTCGGTGGGCGGTCTGCCGGTCGCCGTACGCGACGGGGTGACGGGCTTCCTGGTCGACGGCCACGAACCGGCCCACTACGCGCGCGTGCTGCGCGAATTCGCCGAGAACCCGCACCTGGTGGACCGCATGGGCGCCGCTGCCGCGCAGCACGCGCAGTCCTTCGGCTGGGACACGGCCGCGTCGGCCACGGCGGACGTGTACACGGCGGCCGTGCATGAGCACAGGCGTCGCGTACGCTCGCATCATGGCTGATCAGGCTGACGCAGCGGCGATCGCGATCATCGAGCGGACGCTGGACGAGGCGGAACTGGAGTGGGAGAGCCCGCAGAGCGGCTCGTACGTGGTGACGCTCCCGGGCACCCGCAAGTTGTCGACGACGCTCTCGCTGAGGATCGGCAAGCACGCGCTGTCGCTGACGGCGTTCGTGATCCGGCACCCCGACGAGAACCACGACGCGGTGCACCGCTGGCTCCTTGAGCGGAACCTCCGCCTGTACGGCGTGAGTTACGCGATCGATTCCCTCGGCGACATCTACCTCACCGGCAAGCTCCCGCTCTCGGCGGTCACCCCGGAGGAGCTCGACCGCCTGCTCGGCTCCGTCCTGGAGAACGCGGACGGCTCCTTCAACACGCTCCTGGAGCTGGGATTCGCCTCGGCGATCCGCAAGGAGTACGCGTGGCGGGTATCGCGGGGCGAGTCCACGCGGAACCTGGACGCGTTCACCCACCTGACTCAGCCGCAGGACTGACCCGGCGGCACCAGGACTGCGGCACGGAGACCGCAGCCTCAAGCGGGCCATGCAGGACACCTTCCCCGCCGTGGATGGCCGTGGCATGCTCACGCCCATCGCAGACATGAATGGCGTTCACATCCATGGAAGGTGGCGGCGGGCATGGAACACCCCAGCAGACGTGGCGTACTCGGCGGGGCGATAGCCGTGGCGGCGGTGGCCGCGACCGGCGGGACGGCGTGGGCGAAGCCCGTCCCCGCTGAAACCGAGACCCCCGCCCTCTGGCGGGAGTTCAGGGCCACCCCGTACACGCACCCCCAAGTCCCCTACATAGCCCGCGCGGGCGCCTTCTCCGGCACCCGCCGTCTGCCGCGCCGCAAGGTGGTCGTGAACGTCAGGGACTACGGAGCGGTGCCGGACGGCACGCGGGACGCGGCCCCGGCGATCAACCGGGCCCTGGCCGAAGCCGGAAGGAGGGGCGGCGGCACGGTCGTCGTCCCGCCCGGCGAGTACCGCATCGACGGCATCATCCGCATCGCGCACGACAACGTGGTGCTGAGGGGTGCGGGCAGTTCGCGCACCACCCTCCGCGCGACGAAGAACCTCACGGAACTGATCGGCCCGTACGGCTCCCGCTACGGCGGCGACAAGTCCAGCTGGTCCTGGGCGGGCGGCCTCATCTGGCTCTGCCCGCAGCCCCGTTGGGAGTCGCTGACGACGGCCATCAAGGCGAAGGCCTGGCCCTTCGAGGGCTGGACGGGCAACAAGCGGGACGAGTGGCGGACCCTCACGCCCGTGCACCCCGCGACCCGGGGCGACCGCACCCTGGAGGTGCGGGACACCACGCACCTCCACAAGGGCGACCTGGTGCTCCTACGCCTGGCGGATGACGCGGACCACACGCTCCTGGAGCACATGGCGGGCGGCGGCGCGGGCGCCGAGGCGTACACGTGGGACGACAAGACGAAACTGACGTCGTACGTCCCGTACGAGTGGCCGGTACGCATCACGTCAGTAAAGAAGAGCGCGGCGAAGAGCACAATGCGGGGCACGATCACCCTGGAACGCCCCCTCCCCTTGGACGTACGCCCGGAATGGGACCCGCGCCTGACGACACACGTAAAGGCGCTGACGGGCGCGGGAGTCGAAGGGCTCACCCTGGCGGCGGTGGAGACGCCGCAATCCCCGCACCTCCTGGACAAGGGGTACAACGGGGTCACGTTCCAGTGTGCGTACGACTGTTGGGCGGACGACATCGTGGTGCGCCACGTGGACAACGGCTTCGGCCTGGTCAGCGCATCGGCGTGCACCCTGCGCCGCACGCGGGTCGCCGGCCGGGGCGCACACCACCCGTACTTCTGCCGGGAGGGCTCGCACGACAACCTCGTGGAGGACTTCACGATCGACGAGCGCACGGTCCCGGCGCCGTCGGGCACCCAGCTCCACGGCATCAACGTGGAGGGTCTGTCCTCCTACAACGTCTGGTCGCGGGGCACCATGCGGATGGGCACGTTCGACAGCCACAGGGGCATGCCGTTCGCGAACGTCCGCACGGACATCACGATCGAGAACAACGGCCGCCACGGGGGAGACGCGAGCGCGGGCCCGCTCTTCGGCGCCCGCTTCACGCACTGGAACATCCGCGTCACCAACGAGCGGGCGGGCCTGACGAAGATCGACGGCCTGGCCCCCTACAGCGCCACGGTGGGCATCAACGAGGTCCGCGAGTTCGACCAGATCGACGTACCGGACTTCTCCGGAGACCTGCACTCCCGCATCGAGCTCTATGGGACGACGAACAAGGTGCACCCCCGAAACCTGCACGAGGCACAACGGGACCTGCGCCCCTGACAAGTCCACCGATCCGGCCCCGAACAGACGCTTTGCCGCCAACCCCACCCAACTGGGTGCCCCCATCACGCGGTTCGGTCTACACAAGAGAGCTGGGACGTTCTTGCCTGATGGGGGGACTGGCCAGTGGTACTGACGATCAACCTTGCGGTTCTGCTGGCGGTCATCATCATCGTGCGCCTACGGAGACGCACACAGGCCCGCAAACGAACCGACGAACAGCTGACGGTGGTCATAGTCCTGGTCTTCGGCGTCCTGATCGCCCCGACGGCCTTCGGCCAGTGGATCCTGAACGCGGTGGGAGAACTCGCCGAGGGCATCACAGACGCGGGCACCCCATGACAAGAGCCCCCTGCCGGCGGATGACCCGCAGGCAGGGGGCCCGAAGCACGTCGGCGTCAGCCGTGGTGCCTGTGCCTACTTCTTCTTGCCCTGGTTCTTGACCGCCTCGATCGCCGCCGCGGCCGCGTCCGGGTCCAGGTACGTGCCGCCCCGCTTCACGGGCTTGAAGTCCGCGTCCAGTTCGTAGGCCAGCGGGATGCCCGTCGGGATGTTCAGGCCCGCGATGTCCTCGTCCGAGATGCCGTCCAGGTGCTTGACCAGGGCGCGCAGCGAGTTGCCGTGGGCCGCCACCAGGACCGTCTTGCCCGTGAGGAGGTCGGGGACGATGCCGTCGAACCAGTACGGGAGCATGCGGACGACGACGTCCTTGAGGCACTCCGTCTGCGGGCGCAGCTCCGGCGGGAGCGTCGCGTAGCGGGGGTCGGAGAACTGCGAGTACTCCGCCTCGCGGTCCAGCGCCGGCGGCGGGGTGTCGTACGAGCGGCGCCAGAGCATGAACTGCTCCTCGCCGAACTCGGCGAGCGTCTGCGCCTTGTCCTTGCCCTGAAGGGCTCCGTAGTGGCGCTCGTTCAGGCGCCAACTGCGGTGGACCGGGATCCAGTGGCGGTCGGCGGACTCCAGCGCCAGCTGGGCCGTGCGGATCGCGCGCTTCTGGAGCGACGTGTGGACCACGTCGGGGAGCAGACCGGCGTCCTTGAGCAGCTCACCGCCGCGGACCGCCTCCTTCTCGCCCTTCTCGTTGAGATTGACGTCCACCCAGCCGGTGAACAGGTTCTTCGCGTTCCACTCGCTCTCGCCGTGACGGAGGAGGATCAGCTTGTACGGTGCGTCGGCCATGCCCCTGAGCGTAATCGAACCGCCGGGTGCCCCGCGCGTCCGCCCGTAGCCCGGACAGCACGTCGACGGGCCGGGCCACAGTTGACGGGTTCTGCTAATCCACTGGCTCTTCCCGGATCGTCGGTCGTAATGTTCGCTTGTCGCTGGCGACACTTACATACTTGCCTGATCCTGTGGGGGACCCCGATGCCACTCGCCGCCCTGAGACGTGCCGCCAAGGAGTCCGTCTCCGGTCTTCCCCGCGAGTTCTGGTGGCTGTGGACCAGCACCCTGGTCAACCGCCTCGGCGCCTTCGTGGCCACCTTCATGGCGCTCTATCTGACCCTCGACCGCGGCTACTCCGCGACCTACGCCGGTCTGGTCGCCGCCCTGCACGGACTCGGCGGCGTCGTCTCCTCGCTCGGCGCGGGCGTCATGACCGACCGGCTCGGGCGGCGCCCCACCCTCCTCATCGCCCAGGCCTCCACCGCCCTCTCCGTCACCCTCCTCGGCTTCATGAAGGACCCCCTGGCCATCGCCGCCGTCGCCTTCCTCGTCGGCATGGCCAGCAACGCCTCCCGGCCCGCCGTCCAGGCGATGATGGCCGACATCGTCCGCCCCGAGGACCGGGTGCGGGCCTTCTCCCTCAACTACTGGGCCATCAACCTCGGCTTCGCGATCTCGTCCGCGGGCGCCGGCTTCATCGCCGAGTTCAGCTACCTCGCCGGATTCCTCATCGAAGCCGCCATGACCATGGTCTGCGCCATCGTCGTCTTCGCGAAGCTGCCGGAGTCCAGGCCCGTGCGGACCGCCCTGGAGAAGGCGTCGGAACCGGACGTCGGCCTCGGGACCGTTCTGCGCGACGGACGCTTCATGGGCGTCGTCGGCCTGTCCTTCCTCATCGCGCTGATCTTCCAGCAGGGCTCCGTGGGACTGCCCGTCGCCATGGGCGAGGCCGGATTCACCGCCGCCGACTACGGGGTGGCCATCGCCGTCAACGGAGTGCTGATCGTCGCTCTGCAGATTCCCGTCACGCGCTTCATCGAACACCGGGACCCGCAGCGGCTGTTGATCATCTCCGCCCTGCTCGCGGGCTACGGCTTCGGGCTCACCGCCTTCGCCGGGTCCATCGGCGTCTTCGCCCTCACCGTGTGCGTCTGGACCCTCGCCGAGATCGTGAACGCCCCGACGCAGACCGGCCTCGTCGTACGGCTCTCCCCGCTCCACGGCAGGGGCCGCTACCAGGGTATGTACACCCTGTCCTGGGCCGTCGCCGCGCTCGTCGCCCCGCTGATGTCCGGCTTCGTCATCGACCGCTTCGGAGCCCAGTGGCTCTGGGGCACCTGCGCGGTCATCGGCACGGTCGCCGCCGTCGGCTACTGGTCGCTGATGAGGGGGCTGCCCGCCGAGGAGACGGCGCTGACGGCAGAGACGGCGACCGTCCCTGCCGCCCGCTCTACCGCGTGAAGTTCAGGTACCTCCAGGCCCCGTGCGTCGTCGAGTTCACGTTGTCGCCCGAGGTCCCGTTGACGTACGACGCGCGGATACGGGCCCTGACGCCCGACTGGCCGGGAGCCTCCAGGCGCACGGTGGACGTGCCGTCGGCGTTGAGCCGGTAGTACTCGTTCGCGCCCCCGGACCGCCACGTGCCGTCCACACGCACCTGCAGCTCGAAACGGTGCTCGCGGCCCTTGTAGTACGACATCGTCGTGGTCAGGACCGGGTCGGTGTTCTTGTGGAAGTAGTAGTACTTCGTGGAGCCGATCGTGCCCGTCTTGTAGTGCTTGGAGACGGAGGTGGAGACCTTCACCTTGGCGTACGCCGTCGACGTGGCCTTCTTGGACGCGTAACGGGCGTCGCCCGCGAAGACCGCGGTGAGCTTCGTGTCGCGCTTCATGTCGACGGTGGCCGACAGGTCCCCGCGGGCGTTCACGACGCCCTTCTTGACGAGCTTGTCGGGCTTGTCGGAGCCGTAGGGATCGGCCCAGATCTCGACGGTGCGGTTCTTGTACGTGGTGCCGAGGTGCGCCGTGAAGGAGACGTCCGCGCCGTAGGAGTAGACGTTGCCGTTCTTGTTCAGGGTCAGTTTCGGCGTGCTCCGCGAGACCTCCACCGTGTCCGACGCGGAGGCCGCGGCGTGCGTGGAGTCGCCCGCGTAGGCGACCTTGTACGTCACCTTGCCGCCCGCGGGCGGGGTGTCGGTGAGGGAGAAGGAACCGTCCGCCCCGGTCTTCACCGCGGGCAGCTTCTTGCCGTCGGGGGACTCGATGTCCGTGCGCGTCACGGACAGTTCGGTCCCGGCGGGCAGCGGCGCCGTGTCCGTGAGCGTGCCGGTGACGGTGAGGGACCTGGCCCGCGTCGCCTCCTCGGGCGCGGCGACCGTGAGCGCGGGCAGCGACTTGCCCGGCTCGGTCAGCACCCGCAGCGAGAACGCGCCGTTGCCGTTGTCGGAGACCGCGAAGAGGCGGCTGCCGTCCGGGGCCCAGGCGAGGCCGCCGTCGACCAGGGTGTCGCCGCCGCTGCTGCCACTGGTGTTCGGGAACTCGTACTCCCGCACCTTGGACCACTTGCCCTGCTGGTAGATGTGCACGTCGGGCCCGTACCAGGAGAAGGTGCCCGCCGCCACGGTGCCGTCCGGGGCGATGTCCACGGCGGAGCCGTAGCTCCCCGAGTTGTAGCGGCCCAGCGGGGAGAGATCCTCCGTGGAGTACACCGGGTGGTAGTACGGGGAGCCGCTCGCCGTGACGATCTGGGTCCCGTCGGGGGAGACCGCGATGTCGTCGAAGAAGCCGCCCTCCACCGACTTGGTGACGCGCAGCTCCGGCTTCGGCCCCGACACGTCGTACACCGTCAGGGAGTCGTTGCTCGTCTCCTTCTCACCGGCCACGAGGATCCCCGAGTCCGGGTCGGACCCCAGTTCGGGCGCGGCGGAGAAACTCGCGTCGCCGTCCTGGCCGAGCGCGACGACCGGCCCACCGCCGGAGAGGTCGAGCGAGCCGATGCCCCCCTCGGTATCGGGCCCGTAGCCGAACCACAACTTGCCGCTCGCCATCGCCAGCGTGCGCGGCCTCTCCGCGCCGTCGAGCTTGTAGCTGGCGCTCTGGGTGTACGAGGACGTGTCCACGGAGACGATCCGGTCGAGCCCGGCGACCGCCGCGTACACCTGGCCGGAGTCGGGCGAGAGCGCCAGGCCGTCGACGTCCGGCAGCCCGTCCAGGGTCGCCTTGACGGCGCCCGTGTAGTCCGTGACGACGATCTTGCCCTCGACCGGGTCGGAGACGTAGACGCGCTGGTGCGCCCCGTCCACGAGTACGTCGGCCGCCGACTTCACGTCCAGGAGTTTCGCCGAGTCCGCTGCGGCGGGTCCGGACGCCACCGCGACCAGGGCCGCCGAACTGAAGAGGACCGCGAGTGCTGTCGCGGTCGCGATGGTGCGCGTACGCACGGTATGTGACCCCCCACATAAGAAGAACCCAGGTCAGGAACCTGAGCTTCGAACCATCCGTTACAGCGCCATCACAGTAAGGCATTTGAGTGGAGGTTGTGGAGGGAGTTGCGTGGGTGGTCTCCCGACGCGACGGGTCCGCCGCACGCGCGTGTGCGCCGTTGGTGCGCCCCTTCCTGTGGGCATGGAAGGGGCATCAGGCAGTACGCCTTCGAGGAGGAGACCCATGGCCGAGTCCCCCATGACCGAACCCGTCCCCGTGCAGGCGGCCGCCACGCCGGGCCTGCCCGCGCTCGTGCTCCTTGGCTCCTGCAGCTGCGGCCCGGGCTGCAGCTGCGGCTGCCAGTCGGGCGGACCGTGCCAGTGCGGTGGCGGCTGCGGCTGACGTACCCAGAGCCCGCCCAGAACAGGAATGTGCCCCGCACCACCGGTGCGGGGCACATTCCTTGCGTACGGAACAGGCTCAGGCGCCCTCCACCGGCGTCCCCGTCTGCTGCATCTCGTCCGCGTGCTCGCCGGTCACCAGGTAGACGACCCGCTTCGCGACCGATACGGCGTGGTCCGCGAACCGCTCGTAGTAGCGGCCGAGCAGCGTCACGTCCACGGCCGTCTCGATGCCGTGCTTCCAGCGGTCGTCCATCAGGTGCTGGAAGAGCGTCCGGTGCAGCAGGTCCATCTCGTCGTCGTCCTGCTCCAGCTGGAGCGCCAGGTCGACGTCCTTCGTGATGATGACCTCCGCGGCCTTGGCCATCAGCCGCTGCGCGAGCTGCCCCATCTCCAGGATCGTCGCGTGCAGATCCTGCGGAACGGCCGACGCCGGGAAGCGCAGGCGGGTCAGCTTGCCGACGTGCTGGGCGAGGTCGCCCGAGCGCTCCAGGTCGGCGCTCATCCGCAGCGAGGTGACGACGATGCGCAGGTCGGTGGCGACCGGCTGCTGCCGTGCGAGGAGGGCTATCGCGCGCGCCTCCAGCTCGTGCTGCAGATCGTCGACCTTCTGGTCGGCGGCGATCACGCTCTCCGCCATCTTCAGGTCGGCGTCGAGCATGGCCGTGGTGGCGCGCCCGATCGCGGACCCGACGAGGCGGGCCATCTCGACCAGGCCTTCGCCGATCGAGTCAAGTTCCTCGTGGTACGCGTCCCGCATGTGGATGTCCCTCTCTAGTACGTCCCGGGGGGTGACCCCCACGCTCCCACGGTGCGGGTCCCACGCGTCCGTTTCCGACATCCCGAATGAACCGCCCCTGTCACCGAGGTGAACTGTGGGCGACGCGTGGTGCGCCACCCGGAGCCGCACCCGCACGGGCCCGGGCAACCCGTTCGGCCGAAGTGAACCAACACCGTCCCCTCGGTGAACTCTGGGCGACGAGTGTTCGAGCGGGCACCCGGATGGCTGGGGCAGGCGCTCGTCCGGCGCATAACCTGGGGGCATGGACGTGAACGCGGCGGTCGCCGCAGCGGCAGCGATCGCCGGGGTGTGCACCGGTGTCATCGCCATGCTGGCGTTCCGCTGGAGCGAGCGCGACCTGAAACGCCCCACCCGGACCTCCCTGCACACAGACCCCGTACTGCCGCCGGGCGTCGACACGGTTCTCTCCGTGCTCCGCTCGTCGGCCGTCGTACTCGACGAGGCGGACAGCGTCGTCAAGGCCAGCTCGGCCGCGTACGCCCTCGGCCTGGTCCGCGGCGGCAAGCTCGCCGTGGAGCCCATGCTCCAGATGGCGCGCGACACCCGCCGCGACGGCGAGATACGCCAGGTCGAGCTCGACCTGCCACGCCGCGGCACCGGCCGGGGCGAGGCCCTGGCCGTCTCCGCCCGCGTGGCGCCCCTCGGCTCCCGCCTGGTCCTGCTCCTCGTGGAGGACCTCACCGAGGCCCGCCGCATCGAGGCCGTACGACGCGACTTCGTCGCGAACGTGAGCCATGAGCTCAAGACCCCGGTAGGGGCGCTCTCCCTGCTCTCCGAGGCCGTCATGGACGCCTCGGACGACCCCGAGGCCGTCGAGCGCTTCGCGGGCCGCATGCAGATCGAGGCGACCCGCCTGACCAGCCTCGTCCAGGAGCTCATCGACCTCTCCCGGGTCCAGAACGACGACCCCCTTGAGGACGCCGAACCCGTCCGTGTCGACGAACTGGTGGCGGAGGCGATCGACCGCAGCCGTCACCAGGCCTCGCACAAGCAGATCACCATGGCCGCGGGCGGCACCGCCGACCTGCAGATATGGGGCAACCGCGGCCAGCTCGCGGCGGCCCTCGGCAACCTCGTCGAGAACGCCGTGAACTACTCGCCCGCACGCACCCGGGTGGGCATCGCCGCCCGCCGGGTCAACGCACCGGGCGGAGACTTCATCGAGGTGGCGGTCACCGACCAGGGGATCGGCATCTCGGACAAGGACAAGGAGCGCATCTTCGAGCGCTTCTACCGCGTGGACCCGGCCCGCTCCCGGGCCACCGGCGGCACCGGCCTCGGCCTCGCCATCGTCAAACACGTGGCCGCCTCGCACGGCGGGGAGGTCACCGTGTGGAGCTCCGAGGGACAGGGCTCCACCTTCACCCTGCGGCTGCCCGAAGCAGCCGCGACCCGCGACCGCGGACCCGGTCACGGCGGAGACGGCAGTGAAGCCGGCACCGCACGGCCCGACGAGATCACTGCGTACGAACCCATTCCTGCCCCGGAGGTCCTTCCGTGACCCGAGTGCTCGTCGTCGAGGACGAGGAATCCTTCAGCGACGCCCTGTCCTACATGCTCCGCAAAGAGGGCTTCGAGGTCGCCATCGCGGCCACCGGGCCCGACGGACTCGACGAGTTCGAGCGCAACGGCGCCGACCTCGTCCTGCTCGACCTGATGCTGCCGGGCCTGCCCGGCACGGAGGTCTGCCGCCAGCTGCGCAGCCGCTCCAACGTCCCGGTGATCATGGTCACCGCCAAGGACAGCGAGATCGACAAGGTGGTCGGCCTCGAAATAGGAGCCGACGACTACGTCACCAAGCCCTTCTCCTCGCGCGAACTCGTGGCCCGCATCCGTGCGGTCCTGCGCCGCCGCGGCGAGCCCGAGGAGGTCGCACCGCAGGCCCTGGAGGCGGGCCCGGTCCGCATGGACGTGGACCGCCACGTCGTCACGGTCTCCGGCTCCAAGGTCGACCTGCCCCTCAAGGAGTTCGACCTCCTGGAGATGCTCCTGCGCAACGCGGGCCGCGTCCTGACCCGCATGCAGCTCATCGACCGCGTCTGGGGCGCGGACTACGTGGGGGACACCAAGACCCTCGACGTCCACGTCAAGCGCCTGCGCGCCAAGATCGAGCCCGACCCGGGGGCCCCGCGCTACCTGGTGACGGTGCGCGGCCTCGGCTACAAGTTCGAGCCGTAGACGACCCCTCAGTGGGCGCGTGAGCTTCCAGCAGGCACGTGAAAGGGCGGGAACCCGGCACCGGGTTCCCGCCCTCTTTCTGTCCGCGACGCGACAGCGTCAGTGCTGGGTGCCCGCGTTCTCCGAAGCGGCGCCGGACGGGTCCGTGGCCGCGTCGGAAGCGTTGCCCGACGGCTTGTCCGAGGGGCTGGCGGGGCCGCCCTCGGCCGCGGGGTCGGAGGCGCCGTCGTGGGGCTCACCGCTCGCCACTCCGGTGGGCTTCGTCGACGGCTTCGAGTCCGGAGCCTCGGGAACCTCGACCGGGCCCCACTTCTTGAAGTAGCTCTCGGCCGGCACGACGAAGGTCTTCATCTTCACGTCGCCGGTCTTGCTGAAGGCGAAGGTGACCGGCTGCGCGTTGCCGTCCTTGACGGCCTCGCGGCTGCTGGGCAGGACGGCGGTCGCGTTGTCCTTGCCGCCGATGATGACGGAGCCGCCGGCGGGGATGGTCAGCGGACCGCCCCGCTTGGAGGTCTTGTCGTCCTTGGCCGGCGTGATCTTCGCCGTCTTGCCGGTTCCGTTGACCTTGATCCCGTCCAGGGTCTGGTCGGAACTGCCGTTGTTGAAGATCGTGGCGGCGATCACCGCGGGGCCCGTCGACTTCAGGTCGGGCTGGGTGATCACCATGGCGTTCTGGATCTTGATGTCGCCGACGGCGGTCGCGGCGTTGTCCGGCTTGATCTCGTGCGTCTGGGCGTTGTTACCGGCGCCGCACGCGGCGAGCGACGCGAGCGAGAACGCGATGGCGGTGGCGGCAATGGCGCCACGTCGAAGGCTGCGGCTCACGGCGGCGGCAACTCCTTGAACGAGAGCGGTAGGGGAGGGTGGGACGGCCGTAAAGCCGTCCTAAGCGTGTGTCAGCGGGCTCAGGTTACCGAGCCGTTCCCGCGCCACCGCACCCGACCCGCCCCTACGGGTGGTGAGCCTCTCTCCCGCGGCTCGTCTTCCGACGCACACGCCCCGGCCGTCACGCCCGCGCCATTGGCCTCTCGTTCACCATTCACTTAAGTGCCGTCAAGAGTCATCACGGCCCGTCCCGCGGATTTCCGGTAAGGAATGCATGGTGGTCCGGGGAAGTCCGGGAAATTGATCACCGGGGGCGCTTGATCAATTCCGGATTTACGTCGAACGCGGGCTCGCGTGTCTCTCCGGTCACCGAACGGAGTAGCGGAAGTTCACCGTTCGGAACCCGGCAAACCGGGACGTTCAGCCTCGTGGAGCGCTCTCGAAGGGGGTGTAACGGGCGCGTTTCCGCTTCCCCGGAGAGCCGCTCCCACCTGCGAATACCCCGCTCCGGAAGCCCTTCGCAGCACGTTCCTGTTGCTGTTGTCAAGCCCCGAGATATGCCCTGACCTGCGAAAACGCCATTCAGAAGAGGCGATTCTCGTGTTAGGATGGATAGCCACGGAAGGGGTACCTGTCACATGACGTTCAAGGTTGGCGACACCGTGGTCTATCCCCATCACGGGGCCGCGCTGATCGAGGCCATTGAGACTCGCCAGATCAAAGGCGTGGACAAGACCTACTTGGTGCTGAAGGTCGCTCAGGGCGACTTGACGGTACGTGTGCCTGCGGACAATGCGGAGTTCGTCGGCGTGCGTGATGTGGTCGGTCAGGACGGGCTCGACCGGGTCTTCGAAGTACTGCGCGCGCCGTACGCCGAAGAGCCGACGAACTGGTCCCGTCGCTACAAGGCAAATCTCGAGAAGCTCGCTTCGGGCGATGTCATCAAGGTCGCGGAAGTCGTGCGTGACCTGTGGCGTCGTGAGCGTGAGCGCGGACTGTCCGCGGGTGAGAAGCGCATGCTCGCCAAGGCTCGTCAGATCCTGGTGAGCGAGCTCGCCCTCGCGGAGAACACGAACGAAGACAAGGCCGAGGCCCTGCTCGACGAGGTCCTCGCGTCCTGATCGCGTCCTGACGTAACGCATACGTCTTGGCGCCATGAATGCCGCGGTGCCCGCTGACCCTCAATGGTGTCGCCGGGCGCTGCGGCATGTTCGTACCCAGACGCGATCCCTACATTCTTACGTCCTACTCACGTCGTGCTCGGTGCTGTCATCAGTGCTGTCAGGTGTGCGTGCCGGGCGAGCAGCTGGCTCGACCAGATGTCACGGAAGGGTCCGGTCAAAGGCTCGCGCCCGGCACTCCCCCAAGGCCATACCCAGCCCTCCCGAGCACACAAACCTGAACGGAAGCGATGTCTGAGGAATCCCGCACCGCGGTCGTGATCCCCGCCGCCGGACGCGGCGTACGGCTCGGCCCGGGCGCCCCCAAGGCGCTCCGCGCGCTGAACGGCACGCCCATGCTCATCCACGCCGTACGGGCCATGGCCGCCTCCCGCGCCGTCTCGCTCGTCGTCGTCGTGGCCCCGCCGGAGGGCGCCGCCGAGGTCAAGTCCCTCCTGGCCGACCACGCACTGCCCGAGCGCACCGACTTCGTCGTGGTCCCCGGCGGCGAGACCCGCCAGGAATCCGTGAAGCTCGGCCTCGACGCCCTGCCGGACGGCATCGGCGTCGTCCTGGTGCACGACGCGGCCCGCCCGCTGGTGCCCGTCGACACCGTCGACGGCGTCATCGAGGCCGTACGCGACGGCGCCCCCGCCGTCGTCCCCGCGCTGCCCCTGACCGACACCGTCAAGCAGGTCGAGCCTGCGGCGCCCGGCACGCCCGAGCCCGTGGTCGCCACGCCCGAGCGGTCCCGCCTGCGCGCCGTGCAGACCCCGCAGGGCTTCGAGCGCGACACCCTCGTCCGCGCCCACGCGACGGTCACCGACAACGTCACGGACGACGCCAGCATGGTCGAGCAGCTCGGCCTCCAGGTCGTCGTCGTGCCCGGCCACGAGGAAGCCTTCAAGGTCACGCGGCCCCTCGACCTCGTCCTGGCCGAGGCCGTACTCGCCCGCAGGAGGGCCAACGATGGCTTCTGAGCACCAGCCGCGGGTCACGCTCCCGCAGGTCGGCATCGGCACCGACGTGCACGCCTTCGAGGAAGGGCGCGAGCTGTGGTGTGCCGGGCTCCTCTGGGAGGGCGAGAGCGCGGGCCTCGCCGGGCACTCGGACGGCGACGTCGCCGCGCACGCAGCCTGCGACGCCCTGTTCTCCGCCGCCGGCGTCGGCGACCTCGGCGCGCACTTCGGCACCAGCAGGCCCGAGTGGTCCGGCGCCTCCGGTGTGACGCTGCTCGCCGAGGCCGCCAGGATCGTGCGCGCCGAAGGCTTCGAGATCGGCAACATCGCCGTCCAGGTCATCGGCGTACGCCCCAAGGTCGGCAAGCGGCGCGACGAGGCGCAGAAGACGCTGAGCGCCGCCGCGGGCGCCCCGGTCGCCGTGTCCGGCACGACGACGGACGGGCTCGGCCTCACCGGCCGCGCCGAGGGCCTCGCCGCGATCGCCACGGCACTGGTCGTGCGGACCGGCTGACGGCCTGCTGCCGGCCGATGAAATGCCGGTGGGGCGGGGTGCGTTGAGCAATACAGGGAACGCACCCCTACAGCGGCTCCACCGCGCAGCTCGACAGCACCGCTCGACAGCGCAGCCCCACGTCAGCCATCGACGTACGAGAGAGAGGCATCCGTAATGGCCGCCGAACTGTCCGACAAGCTCAAGGCCCTGCTCGACACCCCCGTCTTCATCTCCGTCGCCACGATCCAGCCCGACGGCAGCCCCCAGATCTCACCGGTCTGGGTGAAGCGGGACGGCGACGACCTGCTCTTCTCCACCACGCTCGGCCGCCGCAAGGAGAAGAACATCCGCCGCGACCCGCGCGTGACGGTGCTGCTCCAGCCCTTCGACGCGCCGTACACGTACGCCGAGATCCGCGGCGAGGCGACGCTGACCACCGAGGGCGGGCAGGAGCTCATCGACGAGCTGGCGCTGAAGTACACCGGCCTCAAGTACGCGGAGTTCAACAAGTCCTCCGCCGAGGACGGGACCCGCGTCGTCGTCCGCGTCACCCCGCGCAAGGTCGTCGGCCGCCTCTGAGGCCCCCCCGCGTCCTTTTCGGGTCCTTCCCGGACCCGCGCATGTCACAGTTCCGTGCCCTGTTGGCCCAGGAGGTCGCAGGGCACTGTCCTGCGCCCACTACCCTGGAGTGGTGACGATTCGCCTGTACGACACCAGCGCCCGGCAGATCCGAGACTTCAGCCCGCTCATCGACGGTTGTGTCTCGATCTACCTGTGCGGCGCGACGGTGCAGGCGGCCCCGCACATCGGGCACATCCGGTCGGGCCTGAACTTCGACATCATGCGCCGCTGGTTCGCCCACCGCGGCTACGACGTCACGTTCATCCGCAACGTCACGGACATCGACGACAAGATCATCCGGAAGTCGGCCGAGCAGGGCCGCCCGTGGTGGTCGATCGGGTACGAGAACGAGCGGGCCTTCAACGACGGCTACGACGTCCTCGGCTGCCTGCCGCCCACCTACGAACCGCGCGCCACCGGCCACATCACCGAGATGGTCGAGATGATGCGCGGCCTGATCGAGCGCGGTCACGCGTACGAGTCCGACGGCAACGTCTACTTCGACGTGAAGTCCTTCCCCGGCTATCTGCAGCTGTCCAACCAGGAGCTGGACAACCTGCTGCAGCCGGAGAGCGAGGGCGAGACCGGCAAGCGCGACTCCCGCGACTTCGCCATGTGGAAGACCGCCAAGGAGGGTGAGCCCTCCTGGGAGACCCCCTGGGGCCGCGGCCGTCCGGGCTGGCACCTGGAGTGCTCGGCGATGGCCCACAAGTACCTCGGCCGTGAGTTCGACATCCACGGCGGTGGCATCGACCTGATCTTCCCGCACCACGAGAACGAGATCGCGCAGGCCAAGGCCTTCGGCGACGCGTTCGCGCGGTACTGGGTGCACAACGGCTGGGTCACCATGAGCGGCGAGAAGATGTCGAAGTCGCTCGGCAACTCGGTCCTCGTGTCCGAGATGGTCAAGAAGTGGCGCCCGATCGTCCTGCGCTACTACCTGGGCACCCCGCACTACCGCTCGATGATCGAGTACAGCGAGGAGGCCCTGCGCGAGGCGGAGTCCGCCTTCGCGCGGATCGAGGGCTTCGTGCAGCGCGTGATGGAGAAGGCGGGCGGCGCCGTGGAGCCCGCCGCCGACGTGCCGCCCGCCTTCGCCGACGCGATGGACGACGACCTGGGCGTCCCGCAGGCCCTCGCCATCGTGCACACGACGGTCCGCCAGGGGAACTCCGCCCTGGCCGCCGACGACAAGGAAGCCGCGGTGGAGCGCCTCGCCGAGGTGCGGGCCATGCTCGGCGTCCTCGGCCTCGACCCGCTCGACCCGCACTGGGCCGGCGAGAGCGACCGCGGGGACGACCTCCACGGGGTCGTCGACACCCTCGTACGCCTCGTGCTCCAGCAGCGGGAGGCGGCGCGTGGCCGCAAGGACTGGGCCACCGCCGACGCCATCCGCGACCAGCTCAACCAGTCGGGCCTCGTCATCGAGGACGGCCCGACCGGACCGCGGTGGACTCTCGGCCCGCGCTGAGCGTCTGACCTCGCGATGTGCCGCCCGGCGACCCGGGCGGCACACTTCATATACGTACGCAGTCACGCAGTGGGCCGGCACGCAGCAGGCGGACGGCCGCACGCAACACAGAGACAGGTAGGTCATGGCCGCTAACAACCGCCGCATGTCCGGCAAGAAGGGCGCGCAGGTCGGCAGCGGTGGAAATCGGCGCCGCGGCCTTGAGGGCAAGGGCCCGACGCCGCCCGCCGAGGCGCGCAAGGGACACAAGAAGAACCGCATCGCCAACGCCGCCGCCAAGAAGGCCGGCGGACCCGGCGGTCGCCGCCCCAGCCCCGTGAAGGGCCGCGGCAAGGGCACCTCCGAGATGGTCGTCGGCCGTAACTCGGTCGTCGAGGCGCTGCGCGAGGGCGTGCCCGCCTCGATGCTCTACGTCCAGCAGTTCATCGACAACGACGAGCGCGTCCGCGAGGCGCTGCAGCTCGCCGGTGAGCGCGGCGGCATCCACCTCATGGAGGCCCCGCGCCCCGAGCTGGACCGCATGACCAACGGGCTCAACCACCAGGGGCTCGTGCTCCAGGTGCCGCCCTACGAGTACGCGCACCCCGAGGAGCTCGCGGCCGCCGCGTACGACCAGGGCGAGGACCCGCTGATCGTCGCCCTCGACGGCGTGACGGACCCGCGGAACCTCGGCGCCGTGGTGCGTTCCGCCTCCGCCTTCGGCGGGCACGGCGTCGTCGTCCCCGAGCGCCGCGCCGCCGGCATGACCGCGGGCGCCTGGAAGACGGCCGCCGGTGCCGCGGCGCGCACGCCCGTGGCCCGCGCCACGAACCTGACCCGCGTCCTTGAGGCGTACAAGAAGGCCGGGCTCGCGATCGTCGGCCTCGCGGCGGACGGCGACCACGAGGTCGGCGACCTCAAGGCGCTGTCCGGTCCCGTGGTCATCGTCATCGGCAGCGAGGGCAAGGGCCTCTCGCGGCTCGTCGGCGAGACATGCGACTACCGCGTCCGGATCCCCATGCCGGGCGGCACGGAGTCCCTGAACGCCGGTGTCGCCGCGGGCGTCGTGCTCTACGAGGCGTCCCGCCGCCGTCGCTAGGCAGCACCCCGGACGTCGGCCGGCCCGGATTCCGCGGGCCGGCCGACGCCGCTGGGAGATCTTGACGCGGTCCGGACATTTCCCCGCGGTCAAGGCAGTGTCCTAAACACACATCACTCGGTTAGATGAGTGTGGACACCAGAACGCCCCGCAATCCCACGGGGGGAAGCTCGTCAGGGTTCGACGAAGCTCCCGCGCTGAGCATGGTGAAGGTGCCGAGCGACCCGGCCCAGGTCATCGTGAACCACGCGAGCTTCCGCGTGCAGCTCCCCACCGCGCAGCGGACCCAATCCCCGCGAATCGCACGGCACTTGAGCACTGCCGACAACTCCGTGCGCATCCCCGCAGCCGGCTCCGCCGCACGGCGCCGCACGCCCGTCGTCTGGAGCGGGAAGTCCGAACCGGGCGACCCCGGAGCCACCGGACTGCTCCAGGCGGTGCGCGGAACCGGCGTGCGCCATTCGGCCGAAGGCGGCGGCACCTCCTACGACGACGGGGGCGCCACGCAGGTCATCCCCCGCATCGAGGACGACCTGGAGAGCACGCAGGCCACGCCTGCCGTCATCGGCCCCAGAAACCCCGATCCCGAGACCCGCCTCATCCCGCGCATGCCGATGCCGGAGAGCGACCTCGACGAACGACTCCCCTACGCGGAAGACGACTTCGACGACGGCCTCGACGACGAGGACGGCCGCCAGGCCGTGAAGCGGCACGGGGCCGACCCCGTCCGGCACGCCTATTACCCAGGCCGCCGCATGAACCTCGGCGTCGTGCTGCTCCCGCTGCGCGTCTTCCTCGGATTCATCTCCATCTACGCCGGCATGGGCAAGCTCTGCGACCCCGTGTACTTCGACGGCGGCGACCGCGGCTCCATGGTCAAGTGGCTCAACTCGCTGCACCCCTGGGCGCTCGCCGAGCCGCTGCGGGACTTCGCCCTCTCGCACCCGGTGGGTGCGGGACTCTTCATCGCCTTCCTGCAGATCATCGTCGGCGTGCTCACGGTGCTCGGGCTCTGGCAGCGGGTCGCGGCCAGCATCGGCGTGCTCCTGTCCGCCGCGCTCATCGTCACCGTCAGCTGGAAGACCGTCCCCGCCTACGACGCGCCGGACATCATCTATCTGGCCGCATGGTCGCCGCTGATCATCGCCGGCGCACCCGTCTACTCCGTCGACGGGCGCCTCGCCGGAGAGGCCTGGCGGACGCTCGGACCCCGGGTGGACATCTGGGAGCTGCGGCGCCGTGTGCTGCGGCGCGGCGGGCTCGTCGGCGGGCTCGTGGTCGGGCTCACGCTGCTGATCGGTTCGATGCTCGGCGGCGCCGTCCGGGACGCCGACCGCGTGACCGTGCCGGGACCCGGCGAGGCCCCGCGCAACGAACTGCCCGGCTCACCGCTCCCGCAGGAGCCCGGAAAGCAGCGGCACCGTCAGGGCCAGTCGCAGGGGCCCACGGCCTCCGGGGCGCCGACGCAGGGGAGTTCCGCGAGCCCCACGCAGGGCGCCACGGCGACCACTCCGGGCGCGGCCCCCGAGTCCGCCACCGCGGGCACCGGCACCGGCCAGGGGCAGCCCAGCCAGACGCAGGGCACCGCCGGCCAGGCACCGCCCCAGCAGTCCTCGCCCCAGCAGCCTCCGTCGTCGGCCACCGCGGGACCCACGTCCAGCGGCGGCAGCAGCGGCGGCGGAGCGCCCGAGAGCGGCACGAGCGGCGGCAACTCGAGTGGTGGCGGCGGCCGCAACGACCGCCTCGTGGGCGGCCTGCTCGGCGGCGGCTGACCCGGCTCTCCACCCGTACGCGAAAGGGGCCCCGCACAGTCACTGTGCGGGGCCCCGTCGACGTACGCGGGACATGCGGGATGTTCTTGGAGGCGCGGGGAGGAGACCTCAACCGGTCTGCGCGGCCAGCTCCTTGGCGGCCTCGGTGAGGTCCTTCGCGGTGTCGATGGCGCGCCAGTACGCGCCCTGCGGCAGCGGGAAGCCCGCCAGGCTCTTCTCGCGGGCCAGGCGCGGGAACGTGGTGCGCTCGTGGTCGCCGCGGTCCGGCAGGAGCGCGGCGAAGGAGGCGGAGAAGACGTACACGCCCGCGTTGATCAGATACGGGGACGGCGGGGACTCGATGAAGTCCGTGATGTGGCCGAACGCGTCCGTCTCGACGGCGCCCCACGGGATGCGGGGCCGGGCCAGGGCGAGGGTCGCGGTGGCGTCGCGCTCGGCGTGGAAGGCCGCCATGTCGCGCAGCGAGAAACGGGTCCAGATGTCGCCGTTCGTCGCGTACCAGGGGCGGTCCGCGTGCGGGAGGTGGCGGGCGGCGTACTTCAGGCCGCCGCCGCGGCCCAGGGGTTCGTTCTCGACCACCGTGGTGACGTTCAGGGGGAGATCGGCCGACTCCAGCCACTCCTGGAGCACTTCGGCGAGATGGCCGCAGGAGACGACCGCGTCCGTCACGCCCTCGGCCGCCAGCCAGGAAAGCTGATGGCCGATGATCGGGGTCCCCGTGCCAGGGATCTCGACCATCGGCTTGGGCCGGTCATCGGTGTACGGACGGAGGCGCGAGCCCTGGCCACCGGCCAGGACGACGGCCTGCGTGGGCCTGTGAGCGTGAGGGTCGCCGGTCATGCCGGAACCCTACGTGCCGGCCGGATCAGCCGTTCTGGTGGGCGGCGGCGACGCCCGTCGCGAAGGACGTGTCACAGACCGGGCGGGCGTACGACTGGGCGCGTGTCGGTCCGTACGCCCGGACGGCCGCGCGGCCCAGGGCACGGGCGATGGAGACGCAGTGCTTGGCGAGCGACGGGTGGCGGTTCACCTCCTGCTGGAGGTGGGTGAGCGCGACGCCCGGGTTCTTCTCCTGGAGCTCCAGGAGAAGCCGGTCGCGCAGAAGGTCCTGCGGTGCGCGGGACTTGGCCGGTACGGAAAGATCGTCGGCGGATGCGGTGAGCATCGAATCCGAGGAATTCCCGGACCAGTTGACGCTGGTGACCGCGAGGGTCCCGGAGAGCACCAGCATCACGGGCAGGACGAGGGCGAGCGTGCGGCCGATGCGTCGGGCGGGGCCTCGGTGGGCTCGGCGCGGCTTCTGGGTGTAGTTGGCGGAGTGCGTCACGCGAGTGAGCGTAGCGGTCGGTGATGATTTGGCGACATTTAGTCACTCGGTCGAGCGACGGAGATTCAGGTTTTTCTGGAGCAAAGTTGACGGGCGCCTGGCGAAATGACCGGTCTGCCGGGGTATTTGTCGACAACGTGGGCGAACGCGCAGGGCCCCGCACCTCGGTGCGGGGCCCTGCGCGTTCGCTGGTGGGGCGGTTGTAACTCGGACCTCAGTCGGAGAGGCGCTCGCCCGTCGACGTCGAGAACACGTGGATCTCGCCCGGCCGCGGCACGACGTGCAGCTGCGTGCCCTTCTCCGGGACCCGGCGGCCGTTCACGCGGACCACGAGGTCCTTGTGCTCACCGCCGACCTCCGCGGAGCCGTAGACGTAACCGTCGGCACCGAGCTCCTCGACGACGTTCACGGAGACGGCGAGGCCCGCCGGGGCGTCCTCGGTCTCCTTCGAGAGGGACTTCGCGGTGCTGCCGTCCTGCTCGACGATGTCGAAGTGCTCCGGGCGGACGCCGACCGTGACCGTGCGGTCGCCCTTGTCGGCCGCGGCGGACAGCGCCTCGCGGTTGACCGGCACCACGGAGTTGCCGAACTTCACGCCGCCGTCGGTGATCGGGACCTCGACGAGGTTCATCGCGGGGGAGCCGATGAAGCCGGCGACGAAGAGGTTGGCCGGGCGGTCGTACATATTGCGCGGCGAGTCGACCTGCTGGAGCAGACCGTCCTTCAGTACGGCCACCCGGTCGCCCATGGTCATGGCCTCGACCTGGTCGTGGGTGACGTACACGGTGGTGATGCCGAGGCGCCGCTGGAGGCTGGCGATCTGCGTACGCGTCGAGACGCGCAGCTTGGCGTCGAGGTTCGACAGCGGCTCGTCCATGAGGAAGACCTGCGGCTCACGCACGATGGCGCGTCCCATGGCCACACGCTGGCGCTGACCACCGGAGAGGGCCTTCGGCTTGCGGCCGAGGTACTCGGTGAGGTCGAGGATCTTCGCCGCGTCCTCGACCTTCTGGCGGATCTCGGCCTTGTTGACGCCCGCGATCTTCAGGGCGAAGCCCATGTTGTCGGCGACCGTCATGTGCGGGTAGAGCGCGTAGTTCTGGAACACCATGGCGATGTCCCGGTCCTTGGGCGGCAGGTGCGTGACGTCACGCTCGCCGATGCGGATGGCGCCGGCGTTCACGTCCTCCAGGCCCGCGAGCATGCGCAGGGAGGTGGACTTTCCGCAGCCGGAGGGACCGACGAGGACGAGGAACTCGCCGTCCGCGACATCGAGCTGCAGCTGGTCGACGGCGGGCTTGTCGCCACCCGGGTAGATGCGGGTCGCCTTGTCGAACGAAACAGTGGCCATGGTGAGGGCCCCCTTCACCGGCAGGAACGTGCCGGACGATCCGTTGTAAAGAGAGGAGTGGTGTAGTCCACCTGAGTGAACTGCTCGGACGGTACCCCGGGGGGGACGCGTCTGTCAGTAGTCCTGCGCCGGTGACCTTCGAGGAAATTTTCGACGGGGGCACGGGCGGTGTTGGTTACACTGCACGGGCACGTCAGTGCACGCCTCCTTAGCTCAGATGGCCAGAGCAACGCACTTGTAATGCGTAGGTCGTCGGTTCGAATCCGACAGGGGGCTCCGGCAAGGCGAAGGCCCAGGTCACCGTAGAGGTGACCTGGGCCTTCGCGGTTTCCGTCGGTGCGGTGCTGCCGGCTAGGAGGCGATGGTGCCTGTCGCCTTGCTCGTCGACGTTCCGTCGTGGTGGCCGGTGCGGTGTGCCGTCACCTTGACCGTGACCTTCTTGCCGCGCTGGGCGGACTTCAGGGTCAGCGAGGACTTGCTCGCGCCGGTGATCTTCGTTCCGCTCGCGTACCACTGGTAGGAGTACGAGCCGGGTGCGGGCGACCAGGTGCCCTTCGCGGCCTTGAGGACCTTGCCGAGCTTGGCGGTGCCGCTGATCGCCGGCTTCTCCGTCGCCTTGGGCGCGGCGCCCTTGGCGACCGTGACAGCCGTGGACGTCGCGGTGGCGTCCTCGGCGCCCGCCTTGTGGGCGGTGACCGTGACGGTCAGCTTCTTGTTCAGCTGGGCCGCCGGGACCTTGTAGGCCGAGGCCGTGGCGCCCTCGATCGCCGTGCCGTCCGCCTTCCACTGGTAGGTGTACGACGACGGGGCGGCCGTCCAACTGCCCGTGTCGGCGGTGAGCTTGGAGCTGACGGCAGCCGTGCCCGTCACCTTGGGGGCGGTGGTGTTGCGCGGCGTCGGCTCGGTCACGGTGAAGGTGCCGCGTTGGTATTCCCCACCTGCGATGACGCTGACGTTCCAGGTGCCCGCGGGGACGTCCGTCAGGTCGAGCGTCGCCTTCAGCGTGCGGTTGTCGGCGGAGATCGAATCCGTCTTCGCGGTGAGGGTCCTGCCCGACTGCGTCAGCCGGACCGTCGCGTCGGGGTTGATGGCGGTGCCCGTCACGGTGAGCGTGGGCTTGGTGCCGCCGGGGGCCTTGGCCGGGGTCACGCCGGTGATGGACACCTTCTCGCCGCCGCAGCGGGTGAACGTGCACTTGAGCGTGGCGCGGTAGGACGTGCTGGCGGCCTTCTCCGGGAGGCCGAGCACCAGGACGGAAGGCCTGGTCGGGTTGGAGGACGATTCGTTCACCCCGCAGACGTAGCCGTCAGGGATCGTCAGGGTGCAGCCGTTGGTCCACGCGTTGTTGTAGAGCGCGGGGACCGCCGTGGTCCCGGCCCCGGTCGTGTCGGTGATCTCGGCGTCGAAGTGGTCGCCGTCGACAGTGGGCAGGACCGCGCACACCGCTGTACGGGACTCGTCGAGGGTGCCGGTGATCGGCCCGTACCCGTAGGCGATCGAGGGGACTTTGGTGCACTCGGCGGCCGGGCCTTCGGCCGTTGCGACCCGCAGGGCGTCGAGGCGGTACTCGGGCGCCGCCTTGAGGTTGGCCGGCACCTGGACGAGGACTTGGTGGGTGGTGCTTCCGGTGGCCGCGCAGGCCCGGTTGCGCGGGGTGCAGTCGGTCTTGCCGTCGTCACCCAGGACCGTGATGTTGGCGGTGCCTAGGGCGTCCCGCACGTCGAGGTGCAGGACGTCGTCGGCGGACGCGGTGGTGACCTGGTGGCAGCGCAGGGAGCCGGGAGCGCCGTACGTGCCCTTCACCGAGGGGCCGCCGACCTTGCCCGCCGGAGTCTTGGTGCAGCCCGCGGACGACGCCGTCGACGTCACGTCGCGCCGCGTCAGGGTGTAGTCGGCCGGCTGGTCGCGGCCGGTGACCAGGACGGTGTGGGCCTTGCCCGGCGTCAGCGCGCAGAGCGACCAGCCGTTGGTGGTGGCAGTGCGGTCGCAGACGCGCTTGCCGGCGGAGTCGAGCACGGAGAACTTGGCGGGCGCGTCACCGGAGGCGGCGAGGAGCTGCAGGGCCTCGGCCGAGGTGTGTGCGTCCGCCGGGATGGTCAGGCAGCGCGAGAAGACGCCCTCCCCGGTGGAGAAGGAGGCCTTGGCCCCGTCGGCGGCGAAGCTGCCCGCGGGCAGGACGGGGCAGTCGTTCGCCGCGTCCGTGCGGTGGACGGCGACCGTGTACGGGCCGGTGCGGGGGCTGCCGTCGGCGTGGACGAGGGCGCGGTAGGGCGCGGCACCGGTGAGCGCGCAGTCGCCTGCGGCGAGCTGCTCCGCCGCGCACTGTTCGTTGCCTTCGCTGTCGAGGATCTCCACGTCGGCGTCGACCCCGGAGGCGTTGAGCGGGGTGAGCGCCGCGATGCGGGAGTCCTTGGGTGCGGGGAGGATCAGGCAGTCGTACTGTCCTGCCGAGCTGAACTCACCCTTGTGGGCGCCTATTTCGCTCTTCACACAGCCGTTGTCGGAGGCCCGGTCGAGGACGATCAGGCCGCGAGCGGTGTCGTGGAAGGGGGACGAGCCGTCGAGATAGGCGGTGTAGGTGCCCGCGGCGGGCAGCCGGCAGGGCTGCTCGGTGTTGCGGCAGACGGTCTTGCCGGAGCGGTCGTGTACGCGGACCGGGCCGGTGTCGCCGTCCTTGTCGATGGAGTCGATGCGGTACTTGCCCGCCTTGTCCGCGGTGACCGTGAAGCAGGGTGTCGTGGTGAAGTCCGGTGCGGTCAGCGGGCCGTAGGAACGGACCGGGGAGGACGGGCAGCCCTGCGGGTCGTTCAGGCGGCGTGCCGCGACCCCGTACTCGGCGGGGAAGCCCTTCTCCGCGTACGTGACGCGGGAGAGCGCACGGTAGGGGCCCTTGCCGGGCAGGACGCAGCTGTCCTCGCCGTCCTCGGGGAAGTGGGGGCAGATCCGGGCGCCGGTGGCGTCGGTGATCCAGGCGATGGACTCGCCGTAGGCCTTGGTGCCGCGGGTGAGCCGGATGCGGTCGCCGGGCTCGGCGTCGAAGGGCTGGCAGTCGATCTCGGCGGGACTGGCCGACGTACGCGTCGGCGTCTGCTGGCCCCAGTCGGTGCCGCTCTTCGGGGCGCAGCCGCGGTCGCTTCCGAGCGGTACGACGGTGACCGCGACGTCGGCGTCCTCCCAGCCGCCGTTGGCGACCTTCAGGGTGTAGGTGCCGTTCTCGGAGAGGTCGCACCAGCCGTCGGTGCGGTACTCGGTGTCGTAGCAGTCGACCCGGGTGTCACCGCGGTAGACCTCGGTGTGTGCTTCGTTGCTGGAGTCGTCGAACGAGACCAGGTGGATGCCGGTCTCGGTGGTGGTGAAGGTGAAACAGGTCGTCGCGTCGGGTGCGACGGTGGTCTTGCCGAGCGCGGCGCCCGGATCGCCGAACGGCGCGAGAGCCAGCGGTGCGCACTCCGGTTCGGCGGCGTGGGCGGTCGTCACCGGCAGAGCGGACGGTACGAGCAGGGACAGCAGTGCGGCCAGGGCGAGAAAGAGCGCGGCAGAAGCCGCGGGTCTCGCAGATCGCGCGGGTCTCGCAGAAGGACGTGGTTCAGGCATTGAGCCCCCCCAGGCTTTGTGAATGATCAGTGATTCACCCGTGGGTGACCAGTGAATGATCGGGTGATCGTGACACACGGGTGTGACAACCCGTGCCGGAGGGGCTACTGAATGCTCAGTGGCGGCCCGCCACCTTGTCCGCCCACTGGGCCATGCGGGACGAAGTGGCCGTGTTGGTGGTCAGTTCGCGGTGGTCGGCCGCGTTGTACGTCGCGTACATGCCGTGGACTCCCAGCCAGCGGAACGGTTCTGGTTCCCACTTGCGGACCTTGTGGTTGACCCAGGGGAGCGTTGTCAGGTCCGTGGGGCCCGCTTGGCCCGAGTCCTGTTGGACCAGGTCGCGCAGGGTGCGGGCCGCGAGGTTGGCGGTGGCGACGCCCGAGCCGACGTAGCCGCCCGCCCAGCCGAGGCCCGTCGCGCGGTCCAGGGTGACCGTGGCGCACCAGTCGCGGGGGACGCCGAGCACGCCCGACCAGGCGTGGGCCACCTCGACTCCGGCCAGCTGGGGGAAGAAGCGGGTCAGGATTTCGTGCAAGGCCTCGATCGTGGCTGGTTGGGTGCGGCCGTCGTTGTCCGTTTTTGAGCCGTAGCGGTACGGGACTCCTCTGCCGCCCAGTGCGATACGGCCGTCCGCGGTGCGCTGCGCGTACATGTACGCGTGCGCCATGTCGCCGAGCGTCTCGCGGCCCTCCCAGCCGATCGATTCCCATTGGGTGGGAGTCAGGGGCGCCGTCGCGATCATTGAGGAGTTCATGGGGAGCCACGTGCGGCGTTGGCCCTTGAGCGATGCCGTGAAGCCCTCCGTGCAGCGCAGGATGTAGGGGGCGCGGACCGTGCCGTACGGGGTGATGGCGTGCTTCGGCTTGATCTCCGTGACGGGCGTTGACTCGTGGATCGTCACGCCGAGTGCCTCTACCGCCGTCGCCAGGCCCTTCACCAGTTTCACCGGGTGCAGGCGTGCGCCGTGCGGGGTCCAGGTGGAGCCGACGGCGCCGGAGACGCGCACCCGGTCGGCCGTCTCGCGGGCGCCGTGCAGGGTGCGGTCCTTCTCGCCGTACGCGAGCTCCGTGGCGTGGAACTCCTTCAGGCGCGCCAACTGGGCCGGGGTGTACGCCACTTCGAGTACGCCGCCGTGGTGGATGTCCGCGTCGATCCCTTCGGCCTTCGCCGTCTCGATCACCTCGGTGACCGTGTCGTTCATCGCCTCCTGGAGGCGGACCGCCGCGTCCTTGCCGTGCAGGCGGGCGTAGCGGTCGCGGCCCGCGATGCCGTTGTAGAGCCAGCCGCCGTTGCGGCCGGAGGCTCCGTAGCCGCAGAACTTCTGCTCCAGGACGGTGATGCGGAGGAAGGGGGCGGCCTTCTTCAGGTAGTACGCGGTCCACAGGCCCGTGTAGCCGCCGCCGACTATGCAGACGTCGGCACTCTCGTCGCCCGGCAGGGGTTCGCGGGGGGCCGGGGTGCCGTGATCCGCGTACCAGTACGAGATGCCGCCGTTGATCGTGCTGCTCATGTGCGGGACGTTACTGCGCTGGTGGGGGCTTTGGGGAGGGGTGTGGGGGAGGGCGTTCCGATACGTTGATCCGGCACGTGGCGATGCCGAAGCGTCAGGTGCCGAGATCATGGAGGACTGTTCAAATGGCCGTACGCAAGGCCGGGCGCATCGTCGCCGCGGTGGCAGCCACCGCACTCGTCGCCGGGGGCGCAGCCGCCTGCGGGCCCGAGGACCTCACGGGCGGGAGCGACGACAAGGCCTCGGCGTCGGCCTCGGAGTCCGCGTCCACCGGCGGTCCCGAGGCGAAGCAGCCGCCGGCCGGCACCGACGCGCTCGCGCGGACGCCCGCCACGGTCAAGGGCGGCGTGATCACGGTCGGCGACCCGAAGGCCGGGCACACGGTCAAGCTGTATGAGGACGCGCGCTGCCCGATCTGCAAGAAGTTCGAGGAGACGGGCGCGCAGGCCCTGGTGAAGCCGGTGGCCGAGGGCAGGGTGAAGGTCGAGTACACGCTCGCCTCGTTCCTTGACAACAACCTCGGCGGCAGCGGCTCGGTGAACGCGGCGAACGCGCTGCGGGCCTCGGTGGAGGCGGGCAAGTTCCCGCAGTTCCACGCCGCGGTCTTCGCCAACCAGCCCGAGACCGAGACCGAGGACGCCTTCACGCCCGCCTTCCTGCTGAAGATCGCCGACAAGGTGGACGGGCTGCGGGGCGCCGAGTTCGACAAGGCGGTGCAGAAGGGCACGTACAAGAAGTGGGTCGGTGAGGCCATGCGGGCCTTCACCGATGACGGCATGCAGGGCACGCCGACCGTCGTGATCGACGGGAAGAAGGCGGGGAGTGATGCGCTCTTCGATCAGGACGCGTTCGCCAAGGAGCTCAAGGCCTCGGGGATCTGAGGGGTTCAGGGCTTCTGGGAGCTGAGGGGTTCAGGTCCTCGGGGGTCTCCTGAGCTTCCAGCTCTTTGGTGCCGGGCGTACGGCGCTTCGGGTCAGCGGGTAGCAGGCCAGGCCGATCAGGACCGATGTGAAGTGGCCCAGGTCGGTGAAGGTCCTGCCGGTGATCAGCGGAGTGCCGTACACGGCCAGGACGATCAGGAGGTACGCGTATCTCCAGGGGCTCGGCACCCAGTAGGTGAGGACCGCGATCACTCCCGCGAGGGCGTAACTCGCGCCGACGTCAAGGGTGTTGACGGAGGATGTCGGGGCCGCGCCGTGGCGGATCGCGAGCGCGAGGACGCCCTCGCTGATGAGCGTGGCCATGACGTGCGCGCCCGCGGCCACCGCGAGCCAGCGGGCCGTGCCGAGCCAGCGTTCGGCGGTGGAGTGGAAGAGGGTGTAGAGCACGGCGTACGACAGCCAGGTGCCGCCGTCGATCCAGAACGCGCTGGCGACCAGGACCCGGACGGGGTTCTGCGTCAGCTCGTGGATGTTCGTGGAGCGCTGGAGCAGGAACTCCTTCTCGAACTCCGGTGACATGTGGTGCATCGCGACGGTCGTGACGAAGAGGGCCGCGAGCCAGATGTACGTTCCCGGGGCGCTGCGGAGATAGGTGTGGGCGGCTTGCGTGGCGGACCTGGTGCGCCTTGCGGCTCTTGTGGTCTTTGCGCCCCTTGTGTCGCGAATAATCCCCATGCGGCGATTCACCCACGCCGGTAGCGTCGCGCGCGTGATCGACATTCGTATTCCGGACGGACTGATCGAGTCGCAGTACGCGTACGCGGGGGAGCCGGGCCGTGCCTTCATCGCGGCGCTGCCCGCGCGCGTGGCGGAGTTCGTCGAGCGGTGGGAGCTGACGGTCGACGGGCCCTCGATGCACGGCATGGCCGCGCTCGTGCTGCCGGTGGTGCGGCGGGACGGTACCCCTGCCGCGGTCAAGTTCCAGGTCCTCGACGAGGAGACCGAGGGGGAGCCGGTCGGGCTTCGGGTGTGGGGCGGCGACGGGGCGGTGCGGCTGCTTGATCACGACGCGGGCACGGGCACGATGCTGCTCGAACGTCTCGACTCCGGGCGGATGTTGTCGACGATGGAGGACACCCACAAGGCGATCCTGATCATCGCCGAGCTGCTCGCCCGGCTCACCTCCGTTCCCGCGCCCGCGGGCGTGCGGCGGCTCGCGGACATCGCGGGGGAGATGCTCGACGATCTGCCGGAGGCCCTGAAGGCGGTCCCGGACCCGGTCGAGCGGGCGCTCGTGGAGCGGTGCGGGGGCGCCGTGCGCGAGGTGATCGGGGAGCCGGGTGACCGGCTGCTGCACTGGGACCTGCACTTCGAGAACGTCCTGGCGGCCGAGCGCGAGCCGTGGCTCGCCATCGATCCGAAGCCGCTGGCCGGGGACCCCGGGTTCGACCTCTGGCCCGCGCTCAACAACCGCTTCGACGCGGACGACGTGCTGTGGCGGTTCGACGCGATGAGCGAGGTGCTCGGGCTCGACCGGGAGCGGGCCCGTGCGTGGACGCTGGGGCGGGTGCTGCAGAACGCCCTGTGGGAGATCGAGGACGGGCGGCCGCTGGACGAGGAGGATCTGGAGGTCGCGCGGCGGCTGTTGGGGGTGGTGAGGTGAGGTGCGCTGGTGGTGGGGAAAGGCTGTTGGGGGTGGGGTGAGGGGCGTCGTACTCTGCGGCCATGATTCGTACCGCCACGCCTGCCGACGTTCCCGTCATCCACGCCATGGTCCGCGACCTCGCCGAGTACGAGAAGGCGCTCGACGAGGCCAGGGCCACCGAGGAGCAGCTGCGTGAGGCGCTCTTCGGCGAGCGTCCTGCCGCGTTCGCGCACATCGCCGAGGACGACGCATCGGGAGCTGTCGTCGGGTTCTCGCTGTGGTTCCTGAACTTCTCCACGTGGCGCGGAGTGCACGGGATCTACCTGGAGGACCTGTACGTACGGCCCGAGGCGCGCGGCGGCGGGCACGGCAAGGCGCTGCTGACCGAGCTCGCGCGGATCTGTGTGGAGCGGGGTTACGAGCGCCTTGAGTGGTCCGTGCTCGACTGGAACGAGCCGTCGATCAACTTCTACCGGTCGCTGGGTGCGCTGCCGCAGGACGAGTGGACCGTGTACCGGCTGACTGACGGGGCGTTGGCCGGGCTCGGGGCTGTCTGAGAGGCGGCACTGGCAGAGCTAGGGGATGAGCACCACCTTGCCCGTGGTGCGGCGGTTCTCCAGGTCGGTGTGGGCGGCTGCCGCCCGTGCCAGGGGGTAGCGCTGGACGGCCGGGGTGAAGTGGCCCTTCGCCGCTTCGGCCAGCGCCGCGAGCTCCAGGGTGCGGATGGGGTTGGCGTCGCCCCTGCCGCCGCCCACGCTGTCGTCGCCCGCCTTTCGCATCATCGCCGGGCCGAGCACGTTGGTCTGGGTGATGCCGCGGGCCGCCAGTTGCTCGTCGGTGAACGTCAGGGGTTCGCCGTCGTGCGGGCCCTTGCCCGACCAGCCGAAGACGAGGTGCGTGCCGCCCGTGGCGAGGAGGTCCACGGCGGCGCGGCCCGGCTCGCCGCCCACTCCGTCGAAGACGACGGTGGCGCCGGGTACGCCGTGGCCGCCACCGGATTCGCCGGTGCTGCCGAGCTTCGAGAGGTACGTGCGGACCTCGTCCGGCCAGTCCGGGTTGGTGTAGTCGACGGCGAGGTCGGCGCCGTTCGCGGTGACCTGGGCCGTCTTCGCCGGGCCGCCCGCCAGGCCGATCACCGTGGCGCCCGCGTGCTTGGCGTACTGGACCAGGAGCGTGCCGATGCCGCCCGCCGCCGCGAGGACGACGGCCACGGAGTCGGGGGTCAGCTCGGCGAACTGCAGGATTCCCATCGTCGTACGGCCCGTTCCGATCAGGGCCACGGCCTCCGCGTCGTCCATGCCGTCGGGAATTTCGTGCAGGCGGGACGCCTCCGTGACGGCGAGTTCGGCGTAGCCGCCGGGGGCGAAGCCGATGTGGGCGACCACGCGCTTGCCGAGCAGGCTCGCGTCGACTCCCTCGCCGACGGCGTCGACCGTTCCTGCCACCTCGCGGCCCGGGATCGTGGGGAGTTCGGGAAGCTCGGGGAGGGGGCCCTGGATTCCGGCGCGGATCGCGGTGTCCAGGAGGTGCACGCCTGCCGCGGTCACCGCGATGCGGACCTGGCCGGGGGCCGGTGCCGGGTCCGGGATCTCCTCGTACGTGAGGTGCTCGGCGGGGCCGAAGGTGTGCAGGCGGATGGCGTGCATGGGGCTTGCTCCTCGGCTCGGGGGCCTCTTTGGGGGCGGGGCTGTGGCTGTTCCGTGAGTGTCAGCCTCTTACCTCAAGCGGACTTGAGGTCAAGCCTTGTGGAGGTCAGTGCGAGCGTCACCGCCTCCAGTGCGCTGTTGAAGGAGACCTCGGAGAGCAGGCCGGGCGCCGCGACCTGGTCGCCGGCCAGGTAGATGCCGGAACCGCGGTCGATCGCCGGGCGGTCGCGCCAGGTGGTGCCGGGCAGATCCACCGCGCCGGTGCGGCCGTTGGACACGGCGTCGCGGCGCCAGACCAGGCGGTCGCGCCAGCCGGGGAAGCCGAGGTCGAGCAGGTGGTCGGCGCGGGCCGCGCCGTCCGACTTGGACTCCGCGGGGGAGAGCGGGATCTGACCCTGGATCAGGTCCTGTCCTGCGGGGGCGAGGCTGCGGTCCTGGGCGGTGAACCGCTCGATCCAGCCGGTGCCGTCCAGGTCGGAGAGGGCGAAGAGGTCGCCCTTGCGGGTGGTGAGGGCCACGTCCACGAGGGTGGTGCGGGCGCTTTCCCATTGGAGGCTGTCGTCCTGGAGGAGCTGGCGGGCCGCGGGGAGGGAAGTGGCGACGACGACCGGGCCCTTGGCGGAGAGCGCGGCGAGGGCGTCGGCGGTGTCGACGGGGGACAGGGTCTCCACGCGTACGCCCAGGTTCCAGGCGAGTGTCGCCATGCGGTCGATGACCGAGGCCCAGCCGCCGCGCGGGTAGTGCGCCTCCGGGGGGAGCTTCGTGGCGCGGCGCAGGCGCTCCTGCACGAACCTGGCGGAGAGGGAGCCGGGGTCGTGGTGGAACGTCGCCACGGCGATGTAGTGCGCGGCGGCGCGTGCGCCTTCCTCGCCGACCTCGCCGGTTGCCCAGCTCATGAAGTCCGCGTCCACGGGCGCCTGTTCGGGCTTGCGGCGCAGGAGCTTCAGCATCGCGAGAGGTGGGGTGCGGCGGAGCCTGCCCCGGTGGTGGAGGCGGAGGCGGGTGCCTTCGACGGGCGGGAGGGGGGCGAGGGGGCCGATGAGGTCGCGCTGCTTGAGCCAGGTCCAGTGGGGGCCGCCGTTGTAGAGGGCGTGCGGGCCTTCGTTCGTGCGGTACGTGCCTTCGGCGGTGCGGGCTCGGCCGCCGAGGGTGTGGTGGGACTCGTGGAGGGTGACGCGGGCACCGGATTCCGCGGCGGTGATGGCCGCGGTGAGGCCGGCCAGGCCGCCGCCGATGACGGTGAGGGGGGTGGGGGTGCGGGTGGAGTTGTTGCGGGTGGAGTTCTTGCGGGTGGGAGGCATGGGGTGGGCTCCTGTCGTGGGCCGGTGTGGTGCCGTTGGCTGCTCTCACTCGGTACGACGGATGGGGGTGGCCGGGATGTGACATCGGGGCGTGGGGGCGTGGGCGTGCGGGGGGCGTTGTCAGTGGGTGGGTGCACGATGGGTGGATGGGACAGAGGGATCGGCAGAGGGACGCTGCAGGGGTGAAGAGGGCTCGGCGGCCCGAGGTGCGGTTGCCCGCGCTGCGGGAGTTCGGGGAGTCGGGGCTCGGCGGGGGTGAGCTGGAGCCTGACGGGGACTACGACGGGGTGGAGTTCAGGGGGCTTGATCTTGCGGGGCAGGACGGTGGGGGAGCACTGTTCCTGGACTGCGCGGTGACGGACTGCGGGGTGACGGAGACCCGGCTGAGCCGGGCGCGGTTCGTGGACTCCGTGCTGACGGAGCTGCGGGGCGTCGGCACCGAGCTGGTGGAGGCTTCGCTGCGGGACGTGGAGATGGTGGACGCCCGGCTCGGGGGTGTTCAGCTGCACGGGAGTGTGCTGGAGCGGGTGGTCGTGCGGGGCGGGAAGATCGACTATCTGAACCTGCGGAAGGCGCGGTTGAAGGACGTCGTCTTCGAGGGCTGCGTGCTGGTGGAGCCGGACTTCGGGCAGGCGGCGCTCGAGCGGGTGGAGTTCGTGGGCTGCGTGCTGAAGGGGGCGGATTTCAGTGGGGCCCGCATGAAGGACGTCGACCTGCGGGAGGCGGCGGAGGTGGACATTCTTCGGGGGATCGACTGCCTGGCGGGGGCGGTGATCAGTGCGACCCAGCTGATGGATCTGGCGCCGGCGTTCGCTGCGCAGGTGGGGGTACGGGTGGACTAGCGTCCGGCTTTGGGAGGTGCGGGGGCGGCCTCCCGGAGGGTTAGATGCGGGGGAACTTGGACTGCAGGGTCCAGATTGTGGGGTTCTCGGCCAGGGGCTCGTGGAGGTCCGTGAGGTCCGCCAGGACGTCCTGGAGAAAGTCCCGTGCCTCGCGGCGCAGCTCCGCGTGGGAGAACGTCAGCGGAGGCTCGTCCTCCCGCATCCAGTCCGCCTCGATGTCCACCCACCCGAAGCGGCGGGTGAACAGCATGCGGTCCGTCGACTCCGTGAAGTCGAGCTCGGCGTACTGGGGGCGAGAGGCACGGCTGCCCCGCGGGTCCTGGTCCAGCTGCTCCACGATGTCGCACAGCGCCCAGGCGAAGTCCAGCACGGGAACCCATCCCCAGGCTGTGGACAGCTCCCGGTCCGCCTTCGTGTCCGCGAGATACACGTCCCCGCAGAACAGGTCGTGCCGCAGCGCGTGGACGTCAGCGCGGCGGTAGTCGAACTGCACGGGGTCGGGAAAGCGGTGGGAGAGGGCGTAGCCGATGTCGAGCACGTAGGAGATGGTGTCACGGCGAGCGGAAGGGGTGCGTCACGGCAGCAGACGCTGCTCCTTCGCCACCGCCACCGCTCCCGCCCGCGTGTCGACCCCGAGCTTGTCGTAGATCCTGCCCAGGTGCGTCTTCACCGTGGCCTCGCTGATGAACAGCGCGCGGGCGATGTCGCGGTTCCCGAGGCCCTGGGAGAGCTGCGCGAGGATGTCGAGCTCGCGGTCGGTGAGCGTGGGCAGCGGCTTGCGCATGCGGGCCATCACGCGGGACGCGACCGGCGGGGAGAGCGTGGTGCGGCCCTGCGCGGCGGCGTGGATCGCGGCGAAGAGCTCCTCGGGGCGCTCGGCCTTCAGGAGGTAGCCCGTCGCTCCCGCCTCGATGGCGCGGGTGATGTCGGCGTCCGTGTCGTACGTCGTCAGGACCAGGATGTGGGGCGCCGGATCGGCGGACGCCGTGATGCGGCGGGTCGCCTCCACCCCGTCCATCCCCTCGCCCAGCTGCAGGTCCATCAGGACCACGTCCGGCGCCAGCTTCGCGGCGAGCGCGATCGCCTCCTCGCCGGTGCCCGCCTCCCCGACCACCTCGATGTCCGGCGCGCTGCCCAGCAGGGCCAGCAGTCCGGCCCGTACGACGATGTGGTCGTCGCAGACCAGGAGGCGGACCGTGGGGGTTGAGGCCGTCATGAGGTCTCCTGGGGGGAGGGGGGAGTTTCTTGGAGGGAGAGGGGGGTCGCGACCGAGAGGACCGTGCCCTCTCCCGGTGCCGACTCGATCGTCAGTGTGCCGCCGAGCTGCCGCACGCGGGCGCGGATCGCGGGCAGGCCGTGCCCCCGCCGGTCGGACGCGGGCGGCCGGTCGGTGGGCGTGAAGCCGCGGCCGTCGTCCGCGATGTCGAGTACCACCTGGTCGTCCAGGTGCGTGAGCGTCAGTGCCGCCGTCGTCGCGTCGGCGTGCTCCGTCACGTTGGCGAGCGCGCCCTGGGCGATGCGCAGGAGTGCGGACTGCGTCCGGTCGGGGAGCGGTGCGGGCGTGCCCTCGGAGTGGAAGCGGACCGTGAGGCCCGTGTCCTGCGCGGTGCGCGCGGCCAGCGTGCGCAGCGCCTCGTCCAGGCCGCCGCCGTCGGCGAGGTCGGCGGGTGCCAGGTCGTGCACGAACCGGCGGGCCTCGGTGAGGCCGAGTTCGGTGATCGACTCGGCGGTACGGACGTGGGCGCGGGCCTTGGCCGGGTCCGCGTCCCAGACGCGGTCGGCGGCCTGGAGCAGCATCTGCTGGCTGGACAGGCCCTGCGCGAGGGTGTCGTGGATCTCCATGGAGATGCGCTGGCGCTCGGCGAGGGTGCCTTCGCGGCGCTCGGTGGCGGCCAGTTCGCGGCGGGTGCGGATGAGGTCGTCGATCAGTTCGCGCTGGCGGACCGCCTGACGCCGCATGTGGACGAAGACCGCCGTCGCGATCGCCGAGACGGCGGGTGGCGCGAGGAGCGAGTCCGGGTCGTAGCGGCCCGCGAGCCGCAGCTGTGACGCTATGACGCAGCCCGTCAGGACGGCCACCAGGACCAGGGCCGGGCGCGGTGGCAGGGTCCGCAGGCCGGCGAAGAAGAGCGGCACCGCGCACCACGCGAAGCTCGGCGCGAGGACGACGAGGACCAGCCAGACCCCGACGACCAGGGCGAGCCAGGTGAGGCGGCGGGGGTTGGGGCGGGCCCCGGGCGGTACGAGGCCGGGCGAGTATCCGGAGGAGTAGCCGGACGAGTGGCCGGGCTGGTGGGGCGCGGAACGTTGTGCCCGCAGGGACGCGGTGAGGGGCGGCAGGGCGTAGAGCACGGCCAGGACCACCGAGAGCGCGATGATCCACGGGACGCGTGCGCCGCCGGGGTGGCGCAGCAGGAAGCGGGCCAGCGATGCGCCCAGGAGCAGGTAGAACGCCGCGTGCATGACCGCCGCGAGCCAGCGGGCGTCGGGGTCCGGCATACGGAGGTCGGGGCCCGGCATGCGCTGTCCCGCCGAGGTGCGCTGTCCCACCGGGGCGCCTCCCTCTCCTGGTGTCATCTCGTGTGGCCGCTGAACTGGGCAAACAACCTCATTGTGGCCCGGTGGGGCCACGGCGGGGTCAACCGATCGGTTGACCCTCGTGTCGGCCGAGTCGCGCGCCGCTCCCAGCCGGTACGCCGAGGGGGGCGGGCCGTATGCGGCCGGAGGATTGGTGGCAGGGAAAACAACCTCCCCGATCGCCCCCGATCACCTCTTCTTCCGAGCCCCACCTTCACCCGAGGAGCACCCCGTGCAGAAGCTCTCCCGCCGTACCCGCGTCCTGACCGTCGCCGCCACCGCCGCCGTCCTCGGCGCCGGTACCTTCGGTGCCGTCTCCGCGAGTGCCGAGTCCCCGGCCGCCGCCCCCAAGGCCGCCGTCGCCGCCGACGCGGCCGACAAGAACCTCACGCAGTCGACGCACCTGAACGTCGCCGCCGCGACCAAGGCCGCCCAGGCCACCCTCGACGCCGCGAAGAAGGAGAACCAGCGCGTCTCCGTCGCCGTCGTCGACCGCAACGGCAACACCATCGTCGAGCTGCGCGGCGACGGTGCCGGCCCGCAGTCCCCCGAGTCCGCCGTGAAGAAGGCGTACACCGCCGTCTCCTGGAACGCGCCGACCTCCGAGCTGACCAAGCGCCTGGAGCAGGCCCCGAACCTGAAGGACATCCCCGGCACCCTGTTCCTCGCGGGCGGCGCGCCGGTCACCGCCAAGGACGCGCCCATCGCGGGCATCGGTGTCGCGGGCGCCCCGAGCGGCGACCTGGACGAGAAGTTCGCGAAGGCGGGCGTCGCGGCGCTCGGCCGCTGAAGCCGCTGAAGTCGCTGAAGCTGCCGGGCCGGTGAATCAGCGAGCCGGCGAATCGCTGGGCCGCTGAGTCACCGATCTGCCGAAGTCACCTGATCTCATGATGCCGAGGCTGTTCCCGGTCCGTACGACGACGTGGAGGACGAACATGACGAGGACCCCCGAGGACCTGCGGCTGCTCGACGCCGCACGGTCCGGGAACGCCGGTGACGTGAGAGCCGCCCTCGACGCGGGAGCACGCGTCGAGGCCCGCGACAACGAATTGCGCACCCCTCTGCTGCTCGCCGTACTCGGCGACCACGTCGAGGCCGCACGGATCCTGGTGGCCGCGGGCGCCGACGTCGACGCCCAGGACCACCGCGCCGACAGCCCCTGGCTGGCCACCGGCGTGACCGGCAGCGTCGCCATGCTGCACGTCCTGCTTCCCGCGGGGCCCGACCTGAAGCTCCGCAACCGCTTCGGCGGGATCTCCGTGATCCCCGCGTCGGAGCGCGGACACGTCGCGTACGTACGGGAAGTCCTGCGCGTGACCGACATCGACGTCGACCACGTCAACGACCTGGGCTGGACCGCCCTGTTGGAGGCCGTGATCCTCGGCGACGGCGGTCTCGCGCACCAGGAGATCGTCGAGCTGCTGCTCGCCGCGGGCGCGACGCCCGGCCTCGCCGACCGGGACGGCGTCACCCCTCTCGCACACGCGGAGCGCCGCGGCTTCGACGAGATCACCGGGCTGCTCCGAGCCGCCGCATGAACGCGGCACGGACGGCACGGACGGCACGCGCGGCACGCGCACCCCGGGCGATACGCACCTCCCGGGTCGCGCTCTCCGCGGGGACCGCCCTCCTGGCCGCCGCGCTCCTCGCGGGCTGCGGCACCGGGGACGGAACCGGGAACGCCACCGAAGCCGGCGCCGAGCCCTCCCGCACCACCACCGCCTCCGCCACAGCCACCCTCCCCGCCGATCACCGCACCCCCGAAGGCACCCTCCTGGTGGCCGACTTCGGGGCGGACACCGTCACCTTCGTCGACCCCGAGCGCGGGCCCATCGAGTCCGTGAAGGTCGGCAAGGCCCCCTACGGCCTTGCCGTGGGAGAGGACGGCCGTGCCTGGGTCGCCACCGCCGACGCCGTGGCGGTCGTCGACACCCGCACCCGCGAACGCGTCGACCGCATCCCGTACGAGACCGACAGCGGCCCCGCGACGACCGGCGAGTACCGCGGCGGCGGCATGGGCATCGCCCTCTCCCCGGACGGCGAGCGCGCCTACGTCGGCGTCAACGTCCCGGACGGCAAGGGGACGCTGGAGGTCATCGACACCGAGAAGCGCGAGGTCACGGAGACCGTTCCGGTGGGCCGGCGCCCCTTCGACGTGGACGTGTCGAAGGACGGCGGCGAGGTCTACGCGACCGACCACGACTCCTTCGACGTGACGGTCGTACGCGCCGACTCGCTCAAGCCCCGGCGCATCGAGGTCGCCCCTTACGGCACCGAAGGCGGCCTCGGCTCCTGGCTGAAGCCGCACTACGCCGCCGTACGTCCCTCGGACGGCAAGCTCCTGCTTCCCTTCGAGGGCGAGAAGCTCGTCGTGCTCGACCCGCGCACCGGTGAGTCCGGCATCGAGCCGATGACGGCCAACACCCATCAGCACGGGGCGCAGGTCACGGAGGACGGCACGCTGTTCGCCGTCGGTACGGGGCCCATCGACCCCTCGGAGGACGAGGGGCCCTCGCTGACCATGCGTACCAAGGACGGCAAGGAGAAGGTCTTCCCGCTGGAGGGCCCGCACGAGGACGTCGCGGTCTCCGGGGACGGCGGCACCGCCTACGTCACCGGCGGCTTCACCCGCGACGGATTCTGGAACGGGATCACCGTCATCGACCTGAAGAGCGGCGACACCCGCCGACTCGCGGCCGGGGAGCGCCCGTTGGGCATCGCCGTCCTGTAGACACCGGGCCCCGGCCGGGGCGCCCCGGAAGCCGCGATGGCCCCACCGAACATATGCCGCATAAGATCCAGGCGTGCACCCACGATCCATGGCGCTGCGCGGCACATCGGCCGCCGCCCTCACCGCCCTCGTCCTCACCGCCTGCAGCGGCTCCGGAGTGCACGGCACGCCCGGGGCCGACGGCGTGCGTGACCCGTACTTCTCGCAGCTGGGCAACGGCGGTTACGACGTCGCGCACTACGACCTGACCCTCGGGTACGACCCCGACGCGCGGCACCTCACCGCCACGGCCGAGGTCACGGCGCGCGCGACCCAGGACCTCAGCGCCTTCAACCTCGACCTCAAGGGCCTGGAGGTGAAGGGCGTGACCGTCGAGGGGAAGGACGCCTCCTTCCACCGCGACGGGCAGGAGCTGACGGTCCGGCCCGCGGACGACCTCGACAAGGGCGAGACGTTCCGCACGATCGTCCGCTACTCCGGCAACCCCGAGACCATCACCGACGCGGACGACTCCGAGGAAGGGTGGCTGCGGACGGAGGAGGGCGCCCTCGCGCTGGGCGAGCCGACCGGCTCGATGGCGTGGTTCCCCGGGAACAATCACCCCTCGGACAAGGCCTCGTACGACATAAGGATCACCGTTCCCCAGGGCCTGAAGGCCATCTCGAACGGTGAGTTGACCCGCGAGTCGACCAAGAACGGCCGCACCACCTTCGCCTGGCACAGCGCGGAGCCGATGGCGAGCTATCTCGCCACGGTCGCGATCGGGCCGTTCAAGGTGACGAAGTCGACGACGAAGTCCGGCATCCCGGTGCTCACGGCGGTGCAGCCGTCGGAGGTCAAGGGCAGTGCCAAGGCGCTCAAGCGGATCCCCGAGATCCTGGAGTGGCAGGAGCTGAACTTCGGCCCCTACCCCTTCTCGTCGGCCGGCGCGATCGTCGGCGGCGAGGAGGACGCGGGGTACGCCCTGGAGACCCAGACCCGCCCGACTTACCCGGGCGCCCCCAGCACCGAACTCGTCGTCCACGAGCTGGCCCACCAGTGGTTCGGCAACTCCGTGACGCCCAAGTCCTGGCGGGACATGTGGCTGAACGAGGGCTTCGCGACGTACGCCGAGTGGCTCTGGGAGGAGGACCACGACGGCGACAGCGTGCAGGAGGTCTTCGACCAGATCTACGCGGGCGACTACTTCGAGGACAAGGAGGACAACGACGCCGTCTGGGCCTTCCCGCCCGCGAAGGCGCCGTCCGCCGCGACCATCTCGGACAGCCCGGTGTACGAGCGGGGCGGCATGGTCATCCACAAGATCCGCCAGGCGGTGGGCGATGACACCTTCTACGACATCGTGCAGGGCTGGACGAAGGCCCACCGGCACGGCAACGCGGACACCGAGGACTTCACGCGGTACGTGGAGAAGCACGCGGGCAGCGACGCGGCGAGGAAGAAGGTCCGGGCGATCTGGGGGCCGTGGCTGTACGGGGACGGAAAGCCGAAGCGCCCGTAGTCCCGCACTCCTGGGCGTCACGCACGCGGCAGCGGCTTGCGGAGCACCGCGCACGGGCGGTCCGCCCGGAGGTCGCGGCGGTGGTCGATGACCTCGTAGCCGAGCGCGCTCCAGAAGGCGAGCCCCGCGTCGTTCCCTTCGAGCACCGCGAGCCGCACCCCGTCGCGTCCCGCCGCCCGGAAACGCTCCTCGATCCGGGTCGCGAACTCCCGCCCGTGGCCGCCGCGTTGCTGCCGGGCGTCGACCATGAGCAGGCCGATCCACGGGTCGGGGTCGGCCGGGTCAGGGTGGCGGTCCAGTGTGATGCCGACCCCGACGACCCGCCCCTCGGACCGGGCGACGAGCACCTCCGCCCCCGGCTCGGCCAGCTCGTCCGCGAGCGCGGCGGCGACCTGCTCGGGGCGGATGTCGTCGGGGTCGGGAAAGTCCCCGGAGAGCGCGTGGAACGTGCGGTTCGACGCGTACAGGGCGGTGAGCTCGGTGAGCAGCTCGCCGGGGAGCGCGCCGTCCTCCGCGGGGGTGAGCGGTTCGAGGATCATGCGGCGCAGGCTAGTGCAGCTCAGCCCGGGTTCTTCAACGACTTGAAGGCGCGGGTCCGGTCCACGATCGCCCGCTCCGTGGGGAGGCGTTCGATCGACGACGCCCCGAAGAAGCCGACGATGCCCGTGGTGCGGGACAGGACGTGCGCCGCGTCCTCCGGTTCGGCGATGGGCCCGCCGTGGCACAGGACGAGGATGTCGGGGTTCACGCGCTTGGCCGCGTCGTGCATCTCCTGGACCGCCGTCGCCGCCTGGTCCAGGGTCAGGGCCGTGCCCGCGCCGATCGCGCCCTTCGTCGTCAGGCCCACGTGGGGGACCAGGACGTCCGCCCCGGCTCGCGCCATGTCGGCCGCCTGGCCGGGGTCGAAGACGTACGGGGTCGTCAGGAGGTCGCGGGCGTGGGCCTCGCGGATCATGTCGACCTCCAGGCCGTACCCCATGCCGGTCTCTTCGAGGTTGGTGCGGAACGTGCCGTCGTACAGGCCGACCGTCGGGAAGTTCTGTACGCCGGTGAAGCCCATCCCCTTCAGCTCGTCGAGGAAGCGGCCCATGTCCCGGAACGGGTCCGTGCCGCACACCCCGGCGAGGACCGGGGTATCGCGCACGACCGGCAGCACCTCCCTGGCCATGTCCACCACGATCGCGTTCGCGTCGCCGTACGGGAGCAGTCCGGCGAGGGAGCCGCGGCCCGCCATCCGGTAGCGGCCCGAGTTGTAGATGATCAGGAGGTCGACGCCGCCCTCCTCCGCGCACTTGGCGGAGAGGCCCGTGCCCGCGCCCGCCCCGATGACCGGATTGCCGCTCGCCACCTGGGCGTTGAGGCGCGCGAGTGCTTCCTTGCGGGTGATCTGCGTCTTCATGGGGTGCTCCTTGCGCGAGCGAGTCGGGGTGTCAGGGCGTCTGCTTCAGCGTGCGTGCGCGGATCAGTTCGTCCAGGCGGTCCGCCATCGCCTCCGCGAACGACGCGTCGTTGATGTGCGCGTCCAGTTCATGCAGTCGTACGCCGCTGCCCCGCACCGTCGTCCGCAGCGCGTCCAGGCAGGCCGCGTCCGCCGCCCCGTCCTCGAACGGGCCGCCCTCCACGTCCACCGCCGACACCCCGCGCAGCGGCCAGAAGAACTCGGCGGGGCCGCGCGCGGCGGCGAGACGGTGGCCGAGGGTGGTGCCGAGTGCGGCCATCTCCTCGGCCGTCGTGCGCATCAGGGTGACCGTGGGGTTGTGGACGAGGAGCGTGCGGTCCGCGAAGCGGGGCGGGACCGTCGCCGCCGGGCCGAAGTTGACCATGTCGAGGGCGCCGGGGGCGACCACCTGCGGGATGCCCGCGCGGCCCGCCGCGGTGAGACGCTCGGGGCCCGCCGAGAGGACACCGCCGACCAGCTCGTCGGCCAGTTCGGTGGTCGTCAGGTCCAGTACGCCGTCCAGGAGGCCGTCGGACGCCAGCTTCTCCACCGCACGGCCGCCCGCGCCCGTGGCGTGGAAGACCAGCACCTCGTAGCCGAGGGCGTCGAGGCGGGCGCGGGCCGCGTCGATCGCGGGTGTCGTCACGCCGAACATGGTCGCGGCGATCACCTTGCGGCCACGGCCCGCCAGTTCGTCGTGGTTGCGCTCGAAGCGGCGTGCCATGCCCGCGGCTGCCGCCGCCGCGTTCCCGAGGACCTGCCGGGAGACCGCGTTGATGCCGGAGATGTCCACGACGCTGTACATCAGGGTGATGTCGCTGCTGCCCACGTACGGCGCCACGTCGCCGCCCGCCATCGTGCTCACGAGCAGCTTCGGCACCCCGATCGGCAGCGCGCGCATCGCCTGCGCGGCGATCGACGAGCCGCCGCTGCCCCCGGCGGCGAGCACCGCGTGCACTTTCCCCTGCCGGTGCAGGTCCAGCACCACCTCGGTCACGCCGTCCGCCATCGCCGCCACGGCCGCGCCCCGCTCGCCCGTACCGCGCAGCTTCGCCAGGTCGTGCCCGGCCGCGCGGGCCACGGCGTCGGCCGGCACGTCGGGGGTGGGCGCCGTATCGGGCGGGGGCAGTATGCCGGTGTCGATGAGCAGGGTGTCGCTGCCGTACTCCCTGAGCCGCTCGCGCAGCCAGGCGTACTCCGTGCCCTTCGTGTCGAGCGTCCCGACCAGCACCACGGTCGCCATGGCCCTCACACTCCCTCAAGTGGTGGGTGGTGCCGCCGATCCTGCTGCCGCCGCCGCGCGGAAGCAACGACCCGTGGGGCCGGACACGACGAGGCCCCCGGCGGAGATTCCGCCGGGGGCCCTCGTGAACCGGCCTGCCAACTGGCCTAGGAACCTCAGACGTTGACGCCGAAGTCCTGCGCGATGCCGACGAGGCCCGAGGCGTAGCCCTGGCCGACCGCGCGGAACTTCCACTCCGCGCCGCTGCGGTACAGCTCGCCGAAGACCATGGCGGTCTCGGTGGCGGCGTCCTCGCTCAGGTCATAGCGGGCGATCTCGGTGCCACCGGCCTGGTTGATGATGCGGATGAAGGCGTTCCGCACCTGGCCGAAGTTCTGCGAGCGGTTCTCGGCGTCGTAGATCGAGACCGGGAAGACGATCTTGTCGATGTCGGCCGGGAGGCCGGCCAGGTTGACGTTGATCTGCTCGTCGTCGCCCTCGCCCTGGCCCGTGACGTTGTCACCGGTGTGCACGATGGTCTGGTCCGGCGTCGCCTTGTTGTTGAAGAAGACGAAGTGGCCGTCCGAGAAGACCTTGCCCTGCGGGTTCACCGCGATGGCCGAGGCGTCCAGGTCGAAGTCGGTGCCAGTGGTGGTGCGGACGTCCCAGCCGAGGCCCACGGTGACGGCGGTCAGGCCCGGAGCCTCCTTGGTGAGCGAGACGTTGCCACCCTTGGACAGGCTTACTGCCATTGTTGGGAGTCCCTTCCCTCGTTGCGTACGAACGGGCTTCGTACTGTGGACGAAGCTACCGTCACCTCTATGAACGTCGACCGGGGTCCCAGAGGTTCCAGCTCCTTTTACTTTCTTTACTCACCTCTCCCGCCCCTCCCGCCCCTCGCGCCGTAAATGCGGGTGACGTGGACCGGACAGACGCGGGACCATGGGACCCATGTCCGGTCCCTATGTCATCCGCGGCTCCGTCTCCCTGCCCGAGGCCGAGCTCATGTGGCGCTTCTCGAGGTCCTCCGGGCCGGGCGGTCAGCACGTCAACACCAGCGATTCGCAGGTGGAGCTGAGGTTCGACCTGGCCAACACCGAGGCGCTGCCTCCGGTGTGGAAGGAGCGCGCCCTGGAGCGGCTCGCGAACCGCCTCGTCGGCGGCGTCGTCAGCGTGCGGGCCTCCGAGCACCGTTCCCAGTGGCGCAACCGCGAGATGGCGGCCACCCGCCTCGCCGCGCTGCTCGCCGAGGCCACCGCACCGCCGCCGCGCCCCCGCCGCGCCACGAAGATCCCCCGGGGAATCAACGAGCGGCGGCTGCGCGAGAAGAAGCAGCGCAGCCAGACCAAGCGTGGCCGCGCGGGAGAGGGCTGGGGCTGAGCCCCGCTGTCACGCCCGGGGGCCGAGCCCCGGCTGCCGTATCGGCCGGCGGGCAAACGTGCGGCAGCAAATGTCGTTCAACGTGAAACCATCAGCCGAGCTGTCGGTACTTCCCCTTGAAATACATCAGCGGGCCCCCGTCGGCGCTCGGCAGGGCAGCCGAAAGTACTCGCCCGATGACGAGGGTGTGATCACCCGCTGTCACCGTCTGTTCGGTCCGGCACTCCAGCGTCGAGAGCGCGCCGCCGATCAGCGGAGCCCCGGACGTCTCTCCCCGGGTGTAGGGAATGTCCTCGAAGAGCAGCCGGTCGCTGATCCTGCCCTTCATCGCGAACCGGCCCGCGATGTGACGCTGGCTCTCGGAGAGCACCGAGACGCCCCACAGCGGCTGTTCGGCGAGCAAATCGTCCATCCGGGAGCCCTCGCGCAGGCTGACCAGCACAAGAGGCGGGTCGAGGGACACGGAAAGGAAGGCCGTCGCGGTCATGCCGACGTCCTCGCCGACCGGCGCCTGCGGATCGTCCGCGTCCAGCGACGGCTCGCAGGCGGTCACCAGGACCACGCCCGCGGCGAGCCGGGACATGGCGGTGCGGAACTCTTCGTTGCTCACCCCCACAGGATGCCCGTCGAGGGGCGGGGCGCCGGGGGAGGGGGAGCGCGGGGCGGCGGGAGTCGCGAAAGCGCTGCCGGGAGATGTCTTCTGTACGGGAACCACAGGGGTGACGCTAACCTCGCCACTCGGGCCGCCACATCGGGCCCTGGGCCGAGACCGGGCCTAGGACCGATGGCCGATGCGGCCGGCGGTGCCCTCGCTGGGCCCGTGCCGGGCAAGTGGACTGGACCAACGAAGGCTTCCCATCTGTGACTTGAGTCACAGGACCCATATTTTGTTGACCCTGTGTACCGGGTGAGCTGCTCGCTGTGATTCAGTGACGGTGGCAATCAGACACTGAGAGAACTCAGGTACTGAGGGAACACAAGGGCGCTGCGAATCCTGGAGTTGCTGTCGAGGTCTCGGGGAGAGCGAGCAATGGAGACCGAGTCGGAGCCGTACGTCCGTCTTGCGACCCTGCGGCAGCTGCATCAGGTGGTGGCGGATCTCAACACGGCCCGGAGCCTGGCGGACACGCTGCAGACCGTCGCCGACGGCGTGGTCAACGGCCTTGGCTATGAACTGGCGTGCGTCAATCTCGTGCGCCCGGACGGCGATCTCGTCGTCGCCGCCTTCGCGGGCAACACCGCCGCCGAGGCCCTCATCACCGGCCGGGTCGGCTCCCGCGAGGCCTGGGAGAAGCGGCTCGCCATGGGCGAGCCCTGGGGCGCCCTGAGGTTCATCTCGTACACCGAGGGCTGGGTCCTGGACGAGGACGACGTCCCGCAGTGGTACACCGACGGCCCCGAGCCCCGCTTCGAGGACGAGTGGCACCCGGCGGACCGCCTCTTCGCCCCGATGTACGCGACGGGCGCGGCCGGCGGCGAACTGCTCGGTGTGATCTCCGTGGACCGCCCGCGCAACGGCCGAAGGCCCGGCGCCTGGGGCCGCGAGGCCCTGCAGATGTACGCCTTCCAGGCCGCCATCGCGATCAGCAACGCCCGCCTCCGCGCCAACATGCAGCGCGCCCTGGTCCGCCTGGAGCGCGAGCAGCAGGCGCTGCGGGCCAGCGAGGAATCCTTCCGCCAGGCCTTCGAGTACGCGCCCTCCGGCATGGCCATCGCCGAGATGGGCGGTGACCAGCACGGCCGCATCCTGCGCACGAACGACGCGCTGTGCCGCCTCCTTGGGCGCCCCGCCTCCGCGATGCGCCGCTACTCGTTCTCCGACCTGGTCCACCCCGAGGACATCGGCACGCTCCTGCGGACCTCCGCCGAGGGCGGCCGGGCCGAGCTGCGCCTGGCGCGGCGTGACGGGACGTACGTCTGGGTGTCCCTGCGCAACTCCGTCGTCGCCGACGCCGCCGACGGGCCGCGCTTCCTCCTCACCCACGTCGAGGACATAGAGGAGCGCAAGCGCCGCGAGCTCCAGCTCGCCCACCGCGCGTCGCACGACTCCCTCACCGGCCTGCCGAACTCCGCGGAGCTGCGCTCCCGCCTCAGCGCCCGGCTCTGTCGCAGGCCGCACGCGGGCCAGCCGAGCGCGGTGGACTCGCTGGACGCGGCGTACGACGGCGTGTACGACGCGGACGGCCAGCACAGCTTCGACTACGGCTCGAACAACGCGCACGCCCTCCAGCAGGGCGCCGACGGCTTCGACCACCACGTGCACACGGTCGCGCCCCCCGAGGGGCACGGGGACACGGACGACGGCACCAAGGGCCTGGCCGTGCTCTTCTGCGACCTCGACGGCTTCAAGTCGATCAACGACCGCTTCGGGCACCACACGGGTGACGCGGTTCTCATCGAGGTGGCGAGGCGGCTGACCAGCGGCGTCCGCGACGGGGACACCGTCGCGCGGCTCGGCGGCGACGAATTCGTCGTCCTCGCCGACGGGCTCTGCCGCGCCGACGCGCAGGACCTCGCGGTCCGGCTGCGCAACGCGATCATCCCGCCGATCCGGGTGGACGGCCGGGCGGTCCGGGTAGGTGCCAGTTTCGGTATCGGCTGGGCGCACTGCGGGATGTCGGCAGACGAGGTCTTGCACTCCGCTGACCAGCGGATGTACGTGGAGAAACGGTCCCGTGCCAAGCAGCACAGGCGGGCCGGATGAGGCGAACGCCACCCCTTGGGCCTACCCGGAGCGGGTAGGCTCCCCCGGTCAGCGACATGAGGGAGTGACCAGGGAATGACGCCCGGCAATAACGGCGAACACACGCCGAACCCGCCGGAGGGCGACGACGATCCGTTCGGCTATCTCTACGAAGACGGACAGGCGGCCGGCGCCACCCCGCCCAGCGGCGGGGGCGGCTACGGGTACCCGGGTCCACGCTCCTCGTACAACCACGTGCGTGCGGTCGGCGACCGCCGGCCCAACACCTACGGCACGCAGGGCGCGCCCACGTACGGCCAGCAGGTGCCCCCGCAGCAGCAGGCCTATGGCCAGCCGAACGCGCACTACGCCGCCCCGGAGACCCAGCCCGGCGGAGCCCCCGCCCCGCAGTACACCCCGGCGTCCAGGGGCTCCGGCGGTCGCAGCGGCGGCCCCAACACCAAGGGCCTCCTGATCGCCGCGATCGCGGTCGTCGCGGTGGTCGCCATCGGGATCACGGCCGCGATGCTGTCCGGCGACGGTGACGACGGCGAGAAGAAGGAAGCGGGCTCCGGCGCCACCCAGGGCGAGACGGTCAAGCCGAGCGAGAAGCCGACGAAGAAGCCCGAGAAGCCGGCCGAGCTCCCGAAGACGGACGCGAAGGCGCTCAAGCTGGAGGGCGGCACGACCACGGCTTCGGACATAGACGGCGCGAAGGCCGATGGCGGTGTCTACGTCTCCGGGTTCGACAAGGTCGGGGCCCAGGTGACGTGGACCGTCAACGGCATTCCCAAGGGCGGCTCGTACAGCCTCCACGTGAACTACGGCGTCCCCGGCAAGGACTCGAACGCCACCATCCTCGTGAACGGCAAGAAGCAGACCCGTCCCCTGAACATGAAGAACTTCGCCCACGCGGACGAAGGGGACTGGGAGAAGGGCTGGACCGACACCTGGTCGGTGGTCCAGCTCACCAAGGGCACCAACTCGATCACTCTCACCTGCGCCCAGAGCGACCTGTGCGGGACGACCGGGGCGAACATCGACAAGATGTGGCTCGTGGAGGGCAGCAACGGCTGACCCCTCCACGCTCTCCCGGGGCTACTCCTGGGGCTGCTTCAACAGCCCCAGGAACCCCGCCACCGTCCCGGCCATCGCCTCGCGAGCCGGGGCGAGGTATTTCCGGGGGTCGACGCCCGTCTCGTGGGCGGCGAGGTATTCACGGACCGCTCCCGTGAACGCCGTGTTGAGGGCCGTGCCCACGTTGATCTTGACCATGCCGGATGCCACCGCTGCCCGGATCTCCGCGTCCGGTACGCCACTTGAGCCGTGCAGGACCAGCGGCACGGGGACGGCTGTCTTCAGGGCCGCTATCAACTCGTGGTCCAGGGATGCCGTGCGGGACGTCATCGCGTGGGAGGAGCCGACCGCCACGGCGAGCGCGTCGACGCCCGTGTCGGCCACGTAGGCCGCCGCCTCCGCGGGATCCGTCCGTACGCCCGGCGCGTGCGCGTCCAGTGGGGCCTCGCCCTCCTTGCCGCCCACCTTGCCCAGCTCGGCCTCGATCCAGATGCCCCGCTCGTGGCCCCAGCGCACCGCGTCCGCGGTCGCCTTGACGTTCTCGTCGTACGTCATCTTCGACGCGTCGAACATCACCGAGCTGAAGCCCTCGGGGTGCGCGGCCCGCAGGAGTTCGGGGTCCATGACGTGGTCCAGGTGCAGGGAGAGCGGGGCCGACGAGGTGCGGGCCACCGCTGCTGCCGCCGCCGCGATCGCGGACAGGTTGCCGCCGTGGAACTTCACGGCGTTCTCGGAGATCTGGAGGATCGCGGGGGAGCCCGCCTGCTCCGCGCCCGCGGCGATCGCCTCCGCGTGCTCCAGCGTGATCACGTTGAACGCGGCGACGCCGCGCCCCGCCGCGCGCGCGTCGGATACCAGGTCGCCGGTCGATACGAGTGGCACGATGAATGTCCCCAATTCCTGGGCCGGCACGGCCCGTTGTGCGTCGCCCGCGCGGTGACGCGTGGTCTCACGCCGCGGTGGCCTCCCCGGTCACCGCGACCCGCGCGAGCAGGTCTTCGTACGTCGAGGGCACGAACTCGCCCGCCACCGGGGCCGCCACGGTCGCCGCGGACAACGCCACGGCCCGTGCGAGCCGCTGGGGCCACGGGAGTTCCTCCACCAGGGCGGAGAGCAGGCCCGCCACCGCCGAGTCACCGGCGCCCGTCGGGTTGCCGCGCACGCGGGTGGGCGGCGCCGCCTGCCAGGTGCCCTCAGGAGTGACGGCACGCAGGCCCTCGGCGCCCAGGGACGCCACCACCGCGTGCGCGCCCCTGCGGCGGGCATCACGGGCCGCCTGGGCGGGCTCGTGGGAGCCGGTCAGCTCGGCCAGTTCGTCGGCGTTCGGCTTGACGATGTCGGGGCGGGCGGCGACGCCGCGGCGCAGCGCCTCCCCGCTGGTGTCCAGGAGGACGGGGACCTTGGCGGCGCGCGCGGCGCGGACGAGCGTCGCGTACGCGCCGACCGGGACGCCCGGCGGCAGGCTTCCGCACAGGGCGACCGCCGCGGCGCCCTCGCGCAGCAACTCCTCGTACGACTCCTGGAACGCGGCCCATTCGGCGGGCGAGACCGTCGGGCCCGGTTCGTTCAGCTGTGTGGTGTCGCCGGTCGCCGCGTCGACGACGGCGAGCGTGCGGCGGGTGGCGCCCTCGACGGGCACGAGCGCGTCCGTGACGCGGGGCTCGGGCGCGAGGCGTTCACGCAGGACGCGGCCCGTGTCGCCGCCCGCGAAGCCCGTCACCGTCACGTCGTGGCCGAGGGCCGCGAGGACGCGGGCGACGTTCAGGCCCTTGCCGCCGGGCCGTTCGATGACCTCGGTGACGCGGTGCGAGGCGTGCGGGACGAGGGCGGGGACCCGGTAGGTGATGTCCAGGGCGGCGTTCAGCGTCACCGTGAGGATCACGTGGCACCCACCCCCGAGCTCTCTGGAGAACGCGCTTGTTGTCGGTCTCTTTCGGGGCTGATCATGCCAAAGAGAAGGCGGTTGGCCCAGAGGTCCGGGCCAACCGCCTTCACTTTGTTGCCTTTTCAACGGGTGGTGAAATCGCCCGAGTTACGCCTAATTGGGCGCAATCACCCATTCACCCTTGCGCATGACGCCCACCAGGGCGAACTCCGCGTCCAGGACCACCAGGTCGGCATCCTTGCCGGGCTCCAGCGAACCGACCCGGTCGTACATCCCGAGCAGCCTGGCCGGGTTGGCGGAGATGGCGCGCACGACGTCGCCGACCGGCAGCCCGTCGACGGTCACCGAGCGCTTGAACGCGCGGTCCAGGGTGAGGGTCGAGCCCGCGATCGAGCCGCCCTCGACGAGGCGCGCGACGCTGTCCTTCACCTCGACCTCCAGCGGGCCGAGCATGTACCGGCCGTCGCCGAAGCCCGCCGCGTCCATCGCGTCCGTGATGAGCGCGGTGCGGGCGGCGCCCGCGTGGTGGAAGGCCAGCTCGAACGCGGCGGGGTGCAGATGCGTCCCGTCGTTGATCAGCTCGACCGTGATCCGCTCGTCCTCCAGAAGGGCGGCGATCGGTCCGGGCTCGCGGTGCCCGAGGCCGGGCATCGCGTTGTAGAGGTGCGTCGCGACGGTGGCGCCCGCGTCGATCGCCTCCTGCGTCTGCTCGTACGTCGCGTCCGTGTGGCCGATGGCCGCGATCACGCCGTGCTCGGCGAGGAGCCGTACGGAGTCGATGCCGCCCGGCATCTCGGTGGCGAGCGTGAACATCTTCGCCTGGCCGCGGGCCGCGTCCATCAGCTTGCGGACGTCGGCGGGGTCGGGGTCGCGCAGCAGCGCCTCGCTGTGCGCGCCCTTGCGGCACGGCGAGATGAAGGGCCCCTCGAAGTGGATGCCCGCGATGTCGCCCTGCTCGGCCAGCTCCGAGAGCACCCCGGCCCGCTGGGCGAGGAAGTCCATCTCGCCGGTGACGGTGGAGGCGATGACGGTGGTCGTGCCGTGCAGGCGGTGCGTGTGGACGCCCTTGAGTACGTCCTCGACGGTGCCGGAGGTGAAGGACGCGCCGCCGCCGCCGTGATTGTGGATGTCTACGAAGCCGGGGACCACCCAGTGGTCCGGGGCGAGGTCGATGGTCTCGGCGTCGCCGGGAGGGCTCCCGGCAATGCGGGTGCCGTCGACGATCACTCGGCCGTCGGAAACGGTCCCGGTGGGCAGGACCACCTGGGCACCGGCGAGGATTTTGCTAGTGGCCATCAGGCGGTTACCTCCGGGGGATTGGTGGGATCGGTGGGGGCGGTGGCGGGTCCGTCGGGTCCGTCGAGGAGATCCCAGGCGAGCAGGCCCGCGCCCAGGCAGCCCGCGGTGTCCCCGAGGGCCGCCGGGACGATGAGGGGCTGGGTCTGGAACGTGACGATGCGTTCCGTCATGGCCGCCCGCAGGGGTGTGAACAAGGTTTCCCCGGCCTCGGCGAGACCGCCACCGATGATCAGAGTGTGCGGGTCCAGGAGGGTGAGGGCCGTGATGAGGCCGTCCGCGAGCGCGTCGACGGCGTTCTGCCAGACCTGCTGGGCCCGCGGGTCTCCCGACTCCACGGCCTTGGCGCAGTCCGCGGCGTCCGCCTCCGGGTCGCCGCTTGCCGCCGCCCAGGCCTCGCTCACCGCGGACGCGGAGGCGAGCCGCTCCAGGCAGCCGCGCTGGCCGCAGCCGCAGGGCGGGCCGCCGGGGCGCACGATGATGTGCCCGATCTCGCCCGCCGAGCCGTGGGCGCCGGGCTCGATGCCGCCGCCGATGCCGATGGCTCCCGCGATGCCCGTGCCCAGGGGTACGAAGAGGAAGCGGTCGGCGCCCTTGCCCGCGCCGATCCTGCCCTCGGCGAGGCCGCCGGTGCGGACGTCGTGGCCCAGGGCCACGGGTACGCCTTGCAGCCTGCGGCTCAGGAGGTCGCGCATGGGGACGTCGCGCCAGCCGAGGTTCGAGGCGTAGACCGCTGTGCCGCGCGCGGTGTCGACGATCCCGGGGATCGCGACGCCCGCCGCTGCGGCGGGTTCTCCGAGCTCCCTGATGCCGTGGGCACGGAGGTCGGCGGCGAAGTCGAGGATCGACTCGACCACGGCGTCGGGTCCGCGCTCCCGGCCGGTGGGCCGCCGCGCCTCGTGCAGGAGCGTGCCGTCCGCTCCGACCAGGGCGGCCTTCATTCCGGTGCCGCCCACATCGAGGGCGATGACATGTCTCACGGGGGACAGTCTCGCGCGTCCCCCGCGAGAGGTCTAGTCCACTCCGGGTGTTTGCCCCCGGCCAAAGGTCCCCTTTCGGGGTGGGGTGCCCCTTGTGTCGCGCCGGGGCGGGGCGCGGGGTCGCCCGCCCCTGGCGGTGCCCACGTGCTCCGCACCGGTCTCGACCGGCTCCAACCTCACAGGCCCACCGCTTCGCGGCGGATGTTTCCCGCCCACCCACCCGATTACCCCGGGGTGCTCCGGTGAACGAACGGGACGACCTGCCGCGAAGCGGTGGCTCATGGCGCGCCGCTGAGCGACCGTCCGCTACGTCCTCACAGGCCCACCGCTTCGCGGCGGATGTTTCCCGCCCACCCACCCGATTACCCCGGGGTGCTCCGGTGGACGAACGGGACGACCTGCCGCGCAGCGGTGGGCCAGGGCGTGGCGTTGAGTGCCGGACCAGTACGCGGCGTCCAGTGGCCCCGCCCCGCGCAGCCGGTCAGCTCAGGATGACGCTTCGCGTCAGGTTTCGGGGGCGGTCCGGGTCGTAGCCGCGGGATTCCGCCAGGGCCACCGCGAGGCGCTGGGCGCGGATCAGGTCCGCGAGGGGGTCCGTGTCCTCGTGGGCGACCAGTTCGCCGCCCACCCGGGCGACATCACCGGCAAGACCCTCGGGAAGTACGCCGAACATCCAAGCCACCCGGCCGGGGCCGGTGATGGAGATGGGCCCGTGGCGGTACTCCATCGCCGGGTACGACTCCGTCCAGGCGCCCGCCGCCTCCCGCATCTTCAGCGCGGCTTCGAGAGCAAGGCCGTACGTCCAGCCCCGGCCCAGGAACGTCCACTGCTCCGCGGCCACCACCGTGGCCGGCAGCGGCTCCGTCACCGCGAGCTCCGCGTCGGCCGCCGCCTCGGCGACCGGCTTCACGCCGGGGATGTCACCGAGCCCCGCCCGCAGGAAGGCGAGCGCGGTCGTGGCGAAGCGGGTCTGGACGACCGACTTCTCGTCCGCCCAGTCCAGGACCGCCACCGAGTCGGCCGCGTCCATCACCGGAGTCTTCGGGTCGGCGGTCAGGGCCGTGGTCGGGACGACGCCCTTCAGCTCGCCGAGGAGTTCGAGGACCTCCGTCGTCGTGCCGGAGCGGGTGATGGCGACCACCCGGTCGTACCGGCGGCCCGCAGGAAACTCCGACGACGCGAACGCGTCCGTCTCGCCCTGCCCCGCCGCCTCCCGCAGCGCCGCGTACGCGATGGCCATGAACCATGACGTCCCGCACCCGGTGACGGCCACCCGCTCGCCCGGCTTCGGCAGTCCGTCGAAGGTGGCGGCGGCCTCGGCCGCCCGGTGCCAGCAGGCGGGCTGGGTTGCGATCTCTGCTGCGGTGAGCGACATGCGTCAAGGCTCCTTGCCGGTGGGACGTCATTGGTACGCCGTTGCACAAGCGATACTGAGGTGGTGTAGACCTCGTGTCCATACGCGAGGGAAAATCGCAGTTCACGTAGATCATCGAGGGTGGGAACAGCTGTGCAGCGGCGCGCGACAGGACTGACCGCGGCGATAGCCGCACTGGGCATGGCGGCGGTACTCGCCGGCTGCGGCGGTCCGGGCGACTCCGGCGACGTCACCCTCAAGCTGGTGGCCGCCGACTACGGAGACTCCAAGGCCAACAGCTCCCAGAAGTACTGGGACAAGCTCGCCAAGAAGTTCGAGGCCGCGAACCCCGGCATCAAGGTCGACGTCAGCGTCTACTCGTGGACCGACGTGGACCGCAAGGTCAAGGAAATGGTCAAGGCGGGCGACGCCCCCGACATGGCCCAGATCGGCGCGTACGCCGACTACGCCGCGGCCGACAAGCTGTACCGCACCGAGGACCTCGTCTCCATCTCCACCCAGGCCGACTTCATGGCCCCGCTCTCCGAGGCGGGCGAGGTCAAGCGCGTCCAGTACGGCATGCCGTTCGCCTCCTCCACGCGCCTGCTCTTCTACAACCAGAAGATCTTCAAGGACGCCGGCCTCACCCCGCCGCAGAGCTGGAGCGACCTCGCGGCCGACGCCAAGGCGCTCAAGGCGCGCGGCGTGAAGATCCCCTACGCCCTGCCGCTCGGCACGGAAGAGGCGCAGGCCGAGACGATGCAGTGGCTGCTCAGCGGTGGCGGCGGCTACACCGACAACGTCGGCACGTACGACATCGACTCCGCGCAGAACGTGAAGACCTTCACCTGGCTGAAGGACGAGCTCGTCGGCAAGGGCCTGACGGGCGCCACGCCGCCCGCCAAGCTCGACCGCGCCGAGGCCTTCGCCGCCTTCACGCGCGGCGACGTGGGCATGCTCAACGGCCACCCCACGCTGATGCAGATGGCCGCGAAGAAGGGCGTGAAGTACGGCATGGTGCCGATGCCCGGGGTGAACGGCCACACGCAGGCCACGATGGGCGTCGCCGACTGGATGATGGCGTTCAAGCAGCGCGGCAACCGCGAGGAGATCGGTAAGTTCCTCGACTTCGCCTACAGCACGAAGAACGTCCTGGACTTCTCGCGCGAGTACGACCTGCTGCCGGTGACGAACTCCGCCGCCGAGCAGATGACGGGCAACAAGAACGACAAGGCGCTCGCCGAGTTCCTGGACGAGCTGCCCACCTCGCAGCTGTACCCGGTCGGCAAGACGTCCTGGGCGCAGGTCTCCGTCCAGGTCAAGAAGTACATCGGCAAGGCCGTGGACACGAACGGCAATCCGGCGTCGATCCTCAGCCAGATCCAGGCCAAGGCGGTCACCGAGGAGAACTCGGAATAGCGTGGCCGGCATGACCGATGCCCAGGACGATGCCACTGACAACGCTCGGGCCGACGCCCCGGACGACGTGTTCCCCGACACCGGCCTCTCCGAGCGCGACCGCGCGATCCTCGCCCTGGAGCGCCGGGACTGGGTGGCCGGTCCCGGCGCCAAGGAGCGGGCCGTGCGCGAGCAGCTCGGCCTGGTCCCGGTCCGCTACTACCAGCTCCTGAACGCCCTGCTCGACGATCCCCGCGCCCTCGCGCACGATCCGGTCACCGTGAACCGCCTTCGGCGGGTCAGGGAGTCCCGGCGCGGGGAGCGTTGAGCGTAGGGTCGGTCCCATGGGTGACCCTGTGTACTTTCCCGAGCTGCCCGAGCCCGTGACCCCCGCCGGACGCGAAGGTCTGGCCGCGCTCCTCGCGGGGCCCGGGAAAGCCGTGATCGCGCTCGACTTCGACGGCACGCTCGCCCCGATCGTGGCCGACCCCGAGCAGGCCCGCGCCCACCCCGGCGCCGTCCCGGCCCTCGCCGCGCTCGCGCCGAAGGTGCGGTCCGTCGCCGTCGTCACGGGCCGCCCGGCGGGCGTGGCGGTGCGCTACGGCGGCCTCGCGGGCGTCCCCGGCCTCGAACACCTCGTCGTGCTCGGGCATTACGGCGCCGAGCGCTGGGACGCCGTCTCCTCCACCGTGCACGCGGCCGAGCCGCACCCCGGGGTGGCGTCCGTGCGCGCCGAACTGCCGGGCTTCCTGGACGGGATGGGCGCCTGGCGCGGCACGTGGATAGAGGAGAAGGGCCGCGCGGTCGCGGTGCACACGCGGCGCGCGGCCGATCCGCAGGCCGCCTTCGAGGCGCTGCGCGAGCCGCTCGCCGAGCTGGCGTCCCGGCACGGCCTGATCGTCGAACCGGGCCGTCTGGTCCTGGAGTTGAGGCCCCCCGGCATGGACAAGGGCGTGGCCCTGGCCGACTACGTACGCGAAGTGGGCGCCGAGACCGTCCTGTACGCGGGCGACGACCTGGGTGACCTGCCCGCCTTCGCGGCCGTCGAGAAGCTCCGCTCGGACCAGGTGCGGGGCCTGCTCGTGTGCAGCGGCAGCGCGGAGGTGGCGGAGCTCGCCGAGCGGGCCGACCTGGTGGTGGACGGCCCGCGGGGCGTGGTGGGGCTCCTGGGCTCCCTCGCCGCTCAACTGCCCTGATCGGCACCGAGGCTGGGCGGGTCGGGGAGGGGGTTCCCGAAGTAGTCGCGGGTGGTCCCGTCGTCCACGGCGGTCCCCTGCCCGCGGGCCGGTGAGCCGGGCTTCAGCCGTACGTCACCGGGGGCGCCCGGGTCCGCGGGTCGGCGTTGACGCCGGTGAGGTCGCGGGGCTGGGAGGTCCGCCACTCGAACGATCAGGCCCTCAGCGCCCGCAGCTGGTCCAGGAACCACTGGGCCGGGGGCAGAGCCGTCGCCGCCGCCGCGAGCCGCTTTGTTCGTTCCGCTCGCTCCTCCGTCGGCATCGACAGCGCCGCGTGCAGCGCCGAAGCAGTGCCCGTCACGTCGTACGGGTTCACGACGAGCGCGTCGTCGCCCAGCTCCTCGTACGCCCCCGCCTCTCGCGAGAGAACCAGTACGCACCCCTCGTCGGAGACGACCGGCACCTCCTTGGCGACCAGGTTCATGCCGTCCCGGATGGGGTTCACCAGGGCCACGTCTGCCAGGCGATATGCCGCGAGCGAGCGCGCGAAGTCGTCCTTCACGTGCAACACCACCGGCGTCCAGCCGGCCACACCGAAGCGGGAGTTGATTTCGTCGGCGACCCGCTGCACCTCCGCCGTGTAGTCGCGGTACACCGCGAGATCCTGCCGGGAGGGGTACGCGAAGGCGACGTGCACCACCCGCTCGTGCCACTCGGGGCGATCCTCCAGCAGCTGCCGGTAAGCCAGCAGTCCCCGGACGATGTTCTTCGACAGTTCCGTCCGGTCCACCCGGACGATCACCTTCCGGTTGCCGGAACCCCCGATCTGCTCCCGCAGCGCGACCAGCCGCTCCTCCACGTCGTCCCGCCGCGACCGCTCCCGCAGGAAGTCCGCGTCGGCCCCGAGCCCGTGCACTCCGATCCGCGTGCCGGACGTACCGCCGAGGACGGCGACGCAGCACTCCGTGAACGCGTCCGCCCACCGGCCCGTCAGGAACGCGGCCCGGTCGGCGCCGAGGATGCCCCGCAGCAGCTGCTCCGCGATGTCGTCCGGCAGCATCCGGAAGTAGTCCACCGGCGCCCACGGCGTGTGCGAGAAGTGGCCGATGCGCAGGTCGGGGCGGAGCTCCCGCAGCATGCCCGGCACCAGGGCCAGGTGGTAGTCCTGGACGAGGACCGCCGCGTCCGCACCGGCACTCTCCGCGAGCGCCTCGGCGAAGGCCCGGTTGTAGGTCTCGTACGCCGCCCACTGTGCCCGGAACTCCGCGCCGAAGGCCGGTTCCAGCGGCGTCTGGTAGAGCATGTGGTGGACGAACCACAGCACCGAGTTCGCGATCCCGTTGTATGCGTCGGCGTGCACGCCCTCGTGCGAACCCGCGTCGATGTCGAGCATCCGCACCCCGGGCTCGCCGACCCCGCGCCGCACCGCCTCGCGGTCACCGTCGCCCAGCGCCGCGCAGACCCACAGCGCGGACTCCCCGTCGGACTCGCCGATCGCGCTGAGCCCGGAGACGAGTCCGCCGCCGCCCCGCTTGGCCGTCAGCTCCCCGTTCTCCTCCAGGGTGTACGTGACGGGGCCGCGGTTGGACGCGACGAGGATCTGGGCGGAGGCGTGCTCGGAGACCATGTGGCGAACCTAGCCCTTCCGGGATGGGCTCAAACGTACGGGCGCTCATCGCTGGTCGCGTCTGCTCCGCGCCGCCGCCACCGCCAGAACGCCCAGGGTGAACAGGGAGATCGCCAGGCCCGCGTACAGCATGGTGTCCGACTCGCCGCCCGTGTCGGCCAGTTCCCCCGGCGTGCCCTCGCGGCTCACGGTCCCGGCCCGCTGATGCCCCGGAACGGGCTGTGCCGGCGCCTCCATGACCATGGTGCCGGTGGCCCTGATGTCGTCGTACGGCGATTCCGCGGCGGCGGGCGCGGTGGCCGCTCCGAGTGCTCCTGCCGTGAGGGCGGCCGTCGTCATGGCCACGGCACCGACGCGTCGCGCGCTTCCCATTACTTGTCTGAGCCACATAACTTGTCTGAGCCACATAAGTGGGGAATGTAGACAAAATGCCCGGTTCTGGGTGGTTACGCCACGCGGCGGGCCGTGTACTCCGCGATGCCGGACATCGGCGGGCGCTCCTCCGTGTCCACCGAATGGGTCCGCGGCTCGAACCCGCGCTCGCCCCGTTCGAACTGGGTGAGCTCGGGGCGTACGAGATGGCCGCGCGCGAGCCGCAGCTGTGCCGTCCGGTAGATCGCCGCCGCCATCCGCCCCAGCGCCTGCCCGTCCTGGTGCCGGTGCTTGCGCACACCGACGTCGACCTGCGCGAGCGCGTCCAGGCCCACCGTGTGCAGCGCGTCGACGAGCAGGCCCAGCTCCACTCCGTAACCGACGGGGAACGGCAGCCGCTCCAGGAGGGACCTGCGCGCCGCGTACTCGCCGCCCAGCGGCTGGACGAACCCCGCGAGCTGCGGCCAGTGCATGTTGAGCAGCGGGCGCGCCATCAGCTCCGTGACCCGGCCGCCCTGACCTGCCTTCTCGCCCAGGGGGCGGTCGTACATCGCCTTCACGAAGTGCACGTCGGGCTCGGTCAGGAGCGGGCCCACGATGCCGGTGACGAAGTCCGCCGAGAACTCCCGCAGGTCCGCGTCGACGAACGCGACGATGTCACCGCCGGTCACCAGGAGCGAGCGCCACAGGACCTCACCCTTGCCGGGCACCGCCGGGATGCGCGGCAGGATCTCGTCCCGGTGCACGACCCGCGCACCCGCCTGCCGCGCGACCTCGGCCGTGCGGTCCCGCGAGCCGGAGTCGATCACCACGAGCTCGTCGACGAGGGGAGTCCGCTCGACCAGCTCGCGGCGGATCTCGGCGACGATCTCACCGACCGTCCCCTCCTCGTCGAGCGCGGGCAGGACGACGCTCACCGAGGCTCCCGACGCCCGCTTGGCGTCGAGCAGCGCGCTGAGCGGACGGTCGGCAACGGACCAGGAACGCCTGGTCAGCCAGCGCTCGGCCTCTTCCAGCACGGGTGGCTCCTCCTGTGTGTGGCCTGCATGTGATCCATCTCGCGGTTCGGACGACTATCTCAAGGGTCCAGGCCGTCGGTTACAGTCTTGAACAACGCGGATGACCATCGCATGTCGGGGGTCATCGCGTAACAAATGCCCCGGGCCCCTGAAGCCCGGCGCCATACCGCTCATCCAGAGGGGCAGAGGGATACGGCCCGTTGAAGCCCCGGCAACCATCCCGCCGACCGCGCACGCGAGGTCTCGGTGGGGAAGGTGCCAATTCCGTCTCGCGGCGAAATGCGTCGCGAGGAAGATGAGGAGAAAGGGCCTCGCCTCCATGGCTGCGCAGACTGTCGCAACGAACGACACCACCCCCTCCACCACGGGTTCCGTGGACCTCGGCCCCGCGTCCGGCCTCTCTTGCCGCGAGTGCGGCGAGCTCTACGCGCTGGGCCCGATCTTCGCCTGCGAGGCCTGTTTCGGCCCGCTCGAAGTCGCGTACGACCTGCCGACCGGTGACCCCGAGGCACTCCGGAAGCAGATCGAGTCCGGCCCCGACAACATCTGGCGCTACGCGCCCCTGCTGCCCGTCCCGGCGAACGTCGCCGAGAAGCCGAACATCAACCCCGGCTGGACCAAGCTGGTCAAGGCCGACAACCTCGCGCGTGAACTCGGCGTCGAGCAGGGCAAGTTGTTCGTCAAGGACGACTCCGGCAACCCGACGCACTCCTTCAAGGACCGCGTCGTCGCGCAGGCCATCGAGGCGGCGCGCGCCTTCGGCTTCACCACCCTCTCCTGCTCCTCCACCGGCAACCTCGCGGGCGCCGTCGGCGCCGCCGCCGCCCGCGCCGGCTTCCGCTCCTGTGTGTTCATCCCGCACGACCTGGAGCAGGGCAAGGTCGTCATGGCCGCGGTATACGGCGGCGAGCTCGTCGGCATCGAGGGCAACTACGACGACGTGAACCGCTTCTGCTCCGAGCTCATCGGCGACCCGCTGGGCGAGGGCTGGGGCTTCGTGAACGTGAACCTCCGGCCGTACTACGGCGAGGGCTCCAAGACCCTCGCGTACGAGATCTGCGAGCAGCTCGGCTGGCGGCTGCCCGACCAGCTGGTCATCCCGATCGCCTCCGGCTCGCAGCTCACGAAGATCGACAAGGGTCTCAAGGAGCTCATCGAGCTGGGGCTCGTCGAGGACAAGCCGTACAAGATCTTCGGTGCTCAGGCCGAGGGCTGTTCGCCGGTGTCGACCGCCTTCAAGGCCGGTCACGACGTCGTGCGCCCCCAGAAGCCGGACACCATCGCCAAGTCGCTGGCCATCGGCAACCCCGCCGACGGGCCGTACGTCCTGGACATCGCGCGTCGCACGGGCGGTGCGGTGGAGGACGTGAACGACGAGCAGGTCGTCGACGCGATCAAGCTGCTCGCTCGGACCGAGGGCATCTTCGCGGAGACCGCGGGCGGGGTGACGGTCGGTGTCACCAAGAAGCTGATCGACGCGGGCCTCATCGACCCGACCTTGACCACGGTTGTGTTGAACACCGGTGACGGGCTCAAGACTCTTGACGCTGTTGCCGAGACGTCTCAGGCGACTGCCACGATTCGGCCCAGCCTGGACGCGTTCCGCGCCGCCGGGCTCGCCGACTAGCCGCCGTAGGGCCTGACCGCCGTCCTCGACGGGCGGTCGTGGTCCGTCCTCGCGCAGTTCCCCGCGCCCCTGAAGGGGCCCCACACACCCGAGGTGAAATCATGAGTGTCAAGGTTCGCATCCCCACCATCCTTCGCACCTACACCGGCGGTCAGTCCGAGGTCGCCGCGGAGGGTGCGAATCTCTCCGAGGTCATCGCCGATCTGGAGAAGAACCACGCCGGTATCGCGGCCCGTGTCCTGGACGACCAGGGCAAGCTGCGGCGCTTCGTGAACGTCTACGTGAACGACGACGACGTCCGCTTCGAGCAGGGCCTGGAGACGGCGACGCCGGACGGCGCCGGGGTCTCCATCATTCCCGCCGTCGCCGGTGGTTGATCCTTTAAAGAAATACCCTGCGTAATCTCCATTGCCCCCTCCGCGAGAGAAGCGGAGGGGGCAATTCCATGTGGTTGAGCGCGGTACAGTTGGGAAGCGAGCTTCCCTGTTTGTGCCGAGCGCATATACGAAGTCGCCCCGAGGGCGACAAGAAGTAGCCAAAGTGCCCCGCCCATTTGCCCCTCTCGTGGCATTTGCCTGGCCCGACTTGCCCTGAACTCCGGCGAATTATTCGCATATTACCGATCAGGCGTGCCCAGAATTCTCGTCCGATTGACCTGTTGCAGAGGGCAGTTGGACAGATACATTCAGCCGCGGTCGACGCGTTCCGGCGCACGCCTCCACAACCCATTGGGGGGGTGAGGTCTGACCCGGGTCCGCGAAGTGCGGGTCCGTGCAAGGGCCAGTAATAGGGGAGTTAGGCATGGCTCAGGGCACCGTCAAGTGGTTCAACGCGGAGAAGGGGTACGGCTTCATCGCGGTCGACGGTGGTGCGGATGTTTTCGTCCACTACAGCGCGATTCAGATGGACGGCTACCGCACCCTTGAAGAAGGTCAGCGAGTGGAGTTCGAGATCTCGCAGGGCCAGAAGGGTCCGCAGGCGGACATGGTCAAGCTCGCCGTCTGATCTCGGCGCGATCGGCCAGTGACTTAGAGAGTCATGAGGGGCCCGTACCCGACAGGGGTACGGGCCCCCCGTGCGTGCGCCCCTCGTACGTCTGGGATCCGCGAGAGGCGCTTGCACTCGTAGGGGTCGAGTGCTAATCATTGGGCTTAGCACTCTCCGAGTGAGAGTGACAGAACTTGGATCGGGTCGGTGAGGCCCGCAGGCCGGGTGGGGCAAGGAACCACAAGGCTTGCAGGCCGTCCGTCGCGGGCGCTGGCGCGATCCGGAAGCATGCCACCCCTGTCCGGGAGGACCACTTCACATGGCCAAGATCATCGCGTTCGACGAGGAGGCACGGCGCGGCCTCGAGCGCGGCATGAACCAGCTCGCCGACGCCGTCAAGGTGACCCTGGGCCCCAAGGGTCGCAACGTCGTCCTCGAGAAGAAGTGGGGTGCCCCCACGATCACCAACGATGGTGTTTCCATCGCCAAGGAGATCGAGCTCGAGGACCCGTACGAGAAGATCGGCGCCGAGCTGGTCAAGGAGGTCGCGAAGAAGACGGACGACGTCGCCGGTGACGGCACGACGACCGCGACCGTCCTGGCGCAGGCGCTGGTCCGCGAGGGCCTTCGCAACGTAGCCGCCGGTGCCAACCCCATGGCCCTCAAGCGTGGCATCGAGAAGGCCGTCGAGGCCGTCTCGGGCGCACTCCTTGAGCAGGCCAAGGACGTGGAGACCAAGGAGCAGATCGCTTCTACGGCCTCCATCTCCGCCGCCGACACCCAGATCGGCGAGCTCATCGCCGAGGCGATGGACAAGGTCGGCAAGGAAGGCGTCATCACCGTCGAGGAGTCGCAGACCTTCGGTCTTGAGCTTGAGCTCACCGAGGGCATGCGCTTCGACAAGGGCTACATCTCGGCGTACTTCGCCACGGACATGGAGCGTATGGAGGCGTCGCTCGACGACCCGTACATCCTGATCGTGAACTCGAAGATCTCGAACGTGAAGGACCTCCTTCCGCTCCTCGAGAAGGTCATGCAGTCCGGCAAGCCGCTGCTGATCATCGCCGAGGACGTCGAGGGCGAGGCCCTGTCGACCCTGGTCGTCAACAAGATCCGTGGCACCTTCAAGTCCGTCGCCGTCAAGGCCCCGGGCTTCGGTGACCGCCGCAAGGCCATGCTCGGCGACATCGCCATCCTCACCGGTGGCACCGTCATCTCCGAGGAGGTCGGCCTCAAGCTGGAGAACGCCGGTCTCGACCTGCTCGGCCGCGCCCGCAAGGTCGTCATCACCAAGGACGAGACCACGATCGTCGACGGCTCCGGTGAGAGCGACCAGGTCCAGGGTCGCGTCAACCAGATCCGCGCCGAGATCGAGAACTCGGACAGCGACTACGACCGCGAGAAGCTGCAGGAGCGCCTGGCGAAGCTCGCCGGCGGTGTTGCGGTCATCAAGGCCGGTGCCGCGACCGAGGTGGAGCTCAAGGAGCGCAAGCACCGCATCGAGGACGCCGTTCGCAACGCGAAGGCCGCCGTCGAAGAGGGCATCGTCGCCGGTGGTGGCGTGGCCCTCATCCAGGCAGCCGCTGTCTTCGAGAAGCTTGAGCTCGAAGGTGACGAGGCCACCGGTGCCGCCGCTGTGAAGCTGGCCCTCGAGGCCCCGCTGAAGCAGATCGCGGTCAACGCCGGCCTTGAGGGTGGCGTCATCGTCGAGAAGGTCCGCAACCTGCCCATCGGCCACGGCCTGAACGCCGCGACCGGTGAGTACGTCGACATGATCGCCGAGGGCATCCTCGACCCGGCGAAGGTCACGCGCTCTGCCCTGCAGAACGCCGCGTCCATCGCCGCGCTGTTCCTCACCACCGAGGCCGTCATCGCCGACAAGCCGGAGAAGGCGGGCGCTGCCCCGGCCGGCGGCGGCATGCCGGGCGGTGACATGGACTTCTGATCCGCCTCTGGCTGATCAGCGGTTCATCGCTCCACGCGAACCGAGGGCGGCACTCCTTCTCACGAAGGGGTGCCGCCCTCGGGCGTTTCCCGGTGCGGTCTAGGGCAGGCGGTCCAGGATCCAGGTGCAGAGTTCTTCCGTGACCAGGGTGTGGCCCTCGTTGTGGGAGGCGCAGAGGTACTCGTCGAGCTCGCTGTCCCCGGAGTCCTCCGGGAACGGGTCGTGCAGCTTCTCGTGGGTGTCGATGTCGCGCAGGGCGACCGCGCTCACCGAGGGGACGAAGCAGTGCTCGCGGGTCTCCGCCTCCGAGCCGAGGCCGATGATCGCGGGGATCTTGTTCAGCTCGTCGGCGAGGATGCCGAAGCCCTCCAGGGTGCCGCCGGGCGCACCGTCGATCTCGGGCATGCCCGAGGTGCGGATCTGCGGCTTGCGCAGGGTCACCACGCGGAGCTGGGCGACGAGCTTCTCCTCGCCCGCGGGCTGCGTGTAGAGGTGGGTGCCGGTGATGCCGAGGCCCTTGCCGCGGAACGCCCGTACGCCGGGGTCGATGCCGTTGGCCACGCCGGTGCGCACGCCGTTGGCGACGCCGATCTTCTTCGGGCGCCTGGGCCAGCCGCCGACCCGCTCCAGCTCGGCGAGGAACTCGATGCGCTCCTTGTCGGTCTCGGGGGAGTCGTCCCACTCGGAGATGTGCTGCCACAGGAGCTGGCGCGCCGCCGGGCTGTTCATCTGGTTCGAGAAGGCCGCGTTGAGCCGCCGGATGTAGTGCGCGAACGACTGCAGCGCGATCGGGATCCAGGCGCCGCGGTGCGGGCTGTCGAAGGAGAAGTACAGCTCGGTCTGGTGGTCGACGTTGTCGTGCTCCATCTTGGCGAGCGCGTACCGCGTGACCAGGCCGCCCATGCTGAAGCCGCCGACGGTCAGCGGGTGGTTGCCGACGCGCCGCGCGATCGCCTCCTGGATCGCCGACCGTGCGGCCCTGGCGTTGTCCAGGATCGAGGCGCTGCGCTCGTCGAAGCCGAGCAGGATGACGTCGTAACCGCGCTGCCGCAGCTCGGTGAGGAACGGGTACGGGCCCCGCTCAAGGATCTCCCACGAGAAGTCCAGGTCGCTCGGCCCGCTGTTGAAGCCGTCGCCCAGGATCACCGGCTTGGTGAGCCCGCGCCCGGGGTCCGCGAGATACACCCAGGCCCTGCCCTCCGGCAGCGTCCACTCCTGGTCCGGCTCGGGCGCGGCGGCGGGGGCTTCCCTGGCCTCCCTCGGGCCGGGCGCCAGCGTGATGTTGGCCGCGGCCCCGAGAGCCTCCGCGATCTGCTGTTCGTCGGGCTCGTTCGGCTCGTTGAACTCGGTCATGAAGGGTCCCCTCCGGTTGTGCGTCTTCGATGACGGCAGGTGCCATCCTCGATACGCGCGGTAGGCGCCGAAAGACGGCAACCGTGATTCACCGGGCGGGCGGGGGCCTTTCGGACAACGGGCAGTTGGCCGCTTTCGCCCGTGCCGTACGGGGGCGGGAGCCGCCGGGCCTGGGTAGGGGATGCGCGGCTGTGACGGGTGTGCCGGGGTGGTGCTCGACTCGGTCAGCTTTGGCCGACGCGGGGCGCGGAAGTATGTCCCGAAGGCGACGGGACCCGCCTGGGGTCAGTCGACGTAGTCCTTGAGCCTTTCGGTTTCGAGGGTGAGGGCCACGGGGGCGGGGATGTGGACAGCGGAGCCGTAGCGGTAGGGCCGGCGGCTCTGGTAGATGCCGTTCTCCGGCGAGCTGTACACGACGACGGAGTGCTTTTCGCGGTCGATGAGCAGGTAGACGGGGATGCCGACGTAGGCGTAGGCGCGCGGCCTGTCCTGGCGGTCGCGGCGATCGGTGTCCCGGTCGCGGGAGGTCACCTCGACGGCCACCAGCACGCCGTTGGGAGAAGCCCATTCGCCTTGTCCGGCGAAGTAGCCGACGGGGGCCAGGGTGCCGTCCGGTCTGATGCAACCCTTCCGGTACGTGTCGACCCGCAGTCCCTGTTCCACGTACAGGGCGAGTTCGGGGCGCTGCATCATGCACTGACGGAGCACCCACATGATGATCTCGCCGTGGTCGCCGTCCGGCACGTGCTTGACCTCTAGCTTTCCGTTGATGAGTTCAAGCGTGACTCTCGGGGGCCACGCGGGCGAGCTCCTCGAAGTCCTCGACGGACATCTGCGGGCGTTCATCGGTGCCAGGGGTCATGGTGGTGCCTCCTCCCTCCCACCGTGCCCCGGCCGTATGCCGTCGGACCGTTGGGGCGGTCATACGTGTGTCCTTTCCTGGGGGCGACGGGCGGCGGCGCGTGCCGCTGCCGCGTGGGAGTGGACCGTTGCGGGTGGCAGGAGCGCCTCGCGGCGTGGGGCGGGTTCGCCCCGGCACGGGCCGCACAGGCCGCCGGGCAGGGCTTCGGGGCGGCCGGGTGTTCCGCATCTGCCGCACTCCAGGACACGGAGGGCGGGGCGGGGGGTCGGTTCCGGAGGGAGCTTCGTCGTGAGGCGGTTGCGGATGAGGGCCGCCGGGCTGTGGACGGGGGTGGGGAGCCCTGCGGTCAGGGCGTGGAGTACGTCCGGCTCCGTGGCGCCGCGCGTGAACCACTCGGAGACCTGCGGTTCCAGGGCGATGCAGTCCGCGTACGAGAGGGACAGGGCGGGAGCCGTGCGGCCGAGAGCCGCGAGGAGGATGAATGCGCGGCTGCGGGTGGGATGCCGGGGTCTCTCCGGGTCCGCATCCGGCACGTCGCCACGCGTGAAGGCCGCCCACCACGCGTCGTCCCGCGCGGTCCGGGAGAACCACGTTCGAGTGACCCAGCGGGCGCTGCCCGCCCCGTGCACGTGTTCCCTGCCGCGACGCAAGTGCCCTGCCGCCTGAATCCTGTTGAGGGCGGTACGGAGGGCGCACTGGCCGTACGGGAGGTGCTTGGCCAGGGTCTTTACGGAGATGTCCGCACCGTCGGGGAGCCGGTCGAGGATGGCGGCGATGGCCGCCTCGCGGGGCGGGAGATGGCGGAAGTCGTGGTTCGTACGGGGGAGTTGTTCGGGTGCCGAACGCTTTCCGTAGCCCGGATTGGCGAGGGGGTGGGGAGTCGCGTGCGTCGGGCGCACGGCAGCACTAAGCTGGATGGCATCCATATGGATCGAACTTTTCCTTCGATCTTGTTGGGCAGACCCCCGGAGGTGTTGTCAGCACCTGGCGGGGGTCGTTCGTTATTCGGGCACGCTAGAGCGTTGTCACGCTGCGTGGCAAGTCGCCTTCCGAAAGTGATCGTGTCCGCCAACTCCAAGGGAGGGAGGGCGGGTTGAGGCCCGCCTCCCGTTCCTTGAAAAGGGGGCTCGGCGCTGGTCGCTTGAGCCCCGGAGTCAGTTGGCCTTGAGATCCGCGAGGAAAGCGGACCAGGCCGTGGACCGGAACACGAGCTTCGGGCCGGTGGGGTTCTTGGAGTCGCGGACGGGGACGAGGTGCGGGTGCCCGTCGGCTACTTCGAGGCAGTCGCCGCTGCTGGCGTCGCTGTGGGTGGACTTGCGCCAGTGGGCCATCTCCAGGCAGTCACTACCGCTGCCGCCGCTGTAGCTCGACTTGTGCCAGACCGCCGTGCTCAGGTCGTACTCGTACTCACGGGTGCAGTTCTCCATACTCGTAATCCTGCGCTACCGACTCGATCAGGGCCAGTGACTCCCGTGGGGGGAGGGCTGTGGCCTGGAGGAGATTGAGCATCAGGGTGTGACGAGCGACTGTGACTGGATCGTCGAGGAGCCTTCCCATGTCCGGCCCTTCAACGAAGCAGAGCGGGGGTGCGTCGGTGAACTCCATGAGCCTCAGAGTTCCGGCCATCGCCGCGTGCGCCCCAGCGCCGAACGGCAGCACCTGCATGATGATCCGGTGTTCACGCGCGAGGCCCGCCATGTGGCGAAGCGCCTCCGTCATCACAGCACCGCCGCCGACCGCCCGTCTGAGGGCCGCCTCGTCAACAATCACCCACAACAACGGCGTTGTTGGGTCGTCGAGGAGACGGGCACGTTCGAGCCGCACCTCCACCTGGGCGTCGATCACGTCGTCCGTCGCCGTCGGGTGGTAGGCGCGGAACACCTCTGTCGCGTACGCCTTCGTCTGAAGCAATCCCGGGATCAGCAAGGCCGCGTACTGCTTGATGGCCGTCGCGACCGCCTCAGCCTCAGCCGCCTCAGCGAAGTGATCCGGATACTTCGACTTGGCGACCGCCTTGCAGTTGCGGGCGAAGAAGCCCCCCGTATCGAGGACCTCGTCGAAGTGCTGGGCGTACTCCAGGTGCATCCGGCGCGTGCCGGCCTCCAGTTGGCCGATGAAGGAGCCGCTGACGAACAGGGGCGCGCCGAGGGCCTCCTGGCTGATCCCCTTCCGTTCGCGGGCGTGGCGCAGTTCGCATCCGAGGAGGGCGCGGGGGTTCGAGGAGGGGTCGAGGTCCTTGGGGCGCGTCACGGGCAACTCCTCATCCAACAAGGCCGTTTGTTGGGACGTGGTTGCTTCTCAGGGTACGCAGCGCCGGACACGCTGGGTGATGAAACGCAATACCCAGTGTGAAAGGCGGAGGTCATGGCGCTGACGGCGGAGGAACGGGTGCGGGCGGCGGAGGAGGCCGTGCGGCAGTTGAGATCGGGGCTCGAAGAAGTCGGCGTCACGCTGCCGTCGCTGCGGATGGACCCGCTGACGGCGGCGGCGGAAGGAGCCCTGCCGCTGGTGGAGTTGGGGCGCTGCAACCTCGACACGGCGCTGCGGCTGGCCGCCGTTCTTGAGAGTGGGGCGAGGTGAACGGCGACCCGAGTGTGCCGGAGGCGGGGACGTACGCCGTCGACTACCGGGACGGCAGCGTCGGGCAGGTGATGGGGTGCGAGGGCGGGCTCGTGCATCTCAGGCCGCTCGGCGGGGGCCGGGAGTGGGACTGCCCGCCGGAGTCCCTCGGGCAGGCCCCGCCGGGCGAAGTGCTGCGGGAGAAGGTGAGGCGGCTCAACCGGGAGCGGCGGCTGCCGTGAACGCGGGGCCGGGGACGGGGCCGGAGGCAGGGATCAGCGGACCGGGAAGCCGAACTCGTAACCCTGCTGCTTGAGCTGGGGAATGAGGCGGCGCAGGGACTCGACGGTCTGGGTGCGGTCGCCGCCGGCGTCGTGGAAGAGGAGGGTCGGCCCGTTGGGCAGTTCTCGCTGGACCGTGGCGACGATGGCGTCCGTGCCCGGACGCTCGAAGTCCTTGGTGTCCACGTTCCAGCCCAGCGGGCGCATGCCGTGGGAAGCGGCGAGCTTGCGGCTGTAGGGGGTGAACGCCCCGCCGGGGGCGCGGTAGTACATCGGCCGTACGCCCCCGGACGCCTTGGTGATCATGCGCTCGGCGTCGACTATCTGCTTCGACTGGTAGGCGTGGGTGTCCTTGTCCATGGCGGTGTTGTGCGAGACGGAGTGGTCGCACAGGCGGTGCCCGGCGGCGACGACCTTCTTCACCATGTCCGGGTGCGCCTCGGCCTGCGTGCCCACCATGCAGAACGTGGCCTTCACGTCGTACTCCTTGAGCACGGCGAGTACTTGAGGGGTCCAGACGGGGTCGGGGCCGTCGTCGATGGTGAGGTTGACGCCGCGCTTCCCCTTATCCGAGGAGTGCGCGATGGTCGCCGCGACGGGCTTGACGGCGCTCGGCTTCTTGGCTGCCGGTGCGTCGTCCGAGGTGCCCGCCTGTGCGCTCCACACGCCCGCGCCGGTGGCGAGCATCGTCACCCCGAGCGCCGCCCCGATCATCTTGCCGTACCAGCCACGCCCGCCGCTGTGCCGTGCCATGTCCGCCCCTTTGCGTCCCGTCCCTCACCGCGCCCCGGTCCCGCGCGGCCACCTGGCATGACGAGGAAAAGGGGGAAGGGGATGCACCGGGGTTGAGTCCGTTACGGATCACGGACAATTCCGGGGGCGTTCACGGACAACGCGCCGCGAGCGGCGTCCAAAGTCAGGGCGAGGGAGCTGAGCACGCCGAGCGGGTGCCGTTCGGGGAGAGCCTCAAGCTGCCGGATCCGTTCGCGGCGACCGTCGATACCGCCGATTTTCCCGGCTAGACCGCGGCCGGCGACTTGGCCGGGCCCTCGGACGTGGTCGGGGCGGGGGAGCCCGCGACGACCTGCTCATGGGCGGTCGTGTCGACGTTGAGTTCCGTCAGCATCTGCTTGCTGAAGCCGAAGAAGTACGTCGCGACGAAGCCCACGACATAGCCGACCAGCAGGCCGCCGCCGTAGATCGCGATCGTCAGGCCCAGGCCCTTGTTGCCGTCGAGGAGGGGGAACAGGGCCCAGCCCGACGGGCCGATCGCCGTGGAGCCGACCTTCTCGCCGATCATCGAGAAGAAGCCGATGAACGCGCCGCCCGCCGCGCCGCCCACGCACGCCGTGACGAAGGGGCGGCCGAGGGGGAGCGAGACGCCGTAGATGAGGGGCTCACCCACGCCGAGGAAGCCCGCGGGGAGCGCGGACTTGATCGTCGTACGGATCGAGGTGTTGTTCTTCAGGCGCTTGTAGACCGCGATCGCGCAGCCGACCTGGCCCGCGCCCGCCATCGCCAGGATGGGGAGCAGGACGGTGAAGCCCTGCTGCTCGATGAGCGTGGTGTGGATGGGGATCAGGGCCTGGTGCAGGCCCAGCATCACGAGGGGCAGGAAGAGACCGCCGAGGACCAGGCCCGCGAAGGCGCCGGTGTTGTCCAGGAGCCAGTTCGCCGCCGTGCCGATGCCCGTGGAGACCTCGCCCGCCAGGAACATCAGGCCGAAGATCGTGACCAGGCCCGAGAGGAGGACGGTGATGGTCGGGGTGACCAAAACGTCCAGGGCCTCCGGAACCCACTTCCGGCACCACTTCTCGATGTACGTGGCGAGGACCGCGGCGCCGAGGGCGCCCAGCACGCCGCCCTGGCCGGGAGACAGCTTCTGACCGAACGCCTCGATGTTCGCTACGCCCGGGAAGACGATGATCGCCGCGACCGCGCCGCCCAGGATCGGCGTACCGCCGAACTCCTTGGCCGTGTTGAAGCCCACGAACACCGCGATCAGCGCCATGAACCCGGAGGCGATCGCCGCGAGCGCCGGGGTGATGCCCGGCAGCCACTCCAGGTTGATCAACAGGCCGTTGATGCCCGCGATGATGCCGCAGCCGATGAGGGCCGGGATCAGCGGCACGAAGATGTTCGCGATGCGCCGCAGGAAGAGCTTGAACGGGGTGGCGTTCTTCTCCTTGCGGGCCGCCCTGATCGCCGCTCCCTGATCTGCCAACTCCTCGGCGGTCAGGACGTGCTCGGGGGCCGCCGCAGGGGCCACTGCCGGAGCCGCCGACCTGCCCTCCTCCACCAGCGCCTCGAACTCGGGGGTGACGCGGGCGACCGTCCCCGGGCCGAGCACGATCTGGTACGTGTCGTCCTCGACCACGCCCATCACGGCGGGCAGCGCCTTCAGGGCCTCGTCGTCGACGAGGGAGCGGTCGGCGAGGTTCAGACGCAGGCGCGTCATGCAGTGGGCGATGGACGTGATGTTCTGGGCGCCGCCGACGAGGGGGAGGATCGCGGCGGCTGTGGCGCGGTTCTTGTCAGTTGCCATGTGCGGGGTGCCTTGCTGTGCGTGCGGGTGGCGCTGTTCTTCCAGCGGCTGGGAGAGGTGGGTCAGGTGGGTCAGGTGGGTCAGGTGGTGCTTGTGGTGCTTGTGGTGCTGGTGGTGCGGTTCGTGCGCGAGGTGTCGAGGGCGGCCCTGAGGTGGCCGTCCGAGGCGACGAGCAGGTCGGCGGCCGTGGGGCCGTCGACTCCGCCGAGGATGGTGAGGATGGCGTTCTTCACCTCCCCGTCGGTGGCGGCGAGGGCCGTCTCGATCTCCTCGTCGGAGGCACCGGTGGCCAGGGAGACGATCCGCCGCGAGCGGGCGCGCAGCTTCTCGTTCGACGCGCGTACGTCCACCATCAGGTTTCCGTAGGTCTTGCCGAGCCGGATCATCGTGATCGTCGACAGCATGTTCAGGACGAGCTTCTGGGCGGTGCCCGCCTTCAACCGGGTGGAGCCGGTGAGGAGTTCGGGGCCGACGACGACCTCGATGCCGTGGTCGGCGGCTGCCGCGAGACCGCTGTCCGCGTTGCAGGACAGACCGATGGTCAGCGCGCCGTACCGGGCCCGCGCGTGCTCGACCGCGCCGATCGCGTACGGGGTGCGGCCCGACGCGGAGACGCCGACGACCACGTCGTCCGCGGTGAGCCGGAGCCCGTCCAGGTCCTCGGCCGCCAGCTCCTTGCTGTCCTCCGCGCCCTCGACCGCCGTGACCATGGCGCTCGGGCCGCCCGCGATGAGGCCGACGACCTCGGCCGGGTCGGTGTTGAAGGTGGGCGGGCACTCGGAGGCGTCGAGCACCCCGAGGCGCCCGGCGGTGCCCGCGCCCGCGTAGATGAGCCGTCCGCCGCGGGCCATGCGCTCGGCGGTGCCGTCGATGGCTGCGGCGATCGCCGGGAGCTGCTCGGCGACGGCCGCGGGCACGGTGGCGTCCTCACCGTTCATGATCTTCGCGATCTCCAGCGTGGGCTGCCGGTCGATCTCGGAGAGCTCGGGCCGGAACGCCTCCGTGGTGAGCGTGTCCAGCTGGGCGCGGAGTTCGCCGTACGTCTCGCCGCCACCGGGGGCGGGGGAGGGGGTGGCGTCGGCGTCGGTGGTGGAGGTCATGAGGTGCGGCTCTTTCGTGTGCGGCGGGGGGGGCGGGTGGTGGGGGGTGCGGTGCGTGCTGGGGGGCGGGCCCGGGTTTCAGCGGCTGCCGCCGCGCGGGCTGTGGCGGTGCGCGAGCGCTTCGTACGAGGCAGCGAGTCGGGGGGCCGCCGTCTCGTACGTCCGCTGGGCGACGCCCACGAACAGGCAGTCCACGACGAGCAGTTGGCTGGTCCGGGAGGACATCGCGGCGGGCCTGAGCTCGCTCTCGCGCGCGGTGGAGGTGGTCAGGATGTGATCCGCGTACTGCGAGACGGGACTGCCGGGCCGTCCGGTGATCGCGATGGTCGTGGCCCCGCGCTCGAAGGCGACCCGCAGCGGCTCTATGACGTCACCGGTCGACCCGGAGTGCGTGATCGCGATCGCCACGTCCTTGGAGTGCAGGGTGACGGCGTTCGTGACGGCCAGGTGCGGGTCGGAGTGCGCATGGGCGATGTGGCCGATGCGCAGCAGCTTCTGCGCGAGGTCCTGGGCGACGAGGCCGGAGGCGGCGACGCCGTAGATCTCGGTGCGGGGCGCGACGGCCAGGGCGGCGACGGCGGCGCCGAGCTGGACGGTGTCGAGGCCGCCCGCGGTGTCGGCGAGGGTCTGCTGCTCGTCGTACGCCAGCTTCGCCACGACGTCCGCGATCGGGTCGTCGACGGCGATGTCGGCGGTGACGGCGGGCGCGCGGCCCGACTGCTGCTGGGCGGCGAGTCCGGCGAGGGCGAGCCGCAGGTCGCGGTAGCCGGGGTAGCCGAGGAGGCGGGCGGTGCGGACCACCGTGGCCTCGCTGGTGCCGGTGAGCTCGGCGAGGCCGGTGACCGTGAGGGCCGCACAGCCCGCGGGGTCGCCGGCGACGGCTTCGGCGACCAGCTGCATGGAGCGGGTCATGGACGGCGCGAGGGTCCGCACCTTGGCCGCGAGGGCCGCTGGGGCGGGGGGCGCGACGCCCGCGAAAATTTCCTTCACGTCATTGGTCACGCTTGAAAGATATTTTCGGAGGGCGGACGGGTCAAGACCCCTTTGGTCCCGGTTCTGGTTCCGGGTGGCGGTTTCGGGGGCGGTGGATCTTGGGGTGCTCGCCGGGTTGCCCTGCGGGTTGCGTGTGGGGTGGACAATGGCTGCATGGACGCGATCGACCCTCTGGAGCAGGCGCTGCACGCCGCTCGTGCACTTGTCCTCGCCGACCTGGTGGCCCGCGAGGTCGCCCAGGCCGAGGTCGTCTCGCTGGTCGAGGAGTCGGTGGCGCACCGCCGCTGGTGGGTCGAGCAGTGGCCCGAGGGCGTCGAGTACGTCGCGGGGCTCGTCGCCCAGGACGTCCAGGACGCGCTCCTGGAGCGGTACGGCCGCTGGCCGATCTGCCCGGTCTGCGGCTCGGGCGACCCGCACGCCCTGGACGTGGAACCGGAGTTGGGCCCCGACCCGCACTGGGTGTGCGGCAAGGCGGGCGTCGTCGTGGCGCCGGTGGGCGGCCTGACGTGACGGTCTACATAGACCCGCCGACGTGGCCGGGGCACGGCCGCCTGTGGTCGCACCTGGTCAGCGACATCTCGTACGAGGAACTGCACGCGTTCGCGGCGGGCATCGGCGCCCCCAGGCGCGCCTTCGAGCGCGATCACTACGACCTGCCCTCGCACCGCTACGAGGACGCGGTGCGTGCGGGCGCGGTCGAGATCGGCTCCAAGGAACTGGTGCGCAGGCTTACGGAGGCGGGGTTGCGGAGGCCCAAGGGGCGGCCTGCGTAACGCGGTACGTGGTGAGTGTCTAAGGTGCCGCCATGATCACCGTTCACCTGAAGTACGAGATCGATCCCGACCCCGACCGCGTCGCCGACTTCGAGGAGTACGGGCGCCGCTGGGTCGGCCTGGTCAACCGTTTCGGCGGCGACCACCACGGCTACTTCCTGCCCAGCGAGGGCGACAGCGACATCGCGTACGCCCTGTTCTCCTTCCCGAGCCTCGCCGCGTACGAGCAGTACCGCATCGACAGTGCGACGGATCCCGAGTGCCAGGAAGCCTTTGAGCTGGCGCGCCGGACGGGGTGCATCCGGCGTTACGAGCGCCGGTTCCTACGGCCCCTGGAGTGAGGGTGCCTGGCTGGCGGCTTCGGGGGCGGAGGCTTCGGGTCCGGCGGCTTCGGGTCCGGAGGTCGTGACGACGCGGCTCGGGGTTTTGCGGTGCAGGCGCAGTGAGACCGTGACGGCGGCGATGGCCACCGCCGTCATGGCGGCGCCCGCCCAGGCGGTGGAGGCGTACCCGAGGTCGAGGTCGATCACCGTGCCGCCGAGCCAGGGGCCGCCCGTGTTGCCGAGGTTGAACGCGGCTGTCGTGGTCGCTCCCGCGAGGGTGGGGGCGGCTCCGGCGACGTTGAACATACGGGCGTTGAGGGCCGGGGCGGTGTAGAAGGCGGAGACGCCGAGGAGAAAGGACAGGGCGATCGCCACGGCCGCCGTACCGGAGAAGAGCGCGAGGGCCACTAGGAAGACCGTCGAGGCCGCGGCGCCGCTCAGCATGACGCCGAAGAGGTGGGCGTCGGCGAATCGGCCGCCGATCGCCGTGCCGAGCAGCGCGCCCGCCCCGAAGAGGCCGAGGACGGTCGGGACCCAGCCCTTGTCGAGGCCCGCGACGTCCGTCAGGAGCGGGGAGAGGTACGAGAAGGCGCAGAAGACGCCGCCCGCGGCGAGCGCGGTGATGGCGATGGAGAGCCAGACCTGCCGGTCGCGGTAGATGGCGAGCTCCTGCTTGAGGCGCGGCTTCTCGGCGGGGAGCGGGATGCGGGGGATGAGGGTCAGTACGCCGACGAGGGCGATCGCGGAGGCGGCGCCGACCGCCCAGAAGGCGGACCGCCAGCCGAAGTTGTCGCCGAGGAAGGCGCCCGCGGGGACGCCGAGGACGTTCGCGATGGAGAGGCCGCCGATCATCACGGCCATGGCGCGGGCACGTTGGTTCACCGGCACCATCGCGATGGCGACGGCGGCGCCGACCGCCCAGAACCCCGCGCAGGCGAAGGCGCTGACGACGCGGGACGCGAAGAGGATCTCGTACGTGGGCGCGAGCGCACCGGCGACCTGGCCGAGCCCGAAGACGGTGATGAGCGCGATGAGGGTCGTACGGCGGGGCAGCCGCAGGGTGGCCACCGCGAGGAGCGGCGCACCGACGACCATGCCGATGGCGAAGGCGGAGATGAGGAGGCCCGCGCGGGGGATGGAGACGTCCATGTCGTCCGCGATAGGGGGCAGGAGCCCCGAGAGCATGAACTCACTGGTACCGAGCGCGAAGACGGCAAGGCCGAGGATGTACACGGCTACGGGCATGCTTTTCCCTGGCCGGGGGGCCTTGGAGGCCTGGGGAGCCTTGGGGGCGGGGGCCTCTGGGTCAGGTATCGGCATAACAGTCATGAACGTTGGGGCGGCTGGGGGCATTCCCGGGGGGTGGGGGCGGCTGGGGTTTGGGGCGAGGCGGCTGGGGGCCGGGGTTGCGCGTGGGCTCCTGCGCTGTGGAGTGCCGGGTCGGCTTTCGTGCTGCGGGCGGCCGGGTGGCCGGTTGGGCTTCGTGCTGCGAGGGCCCGGGGGTGGGAATTTTGCGCAGTGGGTGGCCGGGGTGGCTTTTGTGCTGGGGGTGGCCCGTTAGGGGGCTGGGGAATCGGGGGAAGCGGCTAGGGGCGGCGGGCGTACGCTCTCGTGTTTTCCCGGTCCGAGATGCGGACGTAGCCCGCTCTGGTGACCACCGCCTGCGACGGAGTGTTCGCGGGGTCGATCACGGCCAGCAAGGACGTGACCCCCGGGCGGGACAGGGCCAGGGTGGAGAGGGCGTCGAGGGCTTCCGAGGCGTAGCCCTGGCCCCGCGCGGCGACCGCCAGGTCGTAGCCGACCTCCGCCACGCCCTCCTCGTCCGGCGGGCCGTGGAAGCCCATGCCGCCGACCGCGGTCTCGTCCTCCGCGCGCACCAGGGCGAACAGGCCCCACTCGGGCCGGTGCACCCCGGACGCGTACGCCTTCATCACCATCTCCGCGGCCCTGCGCGTCCCGTCGGAGGGCCCGTCCTCGATCCAGGCGAAGCCCCCTGCGCCGCCCGCGGCGAGATCGGCCGCCGCGGCGGGGGGCACCTCCCGCAGGACGACCCGTCCGGCGGGGATCGAGAGGGAGTTGTGCCAGCGCCAGGAGTCGAGCCGGGGGCGCCCCGGCAGCGTCCCGCGCCCCGTGGCCCAGAGCAGCGTCGCCCACTGGTCGGCGGACGTCCGCGCGGGCTGGACCTGCGGGAAGAGCCAGGCGAGCACCGCCTCGCACAGCGCGGCGGGCGGCTCCGCGTCCACGCCGAGGGCCTGCGCGATGTCGTACGTGTGGAGCAGTGCTTCCGCGATCCCCATCGCGGCGAAGCCCACCGCGTTCGCGCTGCCGTGCGGGTACGGGTGGTAGGCCCGGACCCCCGGCGGCGTGGTCCGCACCACCGCGGAGAGCAGGCCGCCGGTCGACTCGATGACGCGGATCGCGTCGTCGGGACCCGAGCCCTCGTCGAAGGCGATCTCGAAGGGGACCCATCCGTCGGTCGCCCGGCCCGTCAACTGCCCCGCGTACGAGACGAAATCGCACGCGATGTGCTCGGCCGTCTCCAGGCAACTCCATTCGAGGCCACCCGCCTTGACGCTCCAGTCGAGCCCCACCGCCGCGCGCAGCACCTTCGCCGCATGCGCCACGGCTTCCTCGACCTGGTCCCCGCCCATCGCCATCATGCGCCGAGCGTACGGGAGCCTCAGGGGCCCAGCAGCTTCATTTCCGTCGCGAGGTTCTCCCGCGCGGGGCCCTCCCACTCGGCCGCCCCGTACGGCGTGCGGAACAGTCGGGGCAGCGCGACGAGCTGCCGGAGCACGGCGGCCCGGCCCGCGCGGAAGTCCTCGTCGGGCACGAAGGAGTACTCCTCGCGGACAGCGGCGGCGTACGCGGCGTAGGCGTCCGGGGCCGCGGCCAGGATCGCCAGGTCGGCGTCGCACAGCGCCTCGCCGTTGTGGTCGCCGTCGGCGGGGTCGTGGCTGACGGTGAGCCGTACGAGACGGGCCACTTCCGCAGTGTCGGCGGGCGCCAACCCGGCCTCCTGGAGGGCGCGTTCGGCGAGTCGGGCGCTGCGCTCCTCGTTCTCGGAGCGGTCCGGCGCGTACACCGCGTCGTGGAACCATGCCGCGAGCCGCACCAGCTCGGGGTCGTCGGCGTGGTCCTCCAGTACGTCGATGTGGTCGAGGACCGCCGTGAGGTGGGCGGTGGTGTGATACCTCCGCTGAGGCTCGGCCCAGCGCGCGAGCAGGTTGTCCGCGTAGGGCGCGGGGTCGGGGGTTCCCTCGCTCGCGCGGAGCAGGGTCGCGTGCCAGCGGGCGCGGAGTTCCTTGTCGCGGTTGGGCATGGGGTCGTCATGGGGCATGGGGTGACCTTAAACGCCGGGGTGCCCGGGTGGGGTGTCACCTGGGTGTCACCTGGCCGTGCCCCGTTGCCATGTGCGGCACGAGGCGGTTGGCTGCCGACATGACGACCACGAGGACCGAAGAGACGTACGACGCCGAGCGGCCGGGGCGGCTGCTCCGGACTGAACGTGACCTGCTCATACCGCTGTTGAGGGATGCGGACGATTCCGCGTTCGAGGTACGGACCTGTTGTCCGGGATGGACGGTGCGGCATGTGCTCGCGCACTGCGGCTCCGCGCTGATGCGGGTGGTCGAGAGCCGCTTTGAGGAGGGGGTGTACTCCCCGGAGGCCAACGACCGCGACATCGCCGAGCGTGCCGACTGGTCCAACTCCCGTGTGGTGGACGAGCTGGAGCGCGGGATGACGGAGGCGGGGCCGTTCATCACGAAGGCGAAGGGGCGGCTTGACGGGGTGGCGCTGGGGGAGTGGGTGCACGCGGGGGATGTGCGGGAGGCGTGGGGGTTGCCGGGGGCGTATGGCGGGGCGGGGCTGGGGGACGCGTTGGTGTTGCTGGGGGAGTACAGCGGGAGGGTCTCGGGGGCGCCGGCGCTGCATGCGGATGTGGAGGGGCTGGATGAGCCGCTTGTCCTGGGGGTGAGTGATGGGTCCCGGCCTCCGGCCCGGTACATCGGCGATGCGGCGACTTTGATTCGGCTTTATACGGGGCGTCCCCTGGCGGGGACTCGCTATGAGCTGGCGGGGGTGCGGGAGGCGGAGCTGCCGATCTTTACTTGAGGGTTCCGTTTCCCTACCGGGGGTCTCGCCTTTTGCGGGGTGGGGCTGTCTGGGTACTGGGTGCTGGGTACGTCTGCGGGTGGGTTGTGGCTGGTCGGGCCGTTCCCCGCGCCCCTGACGAGGCGTTGTCTGCGGGTGCGTCGTGGTTGCTCGCGCCGTTCCTCGCGCCCCTTGCGGGGGCCGCTTGGGGTTGCCCCTTTAGGGGGCGCGGGGAACTGCGCGGCCAGCCACCACGCGCCCGTAGGAGAGTTCGCAGCGTCCCGTCCCCCTCAGTGTGCGTGGCCCGCGTCGTGGGACTCGGGGGGTTCCCCGGCCTCGGCCCCGGCCCCGGCGGTGGTGCCGGTCTGGACGGTGAATGCTGCCGTCCGTACCTGTCCCTCGTGCTTGAAGTCGAGGAACAGGCGGTACGTCCCCTCACTCGGCGCGGTCGCCGCGAAGGAGACCCCGGGGCCCGGCTTCGTCCTGCCGTCGCCGGGCTCACCGGTGGGATGCACGTGGAGGTAGGCGAGGTCACCGGACCGCAGGGCGACCAGGTGGCCGTACGAGCCGAGGTAGGGCTGGAGGTCGGTCACCGGCCGGCCGTTCCTCTCCACGTCCAAGGTCAGAGCACTCGACTTGCCCGGCTTAAGCTCGCCCTTGAGGCTCACCTCGTAGCCGTCGACCGACGTCTTCCTGTTCGGCTCCGGCAGCGCCCTCGGCTCGTGCTCCCCCGCCACCGCGAGGTCCGCCCCCAGCGTCAGGCCCTCCTTCGCGCCCGTGGGCTTGAAGTCGGCGAAGACGCGGTAGCCGCCCGCACGCGGCAGCTCGACCGGCGTCGACCACGTGCCGTCCGCCGCGCGCGTCGGGTGCAGGTGGCGGTAGGTCGTCAGGTCGCGTGACGCGACGATCAGGTGCAGCTCCTTGCCGTGCTGCCTCTCGTACGCCGTGACGTTCTTGCCCTTGCCGCCCCTGACCAAGGCGAACCGCAGCTCCTCGCGCTTCTCGGCGTCGATGCGGGGGGTCTTCAGGGCGAGCGTGTAGCCGCGCTCCGAGATCTGCAGCCCGCCGGGTGGCGCTGTCTCCGTCGGGGTCTCCTGCTCGCCCCCGCCCCCGCCCCCGTCCTCGTGCCCGCCGTGCTCGCTCGCGGGCTTCTTCTCCGCGGCCACGGGGTCGACACCCCGGCCGACCCCGTACGCGGTGCCGAACGTCGCGGCGACGGCTGCGGTGAAGGCGGTGATCTTCAATCCGGTGTTCATGACGGCTCCCGAGAGGCGAGTGAGGGGGCGGCGTGCGCCGGGTGGCGGCTTCTCATGGGTTCTGACGATACCCCCTAGGGGTATGAAGTCAAGGCGGGGCGGACCTTGCGGCCATTACCCCCCAGGGGTATATATAGATCTTGTCAGCGGTACCCACCCCGGGTACCCCCAAGCGAGGAGTCCGCAGACATGTCCACCACTCCCCCTCCAGGCACCACCGAGGTGGCCGAGGTCGAACTCGCCATCGGTGGCATGACCTGCGCCTCCTGCGCCGCCCGCATCGAGAAGAAGCTGAACCGCATGGACGGCGTGGAGGCGACCGTCAACTACGCCACCGAGAAGGCCAAGGTCAGCTACCGCGGCCAGGACATCGCCGTACAGGACCTGATCGCGACCGTCGAGGCCACCGGCTACACCGCGCAGGAGCCCGCCCCGGCCCGCACCGATCCGGCCCCCGCCGACGAGGATGAGGAGCAGCGGGCCGCCGACGAACTCCGGCCCCTGCGCGAGCGGCTGATCACCGCTGTCCTGCTCTCCGTGCCCGTCATCGCGATGGCGATGGTCCCGGCCCTGCAGTTCGAGTACTGGCAGTGGCTGTCCCTGACGCTGGCCGCGCCGGTCGTCACGTACGCCGCCTGGCCCTTCCACAAGGCCGCGTACACGAACGCGCGGCACGGCGCGGCGACGATGGACACGCTGATCTCGGTCGGCACGTCGGCCGCGTTCGTCTGGTCGCTGTGGGCACTCTTCTTCGGTACGGCCGGTACGCCCGGCATGACGCACCCCTTCGAACTGACCATCTCCCGCACGGACGGCGCCGGGAACATCTACCTGGAGGCCGCGGCGGGCGTCACCGCCTTCATCCTGGCCGGGCGGTACTTCGAGGCCCGCTCCAAGCGCAAGGCGGGCGCCGCCCTGAAGGCGCTGCTCCAGCTCGGTGCCAAGGACGTCACCGTCCTGCGGGACGGCGGTCGTGAAGAGACCATCCCCGTGGGGGACTTGAAGGTCGGTGACCGCTTCCTCGTACGGCCCGGCGAGAAGATCGCCACCGACGGCAAGGTCGTCGAGGGCGCCTCCGCCGTCGATGCCTCCATGCTCACCGGCGAGTCCGTGCCGGTCGAGGTCGCCAAGGGGGACTCCGTCACCGGTGCCACCCTGAACGTGGGCGGGCGCCTCGTCGTCGAGGCGACGCGCGTCGGCGCCGACACCCAGCTCGCCCGCATGGCCAAGCTCGTCGAGGACGCGCAGAACGGCAAGGCCGCCGCCCAGCGCCTCGCCGACCGGATCTCGGCCGTCTTCGTGCCGGTCGTCATCGCCCTCGCCGTCGCCACCCTCGGCTTCTGGCTCGGCAACGGGTCCGGTCTGACGGCGGCCTTCACCGCCGCCGTCGCCGTACTGATCATCGCCTGCCCCTGCGCCCTGGGGCTCGCGACGCCGACCGCCCTCATGGTCGGCACCGGACGCGGCGCCCAGCTCGGCATCCTGATCAAGGGCCCGGAGGTCCTGGAGACGACCCGCAAGGTCGACACGATCGTCCTGGACAAGACCGGCACCGTCACCACCGGCAGGATGACCCTGCTCGCCACGCGTGTGGCGGAGGGCGTCGACGAGGGTGAAGTCCTGCGTCTTGCGGGCGCCTTGGAGCACTCCTCCGAGCACCCCATCGCGCAGGCAGTGGCCGCGGGGGCGGCCGAGCGGGTCGGCGCGCTGCCCGCCCCCGAGGACTTCGCGAACGTGGCGGGGCTCGGCGTCCAGGGCATCGTCGAGGGGCACGCGGTCCTGGTCGGTCGTGAGGCGCTGCTCGCCGAGTGGGCGATACGGCTGCCCGTCGGACTGGAGCGGGCGAAGGCCGACGCCGAGGCGGCCGGGCGTACGGCCATCGCGGTCGCCTGGGACGGGGAGGCGCGGGCCATCCTGGAGGTCGCGGACGCGGTCAAGGAGACGAGCCCGGAAGCGATCCGCCGCCTCCGCGCCCTGGGCCTCACGCCCATCCTCCTGACCGGCGACAACAAGGCGGTCGCGGCGTCGGTGGCCGCCGAGGTGGGCATCGCCCCCGAGGACGTCGTCGCGGAGGTCATGCCGCAGGAGAAGGTCGACGTGGTCAAGCGCCTCCAGGCGGAGGGCCGCAGCGTGGCTATGGTCGGCGACGGCGTGAACGACGCGGCGGCGCTCGCCCAGGCCGACCTGGGCCTGGCGATGGGCACGGGCACGGACGCCGCGATCGAGGCGGGCGACCTGACCCTCGTACGAGGAGACCTGCGTGCGGCGGCCGACGCCATCCGCCTCTCGCGCCGCACCCTCGGCACGATCAAGTCGAACCTGTTCTGGGCCTTCGCCTACAACGTGGGCGCCCTGCCGCTGGCCGCGGCCGGCCTCCTGAACCCGATGATCGCGGGCGCCGCGATGGCGTTCTCCTCGGTCTTCGTGGTCGGCAACAGCCTGCGCCTGAGGGGGTTCAAGCCGCTGAGCTGAACGCTTGGTGGGTGATCGTGCCAACCCTCGGCAAGATCGACGTGTACATGTCTTTACGATCACCCCGGTGCGCTTGGGTCGCGCCGGGGTGATCTGCGCGTAGGCTGGGTAATTGGACTAGACCTGTGTGTGGTGGCTTCCGAGGCTTCCGCGCCGCCCACCCCCGCGCCGCCGGTCCCCGCGGCCCCGGACCCGAAGGAAGACATCCATGAGCAAGCGTGCAGTCCTGGAGGTGATCGCCCTCGACGCCGAGGACGCCGTCGCCGCCCAGGCCGGAGGCGCGGACCGCCTCGAACTGGTCACCGACATGGCCGCGGACGGACTGACCCCGTCCCGCGAGACCTTTGCCGAGATCCGCGCCGCCGTGGACATCTCCCTGCGCGTGATGCTGCGCCTCGCGGACGGCTTCGCCGCCGGGGACGTCGACACTCTCGTACGCCGCGCGCGCGAGCTCAGGAGCGCGGGCGCCGACGAGTTCGTGCTCGGCTTCCTCGACGAGACGGGCGGCCCAGACCTGGCCGCGGTCGAGGCCGTGGTGGGAGCGCTCGACGGCTGCCGCTGGACGTTCCACCGGGCCATCGACAGGGCCCCCGCCCGCGACGCCCTGCGCAAGCAGCTCGCGGACCTGCCCGGCCTCGACACCTACCTCACCGCGGGTGCGGCGGAGGGTGTGGACGAGGGCCTGCCCACGCTGCTCGACGAAGCGGCGCGGTCCGGCGAACCGGGCTACGAGCAGCAGATCCTGGTCGGCGGCGGCCTCCGCCTCGACCACCTGCCGCGGCTCAAGGCGGCGGGCGTCGACGCGTTCCACATCGGCGGGGCGTCGCGGCCCGACGGCTGGTCGGCGCCGGTGTCCGCGGACGCGGTGCGCGCGTGGCGCGTGGCGCTGGACGCCTGATCCCCTTGCGCGCGGGGGTACTTGCTCCCGTTGCGGGCGGGGTGCTTGACCGCGTTCCCGCGTGGCGCCCAGTCGCGTTCCCGCGGGGTGGCTGATCGCGCTCTCGCGGGGCGCGATACAACTGGGCGGACAGCAAGGGGGACTTCATGCCGAAACCAGCAGCCAAGACGCGTCCTGCCGAGCGGATGCTCGCGGCGGGGGCACTGCCCGTCGCCGCGACGCTGCTCACCGGGACGGTGGCGCTCTACATCACACTCGTCGCCTTCGGGAACATCACCGACTTCGACTCCAACCAGCAGTTCGTACGCCATGTCCTGGCCATGGACACCACCTTCAAGGACGACGACCTGATGTGGCGCGCGGTGGGATCCACCGCGCTCCAGGACGCCGCGTACGTCGGGATCATCGTCTGGGAGACCCTGGCGGCCCTGGTCCTCCTCACGGCGACGGGCCTGTGGATCGGTGCCCTGCGCCGCTCCCAGGGCCATGACCGGGCCCGTCGGGCGGGCACGATCGGCCTGCTGATGCTCCTCGTCCTGTTCGGGGCGGGGTTCATCGGGATCGGCGGCGAATGGTTCGCCATGTGGCAGTCGGAGGACTGGAACGGCCTGGACGCGGCCACGCGGGTCGTGACGCTCGCCGGCATCGTGCTGATCGTCACGCACCTGCCGTCCGCCGGTGCGTCGGCGGAGGGCTCCGGGAAGAGCGGGTCATGACCCGCGTCCCGCGTGTCTCCCTCGACTCCTTCGCCTCCCTCGGCTAGGGGGCGATCTGCTCCGGCAGGTCCGCCGCGTGCACGACGGTGAGTCCCGAGACGGCACGGGTCAGGGCGACGTACAGCCGCCGCAGGCCGGTCCGTTCGTCGGGCTCGCCGTCGACCACGGCGGCGGGCTCGTGGAGGACCACGTAGTCGTACTCAAGTCCCTTGGCGAGGGAGGCGGGCACGAGCGTGAGCCGGGTGTCGGGGGTGGTCTCCTCGCCGGGCGAGAGGTACGTCAGCCCGGCGGCGTCGAGTGCTCCGGCGAGCGCGGGGATGCGGGCGTCGGCGGCGATGAGCCCGATGGAACCTTCGTGGCGCAGCGACTCGACGCAGGCTTCTAGGGAAGCGGTGTCGAGGGATGCGGTACTGGCGTCCTGCACGCGGTGCACCACGAGTGAACCCGCCGACTCACGGACGGACTTCACCTCGGCGAGACCGGGCGCGATGGAGGGAAGCAGCCGGGAGGCGAACGCGATGACTTCCCGGGGCACACGGAAACCGGCGGTGAGTTCCTCCACGACCGCTTCCCCCTTCCCCAGATGCTCCAGGGCCTGCTCCCAACTCCGGGTGGCCCAGGGGGTGGTGCCCTGGGCGAGGTCGCCGAGGACGGTGGCGGAACCGGTGGTGCAGCGCCGCCCGACGGCGCGGTACTGCATCGGGGAGAGATCCTGGGCCTCGTCGAGGACGACGTGCCCGAGTGAAGGGGTCCGGGCGACGAGATCAGTGGCCTCGTCGATCAACACGGCGTCGGCGGCCGACCACTTGACGGCCTTGACGCTCCGCGCGGGCTTCGCCCACAGGATCAGCTTCTGCTCCTCGTGATCGAGGATCCCCTCGGCGTGCACGGCAAGGAACTCGGCGTCGGAGAGCAGCCGCAGGACGAGCTTGGCGGGATCGACGGGCGGCCACGCTGCCTTGACGGCGGCCTTCACCGCGGGGTTACGGGCGACGGCATCCTGGACGCGGTCGTCCGGGGCCTCGCCCGCCTGTTCCATCCGTACGAGCACGGCGTGCGCGAGGCGCTGCGGCAGGGCGTCGCGGGCGGCCCCGTACCGGATGTCGCGAGCGAGCAACTCGCCGACGATCTCCTCCACTTCATACGCGGGGATGCGCCAGCGCCGGGACCCGCGCACCACGACCACGGGCTCCTCGGGCATGGTCACATGCGACCGCAGGGCCTTCCTCAGGACGTCGGCCATGCGGGCGTCGCCCTTCACGACGGCGGCGGCGGCCTCGTCGGCTCCGCGCACCTCCACATGGGCGACGAGGTCGTCGACGGTGGCCTGCTTGACCTCCAACTCGCCCAGAGCGGGCAGCACTTGCTCGATGTAGTGGAGGAAGGACTTGTTGGGCCCGATGACCAGGGTGCCGGTCCGGGCGAGGCGCTCGCGGTGGGCGTACAGGAGGTAGGCGACACGGTGCAGGCCGACGGCGGTCTTGCCGGTCCCGGGCCCGCCCTGCACGCACACGGACCCCCCGAGGCCGCTCCGTACGATCTCGTCCTGCTCGGGCTGGATCGTGGCAACGATGTCGCGCATGGGGCCGACGCGGGGCCGCTCGATCTCCTGCTGGAGCAGCTTGCTGGTCCGCTCGACCTCGTCGGCGTCACTGAGGTGCTCGTCCTCGTACGCGGTGAGGTCGCCGCCCGTGTATCCGAACCGGCGCCGCAGGGCGATGTCCATCGGCGCCTTCTTGGAGGCGCGGTAGAAGGGCTGCGAGACGGGGGCTCGCCAGTCGATGACCATGGGGTCGCCGTCGGCGTCGTGGACGTGCCGGCGCCCGATGTAGAACTGCTCGCCCTCGGCGCCTTCGGCCTGGTCGGCGCCGGGGGCGTGGAGGTAGTCGAGCCGTCCGAAGAAGAGCGGGGTGTGGGAGAGGTCGGCGAGGGACTTGATCCGCTCGTCGATCTGGCTCTGCAGGACGGCGGCGTTGACCCAGTTCGCGGTGACGTCGCGGATGTCGAGCGCCTCGGCGTCCTCGCGCATGGCTCGGAGGGCCGAGCGGGATGCGGCGAGGTGGTTCCGCTCTCGGGAGAGGGGGTCGGGGTGGGCGTGCACGGTTGCCTCCGGCGGGGTGCGGGTCTGGGCTGCCGGTTGCCGTCCGGTCAGCGGCGGGCGCGAGGCACGCGGGCAGACCGGGCATCCTATGCCCCGCCCTGGGGCGGGGCCACCACTTTTCCCCGGGGCCGGGATCCCCTCCCGGGGGGTGCCTCTATGTCTTTCGTCAAGCGAGGCGTGGGGTGCGGGGTTCGTAGAAGGTGCCGTCGCGGAGCATCGCGAACAGCACGTTGATCCGTTGCCGGGCGAGCCGGAGGAGGGCTTGTGTGTGGGTCTTTCCTCTGGCCCGGCATTTGTCGTAGTAGGCGCGGGAGGCGGGATCGTGCAGGGCGGCGAACGCGGACAGGAACATCGCCCGTTTGAGTTGCCGGTTGCCGCCTCGGGGGGCGTGTTCGCCGTGGATCGATGTCCCGGATGACTTGGTCGTGGGGGCGAGGCCGGCGTAGGAGGCCAGGTGGGCGGCGGTGGGGAAGCCGGTGCCGTCGCCGACGGTGACCAGCAAGGTGGCGGCGGTCCTGACCGCGACCCCCGGAATCGAGGTCAGGACCGCGGAAAGAGGGTGAGCCTCCAGCAGCTGTCCGATCTGCGCTTCCAGAGCTCGTCGTTGCTCGTGGACAGCCGTGAGCGAACGGGCCAGGGAGGGGATCACGACGTCGAGGGTGCCGGTGCCCGGGACCACGACGGTCTGCTCGTCGAGCGCGTCGAAGACCTCGTCGATCAGCCGCTGGGCCATGCGCGGAGCCTTGGGCCGGATCACCTCAACGAGCCTGCGGCGGCCGGCTTTCCGCAACGCGGCCGGGGACCCGTAGCGTTCCAGCAGCCAGGTCACGGCCTGGTGGTCCAGGCGCGGGCCAAGGACGCGCTCCAGGCTGGGGTGGAACTGGGTGAGCAGGCCGCGTATCCGGTTGGAGGTGCGGGTCGCCTCGGCCGCCAGGTCCTGATCGAAGCCCACCAGCACGGTCAGCTCGGCGGTGATCTCGTCGGTCAGTTCCAACGAGCGCAGGGTGTGTGGCATGGTCCGGGCCGCGTCCGCGATCACCGCGGCGTCCTTGGCGTCGGTTTTCGCCTCGCCGGGGTAGAGGTCGGCGATGCGTCGCATCGACAGACCGGGCAGGTAGGCGACCTTGCAGCCGGCGTCCCGGGCGACGGTCAGGGGCAGGGCGCCGATGGAGGCGGGCTGGTCCACGATCACCAGGACGGTGTCGAACTTGGCGGTCAGCTTGTCGAAGACGGCCCGCAGTTTCGGCTCGCTGTTGGGCAGCTGCTTGTCGAAGACCTTCTTCCCGGCCGGGGTGAGGCCGTGCCCGTGATGGGCGCTCTTGCCGACGTCCAGACCCAGGAAGACGCCCACGTCGTCGATGTTGTCCAACCCATCCTCCCTAACGAGGTTCGTGCGGTGCTGGCCAGGGCGTTGGCGTCGTATGCGCGCATCCACGTTATGCAGACCTGCCGCCCGCGAACGGCCGGGCATTGCGCCAGGCCAGGCGGTGGTCGGACCTCTCATCAGCGTCTCCAACGGCGCCTCTCGGGCCCGGTGACACCACCCCCCAGGTCATCGGTTCGACAGGGGGCAACAGTCATGCCGGGCCCGGAGGCCAGCGGTCCCATTGCGGAACCGCGAAGAAGATAACGGGGCTCCCCACCCACCCACCCGTTCACCCCGCATCCCCCGCGAACGAACAAGCTTTTCCCACCCACCCGATTGCCCCGCGGTGCCGAGGGGGGAGGAGGGATCTCGCGGGTGGGGCGGCGGGAGCGTGCGCAGCTGGGGTGGGTGGGTGATTCGTGCAGCGGGGTGGGAACCCGCGGCCGGGCATTCCCGAGATCCACTAGGGTCGCCGCCGTGGAGGAACCTTCTGTCATCGGCTTGTCACGTTGCGTTAAGAGGCCTGTGCGTGCGGCCGTTGTGCTGCTAGGTCTCTCCCTCGGCGCCTTCGCCGCCCTCTGTTTCGTGCAGCGCATTCCCATGGCCGACGCCCTCGTCTATCGGGCCGAAGGCGCCGCCGTCGTGAGCGGGAGTGAGTTGTATGGGTTCACCGTGACCCGGTGGGAGCTTCCGGCCACCTATCCGCCGTTCGCCGCCCTCCTCTTCGTACCCACCACCTGGCTCCCCCTCCCCGCCCTCAAGCTCGCCTTCATCGTGGGGAACCTCGTCCTCCTCGCGCTCCTCGTCCACCTCTCCTGTCGCCTCGCAGGGCTCCCCACCCGCATCACCCCCCTCCTCGCGGGCACCTCCCTCGCCCTGTGGCTGGAGCCCGTCTTCCAGACCGTTCTCTTCGGGCAGATCAACCTCGCCCTCGCCTGCCTCATCCTCTGGGACCTGACCAGGGCCCCGGGCGCCGTGGGCAAGGGGTTCGGCATCGGGGTCGCCGCCGGGATCAAGCTCACCCCGGCGGTCTTCATCGCGTATCTCTTCGTCACCGGGCGCGTACGCGAAGGGCTCACCGCCACCGCCGCCCTCACCGGCACCGTCGCGCTCGGCGCGCTCGCGCTGCCCGCCGCCAGCGCCGACTTCTGGACGCACCGGATCTTCGAGACGGGCCGCGTCGGCAAGGCGTGGATCGTCGACAACCAGTCGCTTCAGGGGCTCGTCGCCCGCGTCGCCCACGACCCCCACCCGGGGCTGCTGTGGGCCGTGCCCGCGGCCCTCGTCGCCGGCACCGGACTGTGGCTGGCCGCCCGCACGCCCAGCGAACCCCGCGGCATCCTCCTGGCCGCCGCCACCGCGCTCCTCGCCTCGCCCATCAGCTGGTCCCACCACTGGATCTGGTGCGTACCGCTCCTGGCCCTGCTCATGGCGGAGGGCCGCCCCCGCCTGACCGCGGCGGTGGCGACCCTCTTCACGGCCCGCACCCTGTGGCTCGTCCCGCACCAGGGTGACCTCGACCTGCTGCTGCCCCAGTGGCAGCAGCCGTTGGCCTCGCCCTACCCGCTGCTCGCCGTAGCCCTGGTCCTCAGTTGTCGGCCAGCAGCTCGTCCGCGTCCACGATCCGGTACGCGTACCCCTGCTCCGCGAGGAACCGCTGCCGGTGTGCCGCGAAGTCCTGGTCGATGGTGTCCCGAGCCACGACGGAGTAGAAGCGGGCCTCATGACCGTCGGCCTTCGGACGCAGCACACGACCGAGCCGCTGCGCCTCCTCCTGCCGGGAGCCGAACGTCCCGGACACCTGGATCGCGACCGTAGCCTCGGGCAGGTCGATCGAGAAGTTCGCGACCTTCGAGACGACGAGGACGGAGATCTCGCCCTCCCGGAACGCCCCGAACAGCTTCTCGCGCTGCGCGTTCGTCGTCTCGCCCTTGATGACCGGCGCGTCCAGATGCTCGCCCAGCTCGTCGAGCTGGTCGATGTACTGGCCGATGACCAGCGTCTGCTCGCCCGCGTGCTTCTTGACGAGAGCTTCCGTCACCTTGCGCTTCGTGGCCGTCGTGGCGCAGAAGCGGTACTTCTCCTCGGCCTCGGCCGTCGCGTACGCGAGCCGCTCCGAGTCCGTGAGGTTGACCCGCACCTCCACACAGTCCGCGGGCGCGATGTACCCCTGCGCCTCGATCTCCTTCCACGGAGCGTCGAACCGCTTCGGGCCGATCAACGAAAAGACGTCCGACTCGCGGCCGTCCTCCCGTACCAGCGTGGCCGTCAGGCCGAGCCGCCGCCGGGCCTGGAGGTCGGCGGTGAACTTGAAGACGGGGGCGGGCAGCAGGTGCACCTCGTCGTAGATGACGAGGCCCCAGTCCCGGGAGTCGAAGAGTTCGAGGTGCGGGTAGACGCCCTTGCGCTTCGTCGTCAGGACTTGATACGTGGCGATGGTGACCGGGCGGATCTCCTTGCGCGTACCGCTGTACTCGCCGATCTCCTCCTCGGTCAGCGACGTCCGCTTGATCAGCTCGTGCTTCCACTGCCGGGCCGAGACCGTGTTGGTCACCAGGATGAGCGTCGTCGCCTTGGCCTCGGCCATGGCACCGGCTCCGACCAGCGTCTTTCCGGCTCCACAGGGCAGCACGACCACACCGCTGCCGCCGTGCCAGAACCCCTCGACCGCCTGCTTCTGATACGGCCGCAGCGCCCAGCCGTCCTCCGCGAGGTCGATGCGGTGCGCCTCGCCGTCGACGTACCCGGCGAGGTCCTCGGCGGGCCAGCCCAGCTTGAGGAGCGTCTGCTTGATCTGGCCGCGCTCGGACTGGTGTACGGCGACGGTGTCCGCGTCGAGGCGCTCACCGACGAGCGGCTGCACCTTCTTGGACCGCAGGATCTCTTCCAGGACCGGCCGGTCGGTGGTGGTCAGGACAAGGCCGTGCGTGGGGTGCTTCGAGAGGGTGAGCCTGCCGTATCGGGCCATCGTCTCGGCGATGTCCACGAGCAGCGCGTGCGGCACGGGATAGCGGGAGAACTCCACAAGCGCGTCCACGACCTGCTCGGCGTCGTGCCCCGCGGCACGGGCGTTCCACAGGCCGAGCGGCGTCACGCGGTAGGTGTGGATGTGCTCGGGGGCACGCTCCAGCTCCGCGAACGGCGCGATGACACGGCGGCAGGCCTCGGCCTGCTCGTGGTCGACCTCCAGCAGGAGAGTCTTGTCCGACTGGACGATCAGGGGACCATTCACGCGCGCACCCTTTCGGTAAGCCAAACCTCCAGTGTGCCGCATGGCGCGCCGATACGGTCCGGCCTGCGTTTCTGCTCACGTTCCGCCGGGCTCGTTCGTCAGTCGTCCGCCAGCTCCGCCACTCCCGTGACCCGGTGCAGCGGATACGTCTTCACCTCGTCCGCCGTGTGGTCGTACGCCGTGACGAAGCCGCCCTCCACCCGGATCGGGGCGATCACCCGCTGGCTGGCCGCGCCCTCCGCGTTGACGTAGCCGATCCACACCGCCTCGCCGGTCAGGACCGCGGCCTGCATCGTGGCGAGGGTCTCCGCCGCCGTGGTGCGGGGCAGCGCGTCGCCCTTCTCCGGGGTCGCCTTGCGGGGCATGGTCGAGGCCAGGTCGCCGGCGCGGATGGCGCGTACGGCCGCGCCGATCAGTGTGGTGTCGGCCAGCGGCGGGCCGTCGTGGACCGGCTCGGGAGCGGTGCGGGGCGGCGAGCGGTGGGCGTGCGCCCGCGTGATCAGTACGTCGCCCTCGGCGCTCTCCGCGGCGGGTGCGAAGCCCATCCCGCGCAGGCCTTCGAGGAGCGCCCCGGGGTCGGCCTGCGCGGCGAGCACGGTGGGCGCGAGGCGGCGCAGCCGCAGGCCCTGGGAGCGCTTGTCGGCCAGGATCTCGTTCAGGAGCGCCTCGTCGTCGCAGCGCACGTACGCGGACGCGGCGCCGATCCGCAGGTGGCCGTGCTTACGGGCCACGTCGTCGATGAGGTACGCGAGGGGCTGCGGAACCGGCGTACGGGAGTGCGAGGCCAGGAAGGCGTGCAGGTCGGACGCGGACTTCCCCGCGTCGAGCGCCCGCCGCACGGAACCGGGCGTGAACCGGTACACGGTCGCACCGCCCTTCGACTCGACGTCGGCGAGCACGGACAGCGTCTCGGCGAGCGGACGCTCCAGCGGGCCGGGGGCCACGGCCGTGAGGTCGGCCTGCAGCAGTACGTGGTCCAGGGGCTCGGGGAGCAGGGGCGCGAGGAGTCTGGCGGCTCTCGCGCCCTGGGCGGCGAGTTCGGAGGGGGAGGGGTGGGGAGCCCGGGGGGTGGGGAGGGTGTGGGCGCCGGTCTGGGAGGTGCCGGTCTGGGAGGTGCCCGGGTTCGCCGCCACCCCCGCCGAGGTCTCTTCGCCCGATCCGCTCTCGGAGCCGAGCAGGGCCCGTCCGTGCGCGGACAGTGCGCCGCGCCCCGTGATGCCCAGCAACTCGCTCTCGTTCAGCGTCCATTGGGCGATCCTGGCGCGCAGCTCCATGGGTGCGGTGCTGCTGCCGGGCCCGCCGGGCGAGGAGTGGGGGGACGTGCCGCCGCCTACCGAGCCGCGCGGCGGGCGCTCCCACCGCAGGCGCGCGAGGATCGACTCGGGCGTCGGGCTCGCGCCGTCCGGCAGGGTCGTGAGGAGTGTGAGCACGCGGTGCCGGATCTCCGGCGCCGACGAGCGGTCCAGGTGCGGGCCGAGCGCCGAGAGCGTGCGGTCCTTGCCGTCACGGCCGCCGATCAGGCCCGCCGTGCGGGTCGCCGTCAGCCAGGCCGTGGCGAGGACCGACCAGCGCTCGGCGGCGGGCAGCTCCTGCCAGTCGTCGTACGCGGGGGTCGCCGCGTACCGCTCGTCCGCCTCGCCGTCCGATGCCACGAGGCCCGCCGCGTAGGCCAGTTCGACCCAGAACGCCGCGACCGGCTCGGGCAGGTCCAGGGCGACCGCGGTCCGCTTCAGGTCGCGCACGCTGAGGCCGCCCGCGCGCAGCACGGTGGGGCCGCCCTCGTCCCAGTCCTTCAAGAGCTCCTCGACCGTGTCGAGCGCCATGTACGCCTGGCTCGCCGCCGCCGCGTCCACAGCCTGTGGACGGTGTTCGCGCAGCACCTCGATGGCGGGCGGTGCCGGTTCGAGCACCCGGTGGGCGCGGCCCGCGCGCAGGTGCAGGGCCGCTTCGCGGGGGAGTACGACGGTGCCGGGCGCGGTGGGGAGCAGGAGCCCGCGGTCCAGGAGCCAGCGCAGGTGGCGCGCCGGGTCGGCGGTGACCTGGCCGTACGGCGGGCCCCAGACGAGCCGCGAGAGCACCTCGACGGACTCGGCGGGGGCTTCGTCGAGGAGCGCGGACATCCGGGTGCGGTCCGTGAACAGTTCGGTGAGCGAGCGCACCGCGGAGACCGCGTCGTGCGTGGACGGCAGCCCCGCCGCCGCCACGATGTCCTGCATACGGTTCGGGGACATGCCCGCGGTGGCCTCGGCGACGGTCGGGCCCAGGCCGGTGGGGGAGGGGTACTGCGGGGCGGGGGCGAGGAGTTCGCGGGCGGTGCGGACCAGGCGGAGGCGGTCGTCGGCGCCCCAGACGAGGGCCTGCTCGCGCAGGGCGGCGAGGGCGCGGCCGAGCGCGGCATCGACGGTGGCGTTACCGCCCTCGCCGCCCTCGTCGCCGGCGACGAGGGCGTGCAGCTCTTCGTACGTGGCGGGTTCCGGGGCCACGGCGAGCGCCTCGGCCACTTGCTGGGCGAACCGGTCGAGCCGCTCCAGGGCGCGGACCACGGATGCGCGGGTCGCCGCGCGCGTGGCGAGCTGGGTGAGGTCGTTCGGGACCGGCGTGAGGAGATCGGGGCGGGCGTGGAGCAGCGCGCCGAGGGACGCGTCGTCACGGGAGCGGAGTGCCTCGGCGAGGGACCGGGGGGTGTCCGCTGGGCGCTGGGGCTGCTCGTCGGTGCTCATCAGGCTCACGGTAGCGGGTTGGGGTGCGGGGCCGGGCGTTCCTGGGGGCTGTGCCTGTGGCGGGGGGCCGCGACGGGGGCGGGTCCGCTCCGTCTGGGGGCGCGGTGCCACACCGCGAACCGTGCCGGCGGCGGGTGCGTGCGGGCTGCGGGTTGGCTCCGTCTTGGGGTGCGGTGCCGTGCCGGTATGTCCGTCCTCGCTATCGTCCGGTGGCCGCTGGGGTGCTTCGGGGCTGGGGTGCCGGGAGCCGTGCTCCGGGCGGACGTACCGGCACGTCCCCTTGCGTGCGTCGCCGGCTGCGGGTGCGTGCGTGGCTGCGGGGCCCATCGTCTGTGGGTGCGGGGACGTGCCGGTATGTCCGTCCTCGCTATCGTGCGGTGGCCGCTGGGGTGCTTCGGGGCTGGGGTGCCGGGAGCCGTGCTCCGGGCGGACATATCGGCACCTCCCCTTGCGAGCGTCGCCGGCTGCGGCCGGTCGTTGGCTGATCGATGGTGCTGCCGGGCAATCGGGTGGGTGGGCGGGAAAGCTTGTTCGTCCAGGTGGAGGCTGCGGGGCAAGGGCAGGGGGAATGAGGTGCCGGGCCCCCGGGTGGCGGGGGACGCGGTAACGTCGGGGGACCGGGTACAAAGGGCGGTGCGTCAACGGGGCCGCCCCGGAGGGGACTTCGTGGGGATCGAGAGCGATCAGCTCGTCTTCGACTATCTGAGCCGCGTCGGCGACCTGGCCCAGCAACAGCAGCTGCCGTCAGGCACCCGCATGCGCCTGGTCTCCGGCCTGCGGAACGAGATCGACCGGAGCCGGGCCAAGGCCACGGTCGACAGCCCGGCCGCGATACGCCGCATCCTCGACCGCCTCGGCTCCCCCGAGGACCTGGTGGAAGCCGCAGGCACCGGCACCGGCACCGGCACCGGCACCGGTGACGTGGCGGAGACGGCCACCCCCAGCCCCGCCGTCCCCACCCAGCGCACACCGGAGCCGAAGGAACCACGCCCCAAGCGCCTGCGCCGAGTGGTGCCCCGCCCCCGCCCCCGCCCCCGCCCGGCGGCGGAGGAACCGGAGCCGCCCCAGGAGGACGTACCCTCCCCGCCGCACCTCGCGGGCACGGACGAACTCGGCGAGAGCGGCTCCGAGCCCGACTGGTGGCGAGTGGACAGCAGCCCCTTCGGCCTCGCCGACAGCGTGCCGGGCTTCACCGGCGGCGTAGAAATCCCGGAGATCCTCAAGCCCCCGCCCAAGAAGCGCCCCGACCCGGTGGAAGAGGAAGAAGAGGGAGAGGAAGAGGAAGAAGACGGCGAGGAAGTCGGCGAGGAACACGTAGAGGCTCCCCGGCGGCTTCGGCTAAGGCGGCCCGCAGCCCTCGCCCCCGCCACCCCCCGCTTCACCAACCCCCTCCTCCTGCTCGCCGCAGCCCTCCTCACCGTCGGCGCCATCCTCGGCAACTGGCTTGCCCTGGGCGGTGGCTGGCTCCTCGCCTACGCCTCGCGCAGGCTCAGCCGCGCCGAGGCGAAGTGGGCCGTCATGGGTCTGCCGGGGCTGGCCGTGGCGGCCGGGATCACCTGGCTGTGGGGCAGGAACGAAGGCCGCTGGGGCGATCCCGTCCGCGACGGCCACATGAGCGACGCGATGGCCGAGACCTGGCCGTGGGTGGTGCGCGGCGCGGCCATCGCCTCCGCGCTCTACCTCGTGTGGAGGTCCCAGCGGCAACGGCCGTGAGGGGTCAGCGCGCCAGCGCCTTCTGCATCTCGTCCAGGATCCTGTTCGCCGCCGTGTAGCCGATGCCCTGGATCCACAGTTCGTCGTCGACGGTGTGGACATCGCCCTTCTTCACCGCGTCCATGTTCTTCCACAGGCTGCTGCCGACGGTCTGCGTCTGCTTGGATTTCTTCGGATCGCCGTACGTGGCGCGGAAGATGACATCCGCGTCGGCGAGGTCGATCTTCTCGGGCGACACGTCGTACGAGAAGCCGTCCTTGGCCTTGGCGGCGATCGCGGGGCGGCCCAGACCCACGTCCTTGAGGAGCGTGGCGATGTACGTCTTCTCGCCGTAGACGCGGATGTCCGCGCCCTCCACGAACCGCACGACGTTGACCTCCGTCGCCTTGGCCTCCGCCGGGCCGCCGACCGCGGTGGTCACCTGCTCGGCGTGTGCGTCGTACGCGGCGACGGCCTTCTTCGCCTCCGCCCTCTTGCCCAGCGCGTCGGCGTGCACCTGGAAGTTCTCCTTCCAGGGGTAGCCCGTGTTCTCCGTCATCACGGTCGGCGCGATCTGCTTGAGCTGCTCGTACTTCGCCCCGTGCCGGATCTTGCTGGTGAGGATGACGTCCGGCTTGAGGGCAGCGATGGCCTCCATGTTCGGGTTCAGCATCTCGCCGACGTCCTTGATGCCGCTGACCTTGTCCTTGGGCAGGTAGCCCGGGAAGCCCGACGCCGCCTCGACGTGCGTGGCGCCGACCGGCTTCACGCCCAGCGTGATCGCGGAGTCCAGTTCGGCCGTGTCGAGGACCACGACACGCTTGGGAGCCACCGGGACCTTCACGTCCCCCATCGCGGTCTTGATGACGTGTGTGCTGCCCGAACCGGCCTTCTGATCATCGGAGTCCGACGTTCCGCAGGCCGAGAGCGAGAGCGCGAGCGCGCCGCTCAGGGCGAGGGCAGTGAAGCCGGTCCTTGCGGACCCATTGCGCCCAGTGCTCCTGGTGCTCCTGGTGGTCATGGCTTGGGGGTCACCTCTCGTTCGGACGAGGGCTGCGGGCGCGCATCGGCGGCCCACGGAGCCCCGGGGACGACCAGGGGCGAGCCCGTCACCGGATCCGGTACCACCACACACTCCAGACCGAACACATCGCGGACCAGATCCTCGGTGACGACGTCGGCGGGCGCGCCCTCGGCGACGATCCGGCCCGTCCTCATGGCGACGAGGTGATCGGCGTACCGGGCGGCCTGGTTGAGGTCGTGCAGCACGACGACCACGGTCCGGCCGCGGTCATGGTTCAGCTGGCGCACCAGGTCGAGCACCTCGACCTGGTGCGCGATGTCGAGATACGTCGTCGGCTCGTCCAGGAGCAGCAGCTCGGTCTCCTGCGCGAGCGCCATCGCGATCCACACCCGCTGGCGCTGACCGCCCGACAGCTCGTCCACGGACCGCTCGGCGAGCGTGGCGACGTCGGTGCGTTCCATCGCCTCCCGCACCGCCCTCTCGTCCTCCTCGGACCACTGCTGCCACCAGTGCTGATGCGGCTGACGGCCGCGCGCGACCAGGTCGGCGACGGTGATCGCCTCGGGTGCGACGGGCGTCTGCGGGAGCAGCCCGATCTGCTGGGCGATCTTCTTGGTCGGCAGCTTGGCGAGCGCTTCGCCGTCGAGCAGGACCGCGCCGCGCTTGGGCTTGAGGAGGCGGCCGAGCGCGCGCAGAGTGGTCGACTTCCCGCACGCGTTGGGGCCGACGATGACCGTGACCTTGCCGTCGGGCACCGCGAGGTCGAGCTCGTGCACGACCTCGCGGTCCTCGTAGGCGAGGGTCAGCTCGCGGGCGCTGAGGCGGGCGGCGGTCACGAGGTGCCTCCATTGCGGACGGAACGGCTGCGGGCGCCGTGACTTCGGACGATGAGCCAGATCAGGTACGGGGCTCCGACGGCCGCCGTGAGGACGCCGACCGGCAGCTCGGTGGGCGAGAAGAGACGCCGGGCGAGCAGGTCGGCCAGGACCATGATCAGCGCGCCGAGCAGCGCCGAGCAGAACAGCGGGATCTGCGCGGTGCGGGTGAGGCGGCGGGCGATCTGCGGGGCGAGCAGCGCCACGAAGTCGACGGGCCCGGCGGCGCCGGTCGCCACGGAGGCGAGGACCACGCCGAGCAGTACGAGACCGAGGCGTACGTGCCCCAGGCGCACCCCGAGCGCGGTCGCCGTGTCGTCGTCCATGGTCACCGAGCGCTGGGCGCGGGCGGCCCAGAACACGAACGGCAGCAGGACGAGCAGGGCCCACCCCAGGGGCGCGGCCTCCGTCCAGCCGCGGCCGTTGAGGGAGCCCGTCATCCAGATCTGCGCCTGCTGGGCGACGAGATAGTCGCCCTTGGTCATGAACAGCGTGGTGACGGAGCGCAGGGCGATCGCGAAGCCGATGCCGATGAGCACGAAGCGGGTGGCGTGCAGGCCGCCGCGCCAGGCGAAGACGTACACGAGGGCGGCGGCCGCGACGCCGCCGATCACGGAGAGATAGGGCAGGACGGTCGCCGAGGTGACCCCGAGGGTCATCGCCCCCACCGTCAGGGCGCTCGCGCCCTGGCTGATGCCGATGATGTCGGGGCTGGCCAGGGGGTTGCGGGCGACGGTCTGGATGAGGCCGCCCGCGACACCGAAGGCGGCGCCGACGAGGAGGCCGACGACCATGCGGGGTTCGCGCAGCGTTCCCACGACCAGCTCGTCGGGGGAGGGCTGCCCCGTCAGGACCTTCAGGACCTCGCCGGGTGCGACGAAGGCCTCGCCCATGCAGAGGTACGCGAGGCAGCTCGCCGCCAGGAGCAGCGCGAGGAGCACGGCGACCACGGCTGCCCTGCGGTGCACCAGGAACGCGGCCCCGCGGAGCCGCAGTACCGAGTACCCGGCGGGGCGTATGCGCCCCGCAGCGATCGGCTGGGCGCTCATGCCGCGACCGCCTTCCGGCGCACCAGCGTCACCAGGAACGGCACCCCGATGAGCGCGGTCATCACCCCGGCAGGCACCTCGCTCGGCGGGAAGACCACGCGCCCCACGGTGTCGGAGACGAGCAGCATGACGGGCCCGATGACGGCGGCCATGGGCAGCACCCAGCGATGCCCGCTGCCCACGATCGCGCGGGCGATGTGCGGGACCGCGAGCCCGATGAACGCGATGGGTCCGGCCGCCGCCACCCCCGCGCCGGTCAGCACGGTCGCCCCGAGACCGCCGACGATCCGTACGGTCGCGACCTTCTGCCCGAGGCCCTTGGCCACGTCCTCGCCGAGGGCGAGCGCATCGAGGCCGCGGGCCACGGACAGCACAAGAACCAGCCCCACAAGCAGGAACGGCCAGATCTGCCCGACGATCTCCGCGTCGCGCCCGGAGAGCGAGCCCACCTGCCAGAAGCGGAACTCGTCCAGGGCCGATGCCCTGGTGGTGAGGACCGCGGTGGTCAGGGAGACCAGGAGCGCGTTGATCGCGGCGCCGCCGAGGGCGAGCTTCACGGGGGTCGCACCGCCCCGTCCGCTCGCGGCGATCGCGTACACCGCGACGGACGCGAGGCCCGCGCCGACGAAGGCGTACCAGACGTATCCGGTCAGTGTGTGCACGCCCGCGAACGCGATCGCCATGACCACGCCCACCGACGCGCCCTGGCTGACGCCGAGGATGCCGGGGTCGGCGATGGGGTTGCGGGTGATGCCCTGCAGGACCGTGCCGGCCAGGGCGAGCGCGGCGCCGACCATCAGGCCGATGAGCGTGCGCGGCACCCGCATCTCGCGGACGACTTCGGCGGCGTCGCTGTGCCCGCCGTGCAGCAGGGCGTCGATGACGGCGGACGGCGCGATCGCGCGGGCGCCGACGGAGAGACTGAGCAGGACCGCGAGCAGCAGGGCCAGGACGGCCGCCGTCATCGCGACAGCGCGTCTGGCTGGCACACGCATCGGCTGAGCTCGTTTCGGAGGATTCGAGAAGGCGCGGAGCACCCGTGAGGTAAGGCTCGGCTAAGTCTAAGGGCGGGCCCTTCGGCCCCGTTCCCGGCCGTCGGGCCTCGGCACAATGGCCTCATGACCTCACGCGCTCTGACAGTCGGCTTCGACCTCGACATGACCCTGATCGACTCCCGGCCCGGCATCAAGGAGGCCTTCCTGGCCCTGACCGCCGAGACCGGAACCTACATAGACGCCGATCTCGCGATCTCCCGGCTCGGCCCGCCGCTGGAGCAGGAGCTGCGCCACTGGTTCCCCGAGGAGCGGATCCAGGAGATGGCCGACCGCTACCGTGAGATCTATCCCACATACGCCATCGCCCCCGCGCTCGCGATGGCCGGTGCCCGCGAGGCGGTCGCGGCCGTGCGCTCCCACGGCGGCCGGGCGATCGTGGTGACCGCCAAGCACGAGCCGAACGCGAAGCTCCACCTGGCGCACCTCGGCATCGAGGCGGACGCGGTGATCGGCTGGCTGTGGGCCGAGGCGAAGGCGGAGGCACTGCGCGAGCACGACGCGGCGGTGTACGTCGGGGACCACACCGGTGATGTACGCGGCGCGCGTACGGCGGGCGCGCTCTCCGTGGCGGTGGCCACCGGGCCGTGCGACGCAGCGGAACTGCGCGCGGCGGGAGCGGATGCCGTGCTCACCGACCTGACGGAGTTCCCCGCCTGGCTCGCCGCGTATGTGGAAGGCGCCGCCGCTAAGTAGTCGCCGACCTGGCCTGGCGGCGCTGAACGGCGATACCGCGCAGCACTCCCGCCACGGCGACGAGGAACCCGACGCCCATCAGCATGCACACCGCGTACGCGATGGACGGGAACGGGTCGGTGCCGAGGAACAGCGGGGCCACCGTGACCAGAGTGGCCACGGCTCCGACGAAGAAGATGACTGCTCCGGTCCGGACCAGGCCATCGCCCGGTCCGGCGGAATTCGCTTGGGTTTTGTCACGCACCCGACCAGGGTAGTTCCCAGCGCGAAGGAAGAATCCGGGGACGTCTTGTCACCGGCCCCCGGACCCATAGTCTTGGTGGCGGCGGGTCGGGCGACCCGCTGTAGTGCTATCCAGAGCCGTTTTCCGCGGCATAGACGCGTACGACGACAAGTACGAGGACGAGGACTTCAGGTGCCTACCGGCAAGGTCAAGTGGTTCAACAGCGAGAAGGGCTTCGGCTTCCTCTCCCGCGATGACGGCGGCGACGTCTTCGTGCACTCCTCCGTACTGCCCGACAGTGTCGACACACTCAAGCCCGGCCAGCGCGTCGAGTTCGGCGTCGTCGCCGGTCAGCGCGGTGACCAGGCCCTGTCGGTGACGATCCTCGACCCGACGCCGTCCGTTGCCGCCGCGCAGCGGCGCAAGCCCGACGAACTGGCGTCGATCGTCCAGGACTTGACGACGCTGCTCGAGAACATCACGCCGATGCTGGAGAAGGGGCGCTACCCCGACAAGGCGTCGGGCGCGAAGATCGCCGGCCTGCTCCGGGCGGTGGCGGACCAACTGGACGTGTAGGGACTCAGCCGAAGTCGAGCGCACCCGGCGGAAGGGGCGGTACGAGCCCCTCCGCCGCGGCCCGCGTCAGCAGCCCGCGGATCGCGGCATGGCCGTTCTCGCCCAGGTCGGCCGTGAACTCGTTCACGTACAGGCCGATGTGCTGGTCGGCGACGGCCGGGTCCATCTCCTGCGCGTGCTCCTGTACGTAGGGCCGCGAGGCCTCGGGGTCGTCCCAGGCCATCCGCACCGACGTACGGACGGCGTCCGCGAGCTGCTCCAGGCGCTCCGTGCCGAGGCTCCGCTTGGCGATGATCGCGCCCAGCGGGATCGGCAGACCCGTCGTCCGCTCCCAGTGCTCGCCCATGTCGGCAAGGCAGTTGAGCCCGTAGTTCTGATAGGTGAAACGCGCCTCGTGGATGACGAGCCCCGCGTCGACCTTGCCGTCCCGCACCGCGGGCATGATCTGGTCGAAGGGCAGCACGACGATCTCGCCCACGCCGTCGGCCAGCGTGTCCGCCGCCCAGAGCCGGAACAGCAGGTACGCCGTGGACTTCTCGCTCGGCACCGCGACGGTCTTGCCCGTCAGGTCGGTTCCGGCCTCCCGGGTGAGGACCAGTGGCCCGCAGCCACGGCCGAGCGCACCGCCGCACGGCAGCAGCGCGTACTCGTCAAGGACGTAGGGCAGGACGGCGTACGACACCTTGAGGATGTCGAACTCGCCGCGCTCCGCCATGCCGTTGGTGATGTCGATGTCGGCGAACGTCACGTCGAGCGCGGGCGCGCCGGGCACCCGGCCGTGGGCCCAGGCGTCGAAGACGAACGTGTCGTTCGGGCAGGGCGAGTAGGCGATCCGCAGCGGGTTCGGGGTGGGGTGCGCGTCCTGCGCGGGCGTTTCAGTCATGCCGGTTCCAACTCTCCAGTACGGGCGCGAATTTCCCGAACGCGTTTCCCAGCGCGCCCAGCGCCTCGCCGATCCGCCAGGCGGCGCGGTCGCGCGGCCCGACGGCGTTGGAGACCGCGCGTATCTCCAGGACGGGCAGGGCGTACGCGGCGGCCGCCTCGGCCACCCCGAATCCCTCCATCGCCTCCGCGAGAGCCCGCGGATGGCGGCGCCGCAGCTCGGCGGCGCGCTCGGCGGAGCCGGTCACGGTGGAGACGGTCAGGACGGTGCCGGTGCGGACGGTGGCGGAGGTGCCTTCGCAGGCGGCGGCCAGATCCCGTACGAGGGAACCCGGGGGCCGGTGGGTGACGGCACCGAACCCGAGTTCGGTGACCGGCAGGAAACCGTCGGGCGTCTCGGCGCCCAGATCGGCGACGGTGATCTCGTCGGCGAACACGAGGGAGCCGATGGGCGCGTCGGGCAGGAAGCCGCCGCCGATCCCGGCGGAGACCACCAGGTCGTACGGGGCGCGCGCGAGGGCGGCCGCCGTGTGCGCCGCGGCGGCGGCGGGTCCGACACCGACGGCCACCGCGTCGGCGTACGGGGGCAGCCGGTCGGCCACCGCGTCCCGTTCGGCCGGGACGGCGGTGGCCACGAGCAGCCGCAGGGGGTGCATCGGGGACGCGGAGGCGGTCAGGAGTCCTTCTCGAGCTTGAACGACCACAGGCCGGTCGCCTTGGCCGAGGTGCCCTTGCCGCCTTCCAGCAGGCTGACGGTGGTGGAGTTCTTGCCACCGCCGTACTGCTGGTTGAAGAAGACGCTGCCGGGGATGACGACGTACGTCTTCTTGCTGGCCTCGGTGAGCGCCTGACCGTTCATCAGGAGCGTCCAGCCCTTCTCGGCGACCTCGGGGTCGACGCCGAAGCGGACCTTCTCGTCGGGGTCGACCTTGATGGACTTGACGTCGGTTTCCTTGAGGCAGCTCTGGATCTGGGACTCCTTGAGCTCCTTGCCGTCGTTGTAGCAGGAGGCCTCGGTGTTCACCGAGTCGCTGCCGACCGTGACGGTGGCGAGGGGCGTCGGCTTGTCGCAGGCCGACAGGACGAGGAGTCCGGCGGAGACAGCGCCAATGGCGGCCACGGAACGGCGGCGGCGCGCCGAGCTGTGAACGTGTGCGGCTCCGCCGCGGAGCAGGGAGGTCATGGGCGAAGGCTATCGGGCGCCCCGTGCCGTCCCGCCACGTGGGGGTCGCGGCGTGCCGCACCCGTTGATTTGCCGGGCTCACGCCACCCGATGGCGGCGCTGCCCGCCGTGCCGGGCCGCGGAGAGCAGGCCCCGCACGGTCGACAGCCAGCCGACGGCGACGATCGCCGAGGCCACCGAGAACCCCAGTGACCCGTTCAGCGGCAGGGCCATGCCGATTCCGCCGCCCACCACCCACGCCACCTGAAGGATGGTCTCCGAGCGGGCGAAGGCGGAGGTCCGCACCTCTTCCGGCACGTCCCGCTGGATCAGCGCGTCCAGGGACAGCTTCGACATGGCCTGCGCGAAGCCCGCCACCGCGCCGAGGCAGGCGACGCCCACCGCGCCGAAGAACACCGCCGCGGTGATCGCCACGCCGAGGACGACGGCGACGACGGTCACGATGATGACCTCCGGCGCCCGCGATCTCAGGCCGGCGCCGACGGCCGTGCCGAGCGCGTTCCCCGCTCCGGCGGCGACGCCCACTATGCCCAGGGACACCGCGGCGCTCTGGCCGCCGAGCGGTTCCTCGCGCAGCAGGAAGGCGAGGAAGAAGATGAGGAAGCCGGAGAGACAGCGCAGCGCGGCGTTCGCGGTGAGGGCGTGCGTGACGGCGGGCCCGACCGTACGCAGTCCCAGGCGCCGCTTCTTGGACGTGTCCGTCGCGGCCTCGGCGCGCGCGTGCAGATGCAGATGCTCCTCGTCGGACGCGAGCAGCGCCTTGTGCTCGCCCTTCGCCGAGTCGACCTTGGGCGGCAGCGAGAGGGAGAGGAGCATCCCGACGATGAAGATCACGAAGGCGCCGTAGAGGGGCCAGCGTGGTCCGAGCGCCTGCAGCCCCGCGCCGATCGGGGCCGCGATCCCGGTGGCCAGCAGTCCACCGAGCGTGACTCTTGAGTTGGCCTTGACCAGGGAGAACCCCTTGGGCAGCAGTCTGGGCACCACGGCGCTGCGGACGACCCCGTACGCCTTGGACGCGACCAGGACGCCGAGCGCGGCGGGATAGAGCTCCAGGCTCCCCGTGATCACCGCTTCGGAAAGGAGCAGGGCGAGGAGGGCGCGGGCCAGCATCGCCGCGGCCATCGCGTACCGGCGGCCGTGCGGGAGGCGGTCCAGGAGGGGGCCGATGACGGGGGCGAGGAGGGTGAAGGGCGCCATGGTGATGGCGAGATAGAGGGCGACACGGCCGCGGGCCTCGTCCGTCGGCACGGAAAAGAAGACCGTCGAGGCGAGCGCGATGGTGATCATGACGTCGCCCGCGCCGTTCACGGCGTGCAGTTCGATGAGTTTGCCGAGCCCCGACTCGCCCGCGCCGTGCGCGTGCGTGGCCTTGCGGATGCCGCGGGCCGTGCCGGTGAACGGCAGGTGCAGGGCGCGGCCGACCCGACGGGCGGCCCGGCTCAGTACCGGGCCCCGCCCGCCTGTTCCCCGGGACGACGACCTTGCGGCTGCCACCTCGCCATAGTGCCCCCTAATGGCGCGATGTACGGGTGGGTGGGTGGGAGAAACGCCGCGAAGCGGCGAAACGCTCCGACTGGCGCGGGAGGGCTGCCGCACGCCGGTGTAGGCCCAGGCGCCGGGAGAAGGTAGCGTGCGTAGCGCGCCTGCGGCGGTTGTTCTTGGCCGCGCGCCTCTCGGTCATCCCGCAGAATGGATGACGTAGGTGCGCCCGAGGACGTTCGGGCGCGGACGTCGACGCGGCCCCCAGGTCCGCTCCGTCCGCACTCCCGCGTATGGGTGGCGCACTCGTGAGACGGCGTAATGGAGAAGCGATACCTGTGAGCGCAGCGACAACGCGAAGCCGTACCCCGCGTACCCCGCGTACTCCCGACCGCCTGTGCGCCGAGGCGGTGGGACTGGCCCGTGACGCGGCCGAGGATGCCGCCGCGCCCGGTGTGGTCGGCGAGCACGTCGATGTCGTGGTCGAGGGCGACCGCGTGGTCACGCACCTGTTCGAGTGCAAGGACTTCGGCTACCGGGGCTGGCGCTGGGCCGTGACGGTCGCCCGCGCCTCCCGCGGGAAGGTGGTCACGCTCGACGAGACGGTGCTGCTGCCGGGTCCCGACGCGCTGCTCGCCCCCGAGTGGGTGCCGTGGAGCGAGCGGCTCCGGCCCGGCGACATGGGCCCGGGGGACCTGCTCCCCACGGACGCGGAGGACCTGCGTCTGGAGCCCGGTTACTCGGGCGAGGAGGAGCCGCCGCCGAACTCCGTGTTCTCGGAGCAGATGGCGGAGCTGGTCGAGGCCGAGGACGTGGAAGTGACGGTGGGGTCGCCCGCCGAGCTGCCGGCGGCGCCCGCGCGTGGCTCCATCGCGGCGCTCGCGGACGAGCTCGGCATGCGCCGGGCGCGGGTCCTCTCCCGCTACGGCCTGCATGCCGCGGCCGACCGCTGGGAGGAGTCGCACGGCGCGAAGACGGCGATGGCGCAGGCCGCGCCCGCGTCCTGCGTCAGCTGTGGCTTCCTTGCCCCGATCGGCGGATCGCTCGGGCAGGCGTTCGGGGTGTGCGCGAATGAGTTCGGTCCTGCGGACGGGCACGTGGTGTCCCTCGCGTACGGCTGTGGGGGGCACTCCGAGGCTGCCGTGATGCCCAAACCGTCGCGGCCCGCCGCGCCCGTCCTCGACGAGACCCGCGTCGACGTCCTCCCGCTGAGGCCCGCGCCCGACTCGGGGTCGGTGCCGTTGGAGGGGGCGGCGGAGGATCTCGGGCACTCCTGAGGGGGTGCTGCGGGGTCTCCCCGGGGCTGGGGGCCAGTCTTCTGCCTCCGGCCGGGGGGTCTCTTCCTAGCCCGCGCTCCGCGCGGATCTCTCCCACCCACCCGCCCGATTGCCCCGTGGTGTGGGGGTTGCCGTGGCTGGCGTGCGCTTGTCTTCTGCCTGCGGCTCGATGGTCTCTCCGGCCCGCGCTTCGCGCGGATCTTTCCCTCCCACCCGCCCGATTGCCCTGCAGGTTTTTCCCGCCTCCCCGCCCGTTTGCCCCGCACCGGGTGGGCGAGAGGTGCACCGCGCCTAGCTGTCCCTACGCAAGCGTCCGTGCTGCGGGGTAATCGGGTGGGTGGGTGGGAGAGGCCCCTGCGGGAGTGCGCGATGCGCGACGCGCGAGGCGGGGCAGGGCAGAGGCGAGGCGAGGCGCCCGCAGCGGTCGGGCTGGCTGACAGGCCTCTGTGGCATTATGCGGGCGCGGCTCTGGGGAGAGGGGCGCTGTCTGATGAGTGCCGGGGGTTGGGGAATGGCTGCGGGTACGGAGTCGGGTGGTTCGTCCACGTCCGACGAGGAGTGGGAGAGGTTCCTGCGCGAGTCCGCGGCAGGCACCCCCAACGCGCCCAAGGAACCCTCGGCACGCGCCCGCGAAGTAACGGAGCGGCTGCGCGCGGAGTCCGTCCGCGCCGGCCAGGACGGCTGGCGCAGCTACACGCCCGCACAGCCCAAGAGGCCCAAGCGCCGCACGGGTTGGTACGTCGTCGGGCTGCTGGCCTCGCTGGCCCTGCTGGTCGCGGCGCTCGCCCCGGGACGGGTCGTGGACCTGTTCGCCGGTGATGAGGCCGACTCCCCGTCGATGGGCGGCGAGACCGCCCGCCCCACCGAGCCGCCCCCCTCGGAAGCGGCCCAACGGCCCACCAAGGACGAACCGTTCCGCGGTTCACCGGCCGCGAGGTGGGCGAACGGAGCGGCCGGGATCACCGTGCCCAAGGCCAGGGCCGTCGGCTGGATGAGCGAGGCCGAGGTCGAGCGCGCCCTCGACCGCAGCCGGGACTTCCTCGTCACGTCCAGCCTGGACCGGGGGGTGCTGCGGGGCGAGCGTCCCGAGAAGGCGATCGCACTGATCAACCCCCACCAGGAAGACGTACAGAGCATTCTGAAGACCGCTTTCCGGAGCCCGAGCGAGAAGAACGACCCCCTCCTCCTCTTCAGCCGCTTCCGGCCCTCCCGCACCCACCTGGTCGGCGACATCGTGAAGACCCGGGGCCTGCTCACCTACCGGGAGGGCAAGCGCGGCGCGCTCCAGGTGACCGCCGACGTCACCTACGTCTACCCGGTCACCCGCGCGGACGCGGGCGCGGGAGGCGACGACGACGAGATCGTGCGCACCATCGTCCGGCGCGAGTTGGTCATGAGCTGGGACGATCCCGGAAAGGTGATCACCGAGCCGGGGACGTTCTCGATCGTCTCGAACAAATTCGACATGACCAACGGCGGCTGCGGCGCCCCCACCGGCTACCTCACCCCGCCCTTCGGCAAGGACCGCCGGGCGGAGGGGACCGGCACGGAGATGGACCCGTACGACCGCAGCGTGCCGGTCGGGCGGGACGATCCCTCCGAGGACGAGTGCGGGAGGGCCACGCGGTCCTAGCGAAAGTCTCCCGGCGGCAGGCGGCCCCCGGCCAGTCGCGCGCCCACCGGCCGTCGGAGGGAGCGCGGGACGCGATACCGTTCGCCCCGCGAACCAAGCGAGGGAGACGACACCGTGAGCAAGACCGTGCGGCCGGCGGCCGAGGGTACTGACCCGTTCGGCACGGCACGGCTCAGGCGGGGTGTCCTGGATGCCTGGGCGGCCAGCCCGGCCCGGTTCCGGGAGGACGCCAACGCCGAGGAGGACCTGGCCCTCGGCGGCTACCGGGACCGATTGATCGTCGAGCTCGCGCAGAACGCCGCTGATGCGGCAGCGAGGGCAGGCGCCCCCGGGCGGCTCTCCCTCACCCTCCGGGACGGCGTGCTCGCCGCCGCCAACAACGGCGCCCCCCTCGACGCCACCGGCGTCGAATCCCTCTCCACCCTCCGCGCCTCCGCCAAGCGGGAGGAGCAGAACAACGGCGCCGTCGGCCGCTTCGGCGTCGGCTTCGCCGCCGTGCTCGCCGTCTCGGACGAGCCCGCCGTCGTGGGGCGTACCGGCGGGGTCCGCTGGTCCCTGAGCGAGGCCCGTGAACTCGCCGCCGACACCGCCCGGTTCAGCCCGGGGCTCGGGGACGAGGTCCGGCGGCGCGACGGGCACGTGCCGCTGCTGCGGCTCCCCTTCGCCGCCGAAGGGACCGCCCCGGAGGGGTACGACACCGTCGTCATCCTGCCCCTGCGCGACGCCGCCGCCGAGGACCTCGTCCTGCGGCTGCTCGGTGACATCGATGACGCTCTTCTTCTTGCCCTTCCGGGGCTGGAGGAGGTTCTCGTCCAGGTCGGCGACAGCCCGGTCCGCATCCTCCGCCGTACCGCCGAACCCGGGTACGTGGACATCGAGGACAGCCGTGACGGCGCCACCCGCTGGCGCACCGTCAGCCGGCAGGGCTCCCTGGAGCAGGGCCTCCTCGCCGACCGGCCCGTCGAGGAGCGGCTGCGGCCCCACTGGTCCGTCACCTGGGCCGTCCCCACCGACCACGATGGCGCCCCGCAAGCTCCCCGCAGCGCTCCCGTCCTGCACGCGCCCACCCCGAGTGACGAGCCGCTGGGCGTGCCCGCCCTGCTCATCGCCTCGTTCCCGCTCGACACGACCCGGCGGCACGCGGCGCCCGGGCCCCTCACCGACTTCCTCGTGCAGCGCGCGGCCGAGGCGTACGCCGAACTCCTCGCCGACTGGCGGCCCGTCGGCGAAGGCATCATCAGCCTTGTCCCCGGCCCGCTCGGCAAGAGCGAGCTCGACGGCGCGCTGCGCCAGGCCATCCTCGACCGGCTGCCGCGCACCGCCTTCCTGCCGCCCGCGGTGGAGGCCGTCCCCCAAGAGGACCCCGACGTACCCGAGTGGGAGGTTCCCGTCGCGCTGCGTCCGCGTGACGCGGAGGTCGTGGAGGGCGCGGGCGCCGACACCGTACGGGTGCTCGCCGATGTCCTGCCGAGCCTGCTGCCCGCCGGCCTTGAGCGGCGTGCCGAGCTGCGCACTCTCGGTGTCGCCCGCGTGCCGCTGACCGAGGCGATCGACCGGCTGGCGGGGCTTGAGCGGGAGCCCGGCTGGTGGCACCGGCTGTACGACACCCTCGCCGGGGTCGACCCTGAGCGCCTCACCGGGCTTCCCGTGCCCCTGGCCGGAGGCACCTCCCAGGCTTTCGGCTCTGGGGGAGGGCGCACCACCATCGGGCCCCGCCAGGTGCTCCTGCCCGTCATCGGCGACGACAGCGACCCGGCGGCCCTCGTCCGCCTCGGCCTGAAGGTCGCGCACCCCGACGCCGTGCATCCCCTCCTGGAGAAGCTCGGCGCCCTGCCCGCCACGCCCCGCGCCGTCCTGACGACCCCGCAGGTCCGCGCCGCCGTCGCCGCGTCCCTCGACGACGACACGTGGGACGAGGACGCGCTCGACGCCGAGGAGCTCGCGGACATCGTGCTCGCGCTCGTCCGTGACGCGAACCTGGCGCCCGGCGACGAGCCCTGGCTCGGTGCGCTCGCCCTCCCCGACGACGAGGACGGCGAGCTCGCTCCGGCCGGCGAACTCGTCTATCCCGGCAGCCCCTTCGCCCAGGTCATGCGCGAGGACGAACTCGCCACGGTGGACGCCGAGCTGGCCGAGCGCTGGGGCGAGCAGCCGTTGGCCGCCTGCGGTGTCCTCGCCACGTTCGCCCTGGTCCGCGCCACGGACGTCGTACTCGACCCCGATGAACTGGAGCCGCGCGAGGGTGACTTCGCGGAGCCCGACGACGCGGGTCTGCTGGACGCCGTCGACGTGTGGTGCGAGGACGTGCTCGACCGGCTGCCCGAGACTCCGGTGCCGCCCGTCGCGACCGAGATCACCGCCGTACGGGACCTGGATCTGGTCGACGAGGACTGCTGGCCGCAGGCCCTGGCCATGCTCTCGCGCCCGCCGCTGCGGGACGCGCTGACACAGCCGCTGCGGATTTTGCTGCCGGACGGCACGACGGAGAGCGTCCGGTCGTACACGGCGTGGTGGCTGCGCGGGAATCCAGTGCTCGGCGGTCGGCGTCCGGCCGGTCTCCGGGCCTCGGGCGGCGACCCGTTGCTCGAAGGGCTGTACGACGCCGCCGATGCATCGGGGTTCGACGACGAGCAGGTGCTTCGCGCGCTCGGCGTCCGCACGTCGGTCGCCGCCCTGCTGTCGGAGCCGGGTGGCGCGGCCGAGCTGCTCGACCGGCTCGCGGACCCGGGGAGGACCGTTTCGGCGGCCCAACTGCACGCGCTGTACGGGGCTCTGGCCGATCTGGACCCGGAGCAGGTGACGTTGCCGGACGAGGTGCGGGCCGTGGTGGACGGTGAGGTCGTGGTGGTCGACGTGGCGGACGCGGTCGTCGCCGACGCGCCCGACCTGCTGCCGCTGGCCGGGGGAGTGGCGCTGCTTCCGGTGGAGCCCCGCAGGGCGGGGGACCTGGCCGAGCTGTTCCAGGTGCGGAGGCTGAGCGAGACGGCTGCGGTGGAGCCCGCGGGGGAGGGCGAGGTGCATCCGGTGCCGGAAGCGGTGCGGATCCTGCTCGGTCCCTCGACCCCTCGGACGTACACCGAGTACGAGGAGCTGTTCGCCGGGGACGTCGAGCTGGACTGGCGCAGGACGCCGGACGGCACGGTCCACGCCGCCACCCTGGAGGGCGTGGCCGCCGGGCTCGCCTGGGCGGCGGGGCAGTGGCCGCGGCGCTTCGAGGTGGCGGCGCTGCTGGAGGATCCTTCCCGGACGGATGAGCTTGAGCGGGACCGCTGGTTCGACTGAGGCGGGTGCGGGTGCGGGTGCGGGTGCGGGTTCGTCTGCGTCTGCGGGTGCGTGGGGGTTGGCCGCGCAGTTCCTCGCGCCCCTGGGGCCTGGGCCGCTGGTTCGTCTGCGGGGGCGTTGTGGCTGAGCGCGCAGTTCCTCGCGCCCCTTCCGGGCCCGGATCCCGCCTGAGTCGTCTCGTCTGCGGGTGTGTGGGGGCTTGGCGCGCCGTTCCTCGCGCCCCTTTGGGGCCCTCCCGGCAGGCGGCGGGATCTCGTACGCCAGGAACCGGTCACGAAATCTTCACTTGGCGTACAACCAGGCGCCCAGGTCGTGAGTCTGATCTTGCGAGTCAACAGACTCCTAGATCACCGGGACCCGCGTGACAGCCCCCAATGCACCGCGGAGCCCCCTTCCCAACTGGGGAAACACATGCGCATTCGTGCCACCGTGGCCGCACTGACCGGCACCCTGGCTCTGTCCGCACTCGTCGTGCCGGCCGCCCAGGCCGCCGACGGCCCGTCGTCCACCCCCCGTCTCGCCGCGAAGGCCGAGCAGGCCGTGCCGGGTGCGAACGAGGGCGACACCGAGATCACGAAGGTCACCGTCAACGGCGGCAAGGACGTCGTGGTCGGCACCAGCAACAAGGTGACGTTCAGTGTGGCCGTCACGGCCACCGACCCTGAGGGCATAGGCGCCGGCAGCGCCTTCCTCTACCACGGCGGCAGCGTCGACACCGCTGACGGCGTCCTGGCGCCGGACGACTTCGACGGCAAGTGCACGGTCGTCAACGCCACCACCTCGACCTGCACCGTCACGGTCGTCGCCGACCCGAAGGCGGACCTCTACAACGGCCTGGCCGGGTCGGGCTGGAAGGTCTACGCCGTCGCGGGCGCGAACGACGGGGACTCGGCCACGAACGAGGCGTACAAGTCGGACGCCAACGTCCAGCGCTACGCCCGCCTCACCACCAACGCCTCCCCCGAGCCCATCAAGAAGGGCAAGACCCTCACGGTCACCGGCGCCCTGACCCGCGCCAACTGGGACACCTCGAAGTACGCGGGCTACACCCAGCAGCCCGTGAAGCTCCAGTACAAGAAGAAGGGTGCGACCTCCTACTCCACCCTCAAGACCGTCACGTCCGACTCCAAGGGCAACCTGAAGACGACCGTGAAGGCCTCCGCGGACGGCTACTTCCGCTACGTCTTCGCCGGTACCTCCACCACCCCGGCCGTGACCTCGACCAGCGACTTCGTCGACGTCAACTAACACCCGAGCAGTAACCGGCTACGCCGGAAAGCGGCGGTCCACCCAGCGGTAGATGACCTCGATGACCAGTGAGGCCACCGCCGCGATCGCGACCGCCGCCCACGGCATCGTCGTGCCCACCAGCTTCAGCTGGAAGAAGTCCTGGAGCCACGGCACGGTCAGCACCAGCAGGAAGCCGAGACCCATCGCGCCGATCAGCCCGAGCCGCCACCACGTGTAGGGGCGGGCGATGATCGCGAGGACCCACATGGCGATCAGGAACAGCGCCAGCGTGGCCGCGCTGGTCTCGGCTTCCCGCGCTCCCGCGCCCGCGTAGTGGTGCCGTGCCAGGAGGTATGTGCAGAAGGTGGCGATGCCCGCGACGACGCCGCCCGGGATCGCGTACCGCATGACCCTTCGTACGAAGTGGGGCTTCGCCCGCTCCTTGTTGGGCGCCAGAGCGAGGAAGAACGCCGGGACGCCGATCGTCAATGTCGAGAGCAGCGTCAAGTGGCGCGGCAGGAACAAGTACTCCACCTGCGAGCAGACCACCAGCAGCGCGATGATCACCGAGTAGACCGTCTTCACCAGGAACAGCGTCGCTACCCGCGTGATGTTGCCGATGACCCGGCGGCCCTCCGCGACCACCGAGGGCAGCGTCGCGAAGCTGTTGTTCAGGAGGACGATCTGGGCGACCGCCCGCGTCGCCTCCGAGCCCGAGCCCATCGAGACGCCGATGTCGGCGTCCTTCAGGGCGAGGACGTCGTTCACGCCGTCGCCCGTCATCGCGACCGTGTGCCCGCGTGACTGCAGGGCGCCCACCATGTCGCGCTTCTGCTGCGGGGTGACCCGGCCGAAGACGGAGTTGGCGTCCAGGGCCTCGGCCATCTCGCCCTGTTCGGTGGGGAGCTTGCGCGCGTCCACGGTGTTCTCCGCGCCCGGCAGGCCCAGCTTGCCCGCCACCGCGCCCACCGAGACCGCGTTGTCGCCGGAGATGACCTTGGCGCTGACGTCCTGCTCCTCGAAGTACCGCAGGGTGTCGGCGGCGTCCGGGCGCAGCCGCTGCTCCAGGACGACCAGGGCGGTGGCGTCGGCCCCTGCGGCCACGTCCGGGTCGTCGAGTTCACCGGCGGCGCGGGCCAGGAGCAGGACGCGCAGGCCTTGCTGGTTGAGGTCCTCGATCTCGGCGAGGGACGGGTCGCCGTCGGGCAGGAGCACGTCCGGGGCGCCGAGCAGCCACGTCGAGTTGTCGCCGTCGCCCTCGCTGAAGGATGCGCCGCTGTACTTGCGGGCCGAGGAGAAGGGCAGCGACTCCGTGCAGCGCCACTCCTCGCTGTCGGGATAGGAGTCGATGATCGCCTGGAGCGACGCGTTCGGCCGCGGGTCGGACTCGCCCAGGGCGCCGAGGACCTTGCGTACGTACGCCTCGTCCGTGCCGCCGAGGGGGCGCAGCTCGGTGACGTCCATGCCGCCCTCGGTGAGGGTGCCGGTCTTGTCGAGGCAGACGGTGTCGACGCGGGCGAGCCCCTCGATCGCGGGGAGTTCCTGGACGAGGCACTGCTGGCGGCCCAGGCGGATCACGCCGATCGCGAAGGCGACCGACGTGAGGAGCACGAGCCCCTCCGGGATCATGGGGACGATGCCGCCCACGGTGTAGGCGATGGACTCCTTGAAGTTGTCGTCCTTGACGACGAGCTGGCTGATGACGAGGCCGATCGAGGTCGGGATCATCAGCCACGTCACGTACTTGAGGATCGTGGAGATGCCGTTGCGCAGCTCGGAGTGGACGAGCGTGAAGCGGCTCGCCTCCTCGGCGAGCTGTGCCGCGTACGCCTCGCGGCCGACCTTCGTCGCGGTGAACGCGCCGCCGCCCGCGACCACGAAGGAGCCCGACATCATCCGGTCGCCGGGCTTCTTGATGACCGGGTCGGCCTCACCGGTCAGGAGCGACTCGTCGACCTCCAGGCTCTCGGTCTCGACGGCCTCGCCGTCCACGACGATCTTGTCGCCGGGGCCGAGCTCCACGAGGTCGCCGAGGACGATCTCGGAGGTGGAGATCTCGGCGGCCCTGCCGTCGCGCCGCACGGTGGGTTTGGCCTCGCCGATGACCGCGAGCCCGTCCAGGGTCTTCTTGGCGCGCAGCTCCTGGATGATGCCGATGCCCGTGTTGGCGATGATGACGAAGCCGAAGAGGGAGTCCTGGATCGGCGCGACGAAGAGCATGATCACCCAGAGCACGCCGATGATCGCGTTGAAGCGGGTGAAGACGTTCGCCCGGACGATCTCGGCGGTGGACCGGGAACTGCGGACGGGTACGTCGTTGACCTCGCCGCGCGCGACCCGCTCGGCGACCTCGGCGGCCGTCAGACCCGTCGCGCGTCCGGCGGGCGGTGCCGCCGGGTGGACCGGATCGAGCTCGGCGCCCGCGTCGATATGCGTCATGGCATCGACGGTACGGGCGGTATGGGGGGTTCACCCCTTGAGCGGCCCAAAGATCCGACCACGGTAGGACACGGACAGTCCCGTGGTTGTACGCGCGACCGCCCGGGGTGCGGGGTAGCCCACCCGGGGACGGGTTACTCCGCGGCCGTCGCCGCCTTGCGCTCCGCGTCCCGCTTGATCGCCGCGTCGCGGCCCCGCACGTACCAGATGCCGATCAGGCCGAGGCCCGCGCCGGCCAGGCAGGTCCACACCCACCAGGTGGCGTCGCGGTCGTCGAACCAGCCGTAGAACGGCAGCTGCACCAGGAAGAGGACGAACCAGAGGATCGTGCCCCCCGTGATCGTGGCGACGACGGGGCCCTCCAGGGGCTCCGGCGCGTCGTGCTTGGGGGTCCACTTCTCCATGGGCACAGTTTACGAGTAGCCGGGGCGGGCCCCCGAGGGGGCCGCCGCGCCTTGGAACCACAAGGGTCTACGCGCGGAGATAGCGAATTCCCCCTCATGTATTCATACTGAAACGGCTCGTTAATGGCTGGTTGTTTTCGTAAGAACAAACAAATCGATCATTACTCGCCGCTTAACGATCTTCCCCTTCTCTGAGTTCACGAGGTCCCGCATGCCTTCCTCGGCCACAGCTCCGGTCGACGCCAGCAAAGAGCCGCCGAAGCCCCCGCAAGGTGGCATCGACGGCTACTTCAAGATCACCGAACGGGGCTCGACGCTCGTCCGAGAGGTCCGCGGCGGCTTCGCCACCTTCTTCGCGATGGCCTACATCATCGTGCTGAACCCGATCATCCTGGGCAGCGCGAAGGACATGTACGGGCACCAGCTCGACAACGGCCAGCTGGTGACCGCGACCGCCCTGGTCGCCGCCTTCACCACGCTGCTCATGGGCGTCATCGGCAACGTCCCGATCGCGCTCGCCGCCGGTCTCGGCGTGAACACCGTGGTCGCCCTCCAGCTCGCGCCCCGCATGTCGTGGCCCGACGCGATGGGCATGGTCGTCCTGGCGGGCTTCGTCGTGATGCTCCTCGTGGCGACCGGCCTGCGGGAGCGCGTGATGAGCGCGGTGCCGCTCGGCCTGCGCAAGGGCATCGCGATCGGTATCGGCCTCTTCATCATGCTGATCGGCCTCGTCGACGCGGGCTTCGTCTCGCGCATCCCGGACGCCGCGCACACCACGGTCCCGCTGCAGCTCGGCGGCGACGGCCACCTCAACGGCTGGCCCGTCCTCGTCTTCGTGCTCGGCGCGCTGCTCACGCTCTGCCTGCTCGTGCGCAAGGTGCCCGGCGCGATCCTCATCAGCATCGTCGTCATGACGATCGTCGCGATGATCATCAACGCGGTCGCGGACGTCCCGTCCTGGGGCCTGACGACGCCCGAGTGGCCCGGCAACCCGGTCGCGACGCCCGACTTCGGTCTGGTCGGTCAGTTCAGCCTGTTCGGCGGCTTCGAGAAGGTCGGCCTGCTGACCGGCATCCTCTTCGTCTTCACCGTGCTGCTGTCCTGCTTCTTCGACGCCATGGGCACGATCATGGGCATCGGCGACGAGGCCAAGCTGACCGACTCCAAGGGCAACATGCCCGGCATGAACAAGGTCCTGTTCGTCGACGGCATCGCGGTCGCCGCGGGCGGCGCCTCGTCCTCCTCGGCCACCACCTGCTTCGTGGAGTCCACGGCGGGCGTCGGCGAAGGCGCCCGTACGGGCTTCGCCAACATCGTCACCGGCGGTCTCTTCGCGGTGGCGCTCTTCCTCACGCCCATCGCCACGATGGTGCCGTCCCAGGCGGCCACGCCCGCGCTGCTCGCGGTCGGCTTCCTGATCCTGTCCGGCTCGATCACCCAGATCGACTGGGCCGACTTCACCATCGCGATCCCGGCGTTCCTGACGATGATGATGATGCCGTTCACGTACTCGATCACGAACGGCATCGGCATCGGCTTCATCAGCTTCACCGTGCTGCGCCTCGCATCGGGCCGCGGCCGTGAGGTGCCGATCGCGATGTACGTCGTCTCGGCCGTCTTCGCCTTCTACTACCTGATGCCGGCCCTGGGCCTCACGTAACGGCGAGAGCGGGTTTCGCGTCAGTGCCTACGGGGCGGCCATCAGGCCGCCCCGTAGAACTTTTCCGTCTCCTCGACGGCGCTCTGGAAGCGCTCGTCGAAGTCATTGCGGATGAGTGTCCCGGCGACGTAGTCCTGGACGCTCATTCCCCTCTTGGCGGCGTGCTGCTTGAGCCGGTCGAGCAGCTCACCGTCTATCCGCAGGCTGAGCACTGTCGATCCCATGGGTGACAGGGTCGCCGCCACGCCGCGGGCCGTGTCTCACTTTCCGAAGCCACCTCACTCATATGGGTGACTAAAGGGTTCTGTGACCCGAGATGCGGGAATCCAGGTGGTCTTTAGCTAGAGTAATGAGTTACTCTAACGAACATGCCGGACCTCTCCCATGGTGACGACGCCGCCGCCGTGAACTCCCTGCGCTCCGCCGTGATGCGCCTGTCCCGTCGACTCAAGCACCAGCGGGTCGACGAGTCGCTGAGCCCGACCGAGATGTCGGTGCTCGGCACCCTCGCCCGCTGCGGCCACGCCACCCCCGGTGAGCTGGCCCGCAAGGAACACGTGCAGCCGCCGTCGATGACCCGCATCGTCGCGCTGCTCGAAGCCAAGGGTCTCGTCCGGCTGGAGCCGCACCCCGAGGACCGCCGCCAGAAGGTGGTGACCCAGACGGAGACGGCCGAGGCCATGCTCGAGGAGAGCCGCCGCAAGCGGAACGTCTGGCTGGCCGGCCTCGCCGAGCACCTCGACGAGGACGAGTGGGAGCGCCTGCGCGCCGCCGCGCCCGTCCTGGAGAAGCTCGCGCACCTGTAGGAACAGCACAACCCAAAAGCCCCTCGGCCTGCATGTGACAGTGCCGTACGACGCCAAGGAGGCGAATCGCCTTTGAGTACGGGATCCGGAGCAGACTCCGCCCCCGCACCAACCACCCTCGACAAGTCCCCTGCCGCCAAGTCGTCGATGTTCAGCTCGCTGAAGATACGCAACTACCGGCTCTTCGCCTCCGGCGCCGTTGTCTCCAACACCGGCACGTGGATGGCGCGCATCACCCAGGACTGGCTGGTCCTGAGCCTCACCGGCTCCTCCGCCGCGGTCGGCATCACCACCGCGATGCAGTTCCTGCCGATGCTCCTGTTCGGTCTGTACGGCGGCGTCATCGCCGACCGCTTCGCCAAGCGGAAGCTGCTTTTCTGCACCCAGGGCGCGATGAGCATCAGCGGCCTGTTCCTGGCGGCGCTCACCCTGAGCGGCAACGTCCAGGTCTGGCACGTCTACCTCGCGGCCTTCTTCACCGGCCTCGTCACGGTCGTCGACAACCCGACCCGGCAGTCCTTCGTGTCCGAGATGGTGGGACCCGACCAGGTCCGCAACGCCGTCTCGCTGAACTCGGCGAACTTCCAGTCCGCCCGCCTCATCGGCCCCGCCGTGGCGAGTGGTCTCACCGCGGCCGTCGGCCCCGGCTGGGCGTTCCTCGCCAACGGCCTGTCCTTCCTGGCGCCGCTCACCGGCCTGATGCTGATGCGCAGCCGCGAGCTGCACCCCACCCCGCGCAAGCCGCGCGGCAAGGGACAGCTGAAGGAAGGCCTGAACTACGTCTCCAAGCACCCCGAGCTGATCTGGCCGATCGTCCTCGTCGGCTTCGTCGGCACCTTCGGGTTCAACTTCCCGATCTGGCTGAGCGCCTTCGCGGACGACATCTTCCACGGCGGCGTGGGGATGTACGGGCTGTTCAACACCCTGATGGCGATCGGCTCGCTGGCAGGTGCGCTGCTCGCCGCCCGCCGCGGCACCTCACGCCTGCGGCTGCTCGCCGGGGCCGCGATCGCCTTCGGCGTCCTGCAGATCGTGGCCGCGTTCGCGCCCGAGCTGTGGATGTTCGTCGCGCTGATCGTCCCGATCGGCATCCTGGGCCTGACGGTGAACGTCACCGCCAACTCCTCGGTCCAGATGGCCACCGACCCGGAGATGCGGGGCCGGGTCATGTCGCTGTTCATGATGGTCTTCACCGGCGGCACCCCCCTGGGCGGCCCGCTCTTCGGCTGGCTCGCCGACGCGTACGGAGTGCGCCTCAGCATGGCCGTCGGGGGCCTCATCTGCGCCGTGGCCGCGGTCGGCGTCGGCCTGATGCTGGCCCGCGCCGCGAACCTGCGGCTCAAGGTGGATCTGCGGCGCGGGCAGCAGCACGTGCAGTTCGTGCCGCGGGAGATGGCCACGGCGGCGTAGTCCGTCCGTGGTCCGTACTGCGGCACTTCGGCACTTCGGCACTCCGGCACTCCGGCACTGCGGCCCTCCGGATCAGACGCGCCGGGCCAGGATCTGGCCCGGCCAGGTGCCTTCCTGGGCGCGGAAGGCCTCGGTCCGCGTGAAGCCGTTGCGCTCGTAGAACGCGACGAGCTTGCCGTCGTCGCCCGCGTAGCAGTCGACCCGGAGCAGGGAGATCCCCTCCCTCCGGGTCTCTTCCGCCGCGTGCGCGAGGAGGGTGGCGCCCGCGCCCGTGCCGTGCCGCGATGCCAGCAGGTGGATGTAGCGCTCCGGTTCCTCCACCGGCGCGATGTACGACCCCGGGCCGTCGGTCAGGGTGAGCGTGCCCACCGGCTGGCCCCCGATCTCCGCGATCCAGGCGGAGCCGGTGGTGAGGTACTTCTCGACCAGGGCGATGGTCTTCGGGTTGGCCGACCAGGGCTTGTCGCCCCACTGTCCGGTGCGTCCCTGGGAGACGAGCCAGGCGACGGCCTCGTCGAAGAGGGCGAGGACGGTGGGGATGTCGTCGGGGCCGGCGGGGCGGATGGTTATGTGGCTGTCCATGCGGGATGCCTTCCCCAACCCCGCCCCTTCCCGAAACCGGCTTCGCCGCCAACAGTGGCCGTAGATCACCGGCTTCGCCGAGTTCGTCCTCAAACGCCGGACGGGCTGAAATATTCAGCCCGAAAGAACCGCAAGAGGCCAGACTCACCCCCATGAGACTCTTCGCGGCGGTGTTGCCGCCCCCCGAAGCGGCGGATGAACTGGCCGAAGCGGCGGACAAGTTGAAGGCCCTGCCGGGCGCCGAAGCCCTGCGCTGGACGCGCCGCGAGAGCTGGCACTTCACGCTGGCGTTCATGGCCGAGGTCGAGGATGGCATCGTCCCCGAGCTGTCCGAGCGACTGTCCCGCGCGGCCAAGCGCACGACCCCCTTCCCGCTTGCCCTGCACGGCGGCGGCCACTTCGGCGACCGCGCCCTGTGGGCCGGGGCCCGCGGTGACGTGGACGCCCTGCGCCTTCTCGCCGGGCGGGCGGACGCCGCGGCCCGCAGGTCCGGCATCACCATGGAGGAGCACCGCCACTACCGTCCGCACCTGACGCTGGCCCGCGGCCACGGGGAGCCGTCCCTGCGCGCGTACGCCGACGGCCTCGCCGAGTTCGGGGGCGCGGAGTGGACCGTGGCCGAGCTGACCCTCGTACGGAGCAATCTGCCCGTGAGCGGGGTGCCGGGGGAGCGGCCCCGCTATGAGGTGGTCGGTCGATGGCCACTGGGCGGAGCCGGTTAACCTCGACTACGTGGACCCGAAAACCAGGAACCGGATCATGGCCGGTGTGCTCGTGCTGATGTTCGTCGTCGTGGCGGTGGCGGCCGCGGTCGGCCAGTGATCGCTGAGGCGATGACCGCGGCCGCGTGATCCGTCGCGGGAGCCGCTACCAGGCGAAGGACTCCGGCGACGGGCCAGGACCCGGGAAGATCTCGTCCAGGGCGTCGACCAGCTCGTCCGAGAGTTTCAGCTCGACGGCGCGCAGCGCGCTGGTGAGCTGCTCGGCGGTGCGCGGACCGACGATCGGGCCGGTGATGCCGGGCCGCGTGAGCAGCCAGGCCAGCGCCACTTCGCCCGGGGCGAGGCCGTGCTTGTCGAGCAGGTCCTCGTACGCCTGGACCTGCGCGCGCCGCTCGGGCTTCGCGAGCTCCTGGGCGGCCCGTCCGGCGGCGCGCCGCTTGCCCTCGCCCTCCTTCTTCAGGACGCCGCCGAGCAGTCCGCTGTGCAGCGGCGACCACGGGATGACGCCCAGGCCGTAGTCCTGGGCGGCCGGGATGACCTCCATCTCGGCGCTGCGCTCGGCGAGGTTGTAGAGGCACTGCTCGCTGACGAGGCCGTAGCTGCCGCGCCGCGCGGCGATCTCATTGGCCTGGGCGATCTTGTATCCGGGGAAGTTCGACGACCCGGCGTAGAGGATCTTGCCCTGGGTGATGAGGGTGTCGATCGCCTGCCAGATCTCCTCGAAGGGAGTGCGGCGGTCGATGTGGTGGAACTGGTAGATGTCGATGTAGTCGGTCTGCAGCCGCTTGAGCGAGGCCTCCACGGACCGGCGTATGTTCACCGCCGAGAGCAGGTCGTGGTTGGGCCACGCCGGCTTTCCGTCGAGGGCCATGTTCCCGTACATCTTGGTGGCGAGGACGACCTTGTCGCGCCGCTCGCCGCCCTGCGTGAACCAGGTGCCGAGGATCTCCTCGGTGCGGCCCTTGTTCTCGTCCCACCCGTAGACATTGGCGGTGTCGAAGTAGTTGATGCCCGCGTCGAGCGCGGCATCCATGATCGCGTGACTGTCGGGTTCGTTCGTGAGCGGCCCGAAGTTCATGGTCCCGAGCACGAGTCGACTGACCTTGAGTCCTGTGCGTCCCAGCTGCGTGTACTCCATGGGAACCCAGCCAACGGCTTGAAGTGCGCTCTAGGCAAGGGTGCGGGGCCGGTGGGGCGGTCGGTCGCGGGCGAAGTCGGCGGTGTCGAAGGTGAGGCCGAGGAAGGTGTGGGTCAGGTCGACCTCTTCCCCGAAGTCCACGTTCGTCTCGACGTGGTAGCCGCCGTCCTTGGGCTGGGTGTATTCGTGCGCTCGGCCTTCTCCGCGACCAGTGCCACGTCGCTGCGGAGGCCGTTGAGGTCGCCGGGGTAGTCGATACGGACGTCGGAGAGCACACGCTGACGCGGATATTTGGTCCTCAGCTGCTCGACGACGCCCAGCGTGATGTCCCAGCGGTTGGTCCGCTGTCACTGGGGCGCTCCTCCCCGGCCGCCGATCGATTGTCTGCAGCCGCGCAGCGCAACGGTACGCACGGGAACAAGGTCACGAGCCGCCCAGCCAGCCCGCCGCGTCCAGCCGGAACGCGTCCGGCGGTACGACCGTGCGCAGGTCGTCCTCCATCGTGCGCAGGCGTCCCGCGCCGAGCTGACCGGCCCACTCCGCGTGCAGTTCGTCGAAGACCGCCGCCGAGCGGCGCAGGGCGTCGATGCCGTGCGGGGTGAGGCGGATCAGCTTGCGGCGGGCGTCGGACGGGTCGTCGGTGCGTTCCGCGTAGCCGAGGGTGATGAGGCGGTCGATCGTCTTGCCCGCGGCCTGCTTGGAGACGCCGAGCCTGCGGCCGACCTCGCTGGCGCTCGTGCCCCGCGCGCCGATCGCCTGCATCGCGAAGCCGTGGGCCGGGCGCAGGTCCGGGTGGCCCTGGCGGGCCAGCTCGGCGTGCAGCCGGTCGATCAGGGTGCGGAACCCGGCGAAGAGGAGCAGCGGCAGCTCGAAGCCGCGTCCGTCGCGATCTGCTTCCCTGCTCTTCTCCGACTCCTCCGTCGGAACACCCTTGCGGGGATCGACAACCTGGTTTACCTTTTTTTCGTCAACCACGTTGTCCATCGTAGGGGGTACCTCTTGTTCGCCGAGCACACCGTGGAAACCGCGCCCGCCGAGTCCCGCGCCGCGATGGAGCGCACGGCCGCCGCCTTCGGGAAGACGCCTAACGCGGTGGCGCGGCTCGCCGAGTCACCCGAACTGCTCAACGGCTTCCTGGAGTTGAGCGCGGCCTTCGAGCGGACGACGCTGGATCCGGTGGCCCGCGAAGTTGTCATCATGACCGTCGCCGTACGCAACGACTGCCACATCTGCGTGACCATGCACACCGCGAAGCTGCGCAAGCTCGGAGCGGACACCGACCTGATCGCCGCGTTGCGCGAGGGGCGTGCGCTGAGCGATGAACGGCTGGACGCGGTACGGCAGTTCACGCTGGAGGTGCTGGCGACCGCCGGTGGCGTCGGGGACGAGGAGCTGAAGAAGTTCCTTGCGGCCGGTCATACGGAGCGGAACGCCCTGGAGGTCGTGATGGGCATCGGTACGTACACGATGTCGACGCTGGCGAACCGGCTGACGCGGGCTACGTGACGGGGCCGCCGGTGGCGCGGGGGGAGGGGCCGGCGGCAGTCGGCCGTGTGGGGCGCGCCCGGTACATGACCCGCCGCAGTGCCGCCTCCACCGGCCCCGGGCGCCCCGCCCGCTCCATCGCGTACGCCCCCGCGACCGTCACCAGCCACACGCCCACCGCGAACAGCGCCCGTGGAGGTCCTCGTCCCGCGGCGGGACTCGTGCCCCGCCCACCAGTGGACGAACAGCGCCACCGCCGCCACGTATCCCAGCCAGACATCAGCCTTCCGTCCGACCTCACAGGCCAAAGGGCTACGCGCCGCGTGACGCCGCGCGACCTTAGAGGGCCCGGGGCCCTGCACGAAGGGACGTTGGGGAGTTGTTGGTGGGGTGGGTGAGGATCTCGGCATGACCGTCAAGAAGAAGATCGTGCGCTCTGTGGGCGTGGTCGCCGCTGCCGCGGGGCTCGTCGCGCTGAGCAATCCGGCCTATGCCGCGGGGGATGTCTACAAGGGCACCGGATGGCGGATCCTGTCCGGGCGGGGGATCGAGTCACTCAGCCCCGATCCGTACGTGATCAAGATCGTCAAGCCGGGCGCGGGCAGCAAGCTCACCGCGGCCCAGGCCAGGACCGCCGAGGCCCAGCTGCGCGCGCAGTTGAAGAAGAGCGCCGCCCAGCTCACCTCGGTCACCGGGACCAAGTTCACGCTCGCCAGTGGGTATCAGAAGGAAGTCACGGCCTGTTCCACCGCCGAGCGGCATGTCATAGCCGTCGGCATGAAGTACCGGCCCTTCACCCCCGGCAACAAGCCGGGCTACTCCCAGGCCCACCCCTGCTCGGCCAGCGGCAACCAGAGCGCCTGGGGTGGGTGGATATGGATGGACAGCGAGTACTGGAACGGCTCGTGGAAGATCGACCCGTACCGCCTGCGGAACCTCATCAGCCATGAGCTCGGGCACTCGATCGGGCTCGACCACGCCAACACGGACGGCTCGGACGCCAACCGGACCGCCGACCCGTACGAGTGCGCCACCAACAGCAGCAAGGACCTGCCGGTGATGTGCTCGCCCAACGGCGGTCACGCCATGGGCAAGGGCGGCAGCGTGACCCGCGGCAAGAAGTACGCCGGGCAGTACACGAAGTGGGACATCGCCGGGCTCAAGGCCCTGAAGGCCAACTTCAGCCGGTAGCCGACAGCTCGGTCAGGCCGGTCAGGCAGTCAGCTCGGTCAGCTCGTGCAGGGCCGGGGGCGTGGTTTCGTACGGCGCCCCCACGCCCCACGCCTGGTGCATCGCGTCCGCGAACGCCGCCGCCAGCTTGTGCTCACCGCTCGCGTTGGGGTGCGTCCCGTCGTACGTGTCGCAGTCGATGTCGTACGACGGCGGCGTCGAGGCAAGGAGCAGCGGGGACGCCCCCGTGTCCAGGTCCGCCACCGCCTTGGCGAGCAGGACGTTGAAGCGGGCCACCTCCGCGGCGAACGGGGCGTCCGTCCTGGCCCGGATGTTCGGGATCACGGGGAGCAGGACGAGGCGGATGTGCGGGTTCGCAGACCGCGCCGCCGCGACGCAGCGGCGCACGTTCTCCGCCGTCTGTTCCGCGTTCGTGTAGAAGCCCAGGTCGATCAGGCCCAGCGAGATCAGCAGTACGTCGGGCCGGTCCTGCCGCACCGCGTCGGCCATCTGCGGCGCCATGTGCAGCCAGCCCTCGCCCCAGCCCGCCAAGTGCTCGCGCGGAAAGTCCGGGTCGCCGCCGGCATAGGCGTACGAGACGGGTTCGCCGGTGGCCTTGTCGTGCAGCGCGCGGCGCGGGCCCACCACGGCGAAGTCCTGTTCGCCGAGCGAGGCCCGCAGGTGCTGCCACATCCGGTAGCGCCAGGTGTGTTCCCCCGCGCTGCCGATCGTCATCGAGTCGCCGACGAACATGAACCTGAGCATCCGCTCATCATCGCGGATCAACGCCCCGGCCTGCGATGTGAGGCTCAACACCCGGCGAACGTCCGCCCCCCGGCGCGGGGGTGGCAGGCTTGGCCCATGCGTTCACAGCGTTCTTCGACGGGTGCCAGCGGTGTCGTCGCCGCCGTCGGTGCCGGGGCCCTGCTCCTTCTCGCCGCCGCCACGGGCCCCGCCGCCGCCGACGACGGCCACGACGGGTTCACCATGAAGGACCCCCGCATCATCGAGTCCAGCGGCCTCGCCGCGTCCCGCGCCCACCCCGGCGTCTACTGGACGCACAACGACCAGGACAAGAACGGGGCGCTGCTCTACGCGGTGGACGGCAAGACGGGCAAGACCGTCGCCACGGTCACCATGACCGGGGTCGGCAAACCCCGCGACGTGGAGGCCGTCTCGGTCGGCAGCGACGGCAACATCTACGTCGGCGACATCGGCGACAACCTCGGCGGCACCTGGTCCCACGTGTGGATCTACAAGCTGCCCGAGCCGAAGAAGCTGGGCGACCGGACCGTCCGCGCCACCCAGTACACGGTGAAGTACGCGGACGGGGCGCGCGACGCCGAGGCGATGATGGTGCACCCCAAGACCGGCCGCATCTACATCGCCGACAAGAAGGAGGAGGGCGGCGCCCTGTACGAAGGGCCCGCGCGGATGTCCTCCTCCGGGGTCAACGTCTTCAAGCGTCTGGGCACCACCGGGCTCTGGACCACGGACGGCGCCTTCTCGCCCGACGGCAAACAGCTCGCCCTGCGCGGGTACCTCGGTGGTGTCTCGTACACCTGGAAGGGCGAGGGCGCGATGCCCAAGCGCGAGGGACGGCTGAGCGTCCCGTTGCAGCGGCAGGGCGAGTCCGTGACGTACACCCTGGACGGGACGACCCTCCTCTACGGCACCGAGGGCCAGCAGGGCGACGTCGAGCCCGTCGAGGTCGAAGGCGCGGGCGGCGGCCACAACTCGTCCTCCGGCGGAGGGAGTTCGGCCGGTGGCGGGAGCGGTGAGGGCTTCGGGCTCGGGGGTGACGTCAAGACGGGCGCCCTGGCCGTCGCGGTCGTGCTCGCCGCCTTCTTCGGGCTGAAGCGGGTGTTCCGGCGGAAGTAGCGGGGCGGGGGCGGGGGGCGCTCACGCCGGGGCGCCGCCCCCTGCCTCGCGTCGCGCCACCAGCACGTCGAGGCCGTCGAGCAGGCGCTGCAGGCCGAACTCGAAATGGTCGAAATGCGAGCCGAACGCGTCCTCGGAGAGCCCGGCGAGGTGGGGGTAGCGGCCGCTGGTCATGATCCGCCCGAGGGCCGGTGTCTGCGCCTCCCAGAACGCCTCGTCCGTCAGGCCGGTCTTCTTGACGGCCTCCGTCTCGTGCGCCTGGGTGCGGGCGACCCCGGTGACGTACCCCTCGACCATGACGATCACGCCGATCAGCTCGGGGTCGGTCAGGCCCATCGACTTGATGCCGGACAGGGTCCGTTCGAGGCCGCCGACCGAGCCGGGGCCGAGCACCGGCCGTGCCTGGTTCACCTGGAGCAGCCAGGGGTGCGCGCGGTAGAGGACGAGGGTCTCCCGGGCGTACGCCTCCACGGCATCGCGCCAGCCGCCGGTCGGGGGCTCGGCGTCCGGGCCCGGCATGAACACCCGGTCCAGCATCAGGTCGAGCAGCTCGCTCTTGCCCGGGACGTAGCGGTACAGGGACATCGTGCCGGTGCCGAGCTCCGTGGACAGGCGGCGCATCGAGACCGCCGTGAGCCCCTCGGCATCCGCGAGGCGCACCGCCTCGGTGACGATCCGGTCCAGGGTGAGTCCGGGCTTGGGGCCCCGCGTGGGGCGTTCGCCCTCGTCCCAGAGCAGCTCCAGGCTGCGGGCGATGTCGCTTCCGGTGCGCTGGGTGTCGCCGCCGTTCGTGCTCGTCATGCCGCTCAGCCTAATCGTCCGGACAGTAATTGGGTACGGTGTACCCACAGAACTGGGTACGGTGTACTCTCCATTGAGTACGGCGTACCCAGAGGGGTGCCGGAGCGGTCAGTACCTCCGGGGACGGTCGGGACGAGAAGCGCTGGAGGGGCAGTGAGCGAGACGAACGCATACGCGGTACGGGCCGAGGGGCTCGACAAGCGCTACGGCGAGAAGAAGGCCCTGGACGCCTTCGATCTGCGCGTGGAGCGCGGCACGGTGCACGGACTGCTCGGCCCGAACGGTGCGGGCAAGACCACCGCCGTGCGCATCCTTTCGACGCTGGTGCGGCTCGACGGCGGGCACGCCGAGGTCGCGGGCGCCGACGTGGTGCGCAGGCCCGATGCCGTACGCGGCCGCATCGGTCTGACCGGCCAGTACGCGGCGGTCGACGAGGTCCTCACCGGTCGGCAGAACCTGGAGATGTTCGGCCGCCTCTTCCACCTGGGCGGCAAGCGGGCCGCGCGGCGCGCCCAGGAGCTGCTGGAACAGTTCGATCTGGTGGACGCGGCGGGCAAGGGCGCGGGCCAGTACAGCGGCGGCATGCGGCGCAGGCTCGACCTCGCTGCCTCGATGATCCTCTCGCCCGAGGTCCTCTTCCTGGACGAGCCGACCACCGGGCTCGACCCGCGTGGCCGCCTCGAAGTCTGGGACACCGTAAGGAAGTTGGTCGCGGACGGCACGACCGTCCTGCTCACCACCCAGTATTTGGAGGAAGCCGACAAGCTGGCGTCCCGGATCACCGTCATCGACCAGGGCCGGGCCATCGCCGACGACACCCCGGACGGCCTGAAGAACACGGTGGGCGGCAGCTGTCTGGAGGTCGTGGTGCGCGAGGCCGCCGACCTGCCGGCGGCCGTGCGGGCGGTCGCCCGGGTCGCGCAGGGCGTCCCCGAGTCCGTCGACCTGGAGCGGCGCGTCCAGGCGGCCGTGACCGACCGGGTCGGCGCACTGACGGACGTCGCGCGGACCTTGCAGGACCAGGGGATCGCCGTGGAGGACATCGGCCTGCGCAGGCCGAGCCTCGACGACGTGTTCCTGCGGCTGACGGGCCACCGCACGGAGAACGAGGCCGGTATCGGCAGTGACAGCGACAGCGACAGCGACATCGACGAGAAGACGGGGGTCGCGGCATGAGCGCCGTACTGACCGCGGATGCCACGGACACCCGGCCGCCGCACGGACGCCTCTACTGGGCACTCGCCGACACCTGGAACGTCACCCGCCGCTACCTCACGCACTTCCAGCGCCAGCCCGCCAACATCGCCTGGCAGCTCGGCTTCCCGATCATCTCCGTGCTCCTGTACGGATTCGTCTTCGGCGAGGCGATGAAGGTGCCCGGCGGCGGCGAGGACGGCGACTACAAGCAGTTCCTGATGCCCGGCATGTTCGTGATGACCATGGCCTTCGGCTTCATGAACACCGCGATGGCGGTGGTCACGGACTCCAGCAAGGGCGTCATCGACCGGTTCCGTTCGATGCCGATGGCGCCCTCCGCGGTGGCCGCCGGGCGCGGACTCGCCGACCTGATCGTGGCCTGCGCCGAGCTGACGATCCTCGCGCTCACCGCCCTCGCGATCGGCTGGCGTCCTGGCGTGGGCGCCGTACAGACCCTGGCGGCCTTCGGGCTGCTGCTGTTCCTTCGGTTCAGCCTGATCTGGGTGGGCGTGTTCCTGGGGCTCGTGGTGCCCACGCCGGAAGCGGCGGGCGGGCTCTACGCGGTCGCCTTCCCGCTCACCATGATCTCCAGCGTCTTCGTCGCGCCCTCCCTGATGCCGGACTGGCTGGCACCGATCGCCGCCTGGAACCCGGTCTCCTCCACGGGCACGGCGGCCCGCGAGCTGTTCGGCAACCCCGGGGCGGGCGGGGCGAGCTGGGTCGAGCAGAACGCGGTGCTGATGGCGGTGGTGTGGCCGGTGGCGATCTCGCTCCTGTTCCTGCCGCTGGCGGTGCGGAAGTTCAAGCAGCTGAGCAGGTGACGGATCAGGGGCGCGGGGAACTGCGCGACCAGCCACGAAGCACCCGCAGATGAGGGGCTGAGCTCTGTCGACGAAGAGGGGGCGTCCGGCAGGTGATACCTGCCGGACGCCCCCTCTTCGTAGAAACGCCGGGTACTTAAAGCTTGTCGATGACGTAGTCGATGCACTTCGTCAGCGCCTCGACATCCGCCGGGTCGATCGCCGGGAACATCGCCACGCGCAGCTGATTGCGGCCGAGCTTCCGGTACGGCTCCGTGTCCACGATGCCGTTGGCCCGCAGAGCCTTGGCAACAGCGGCAGCGTCGATCTCGTCCGCGAAGTCGATCGTGCCGATGACCTGCGAGCGCTTGGCCGGGTCCGTGACGAACGGCGTCGCGTACTTGGACTCCTCCGCCCACCCGTACAGGGTGCGCGAGGAGGCGGCCGTGCGGCCGGTGGTGAAGTCCAGACCGCCCTGGCCGTTCATCCAGTCCAGCTGCTCGCCGAGCAGGAAGAGCGTGGCGAGCGCCGGGGTGTTGTACGTCTGGTTCTTGCGGGAGTTGTCGATCGCCGTGGGAAGGCTGAAGAACTCCGGGACGTGCCGGCCGCTCGCGTGGACGCGCTCGGCACGCTCGATGGCCGCCGGGGAGAACGCGGCGATCCACAGGCCGCCGTCCGACGCGAAGGACTTCTGCGGGGCGAAGTAGTAGACGTCCGTCTCGGCGATGTCGACCGGCAGGCCGCCCGCGCCGGAGGTGGCGTCCACCAGGACGAGTGAACCCTCGTCCGCGCCGGCCACCCGCTTGACGGGGGCCGCGACACCGGTCGAGGTCTCGTTGTGGGTGAAGCCGTAGACGTCGACGCCCGCCTCGGCCTTCGGGTCCGGGTGCGTGCCGGGCTCACTCGTGATCACGGTGGGCTCGGCCAGCCACGGGGCGAGCTTCGATGCCTTGGCGAACTTGGAGGAGAACTCGCCGAAGCTCAGGTGCTGCGACTTGTTCTCGATCAGGCCGTGCGTCGCGACGTCCCAGAAGGCGGTGGAGCCGCCGTTGCCCAGGATCACCTCGTACCCCTCGGGGAGGGAGAAGAGGTCGCGCACACCCTCGCGCACCTTGCCGACCAGGTTCTTGACCGGGGCCTGGCGGTGGGAGGTGCCGAGCAGAGAGGTACCGGTGGCGGCGAGCGCGTCCAGCGCCTCCGTGCGCACCTTGGAGGGGCCCGCGCCGAAACGTCCGTCGGCGGGCTTGATGTCAGCGGGAATCTGGATCTCAGCCACGGGGTGAGCCTAACGGCTCCGCCCGGGCCGTCTCAGGAGTGTCCGTCGGGTGAGACCGTCCCGTACGGCGCGTGGACACCGCGGGGCTCCGGAACGCGGACGGCCGGTGCGGGCGGGGCGCCCGGTCGTGGCCGGTGAGGGACTTCGCGGAGGCATCCTGAGGGCATGGATATGGGCATGAGTGATCTCGGAGGCGTGGAAAGGGAACTGCGGGCAGCGGTGCGGGGGGAGGTGGACTTCTCCGTCACCGCACGGGCCCTGAACACCATGGACGCGTCCAACTACCGCCGCGTGCCGCTCGGCGTCCTCGCCCCGCGCGACGCGGACGACGTGGCGGCGGCGCTCGCCGTGTGCCGGGAGCGCGGGGTGCCGGTCGTGGCCCGCGGCGCCGGTACGTCCATCGCCGGGCAGGCGACCGGCACGGGGCTCGTCCTCGACTTCACCCGGCACATGAACCGGATCGTGTCCCTGGACGCCGAGTCACGGACCGCGGTCGTCCAGCCGGGCGTGATCTGCGACGAGCTGCGGGGCGCCGCGGCTCCGCACGGCCTCACCTTCGGCCCGGACCCGTCCACCCACAACCGCTGCACCCTCGGCGGCATGATCGGCAACAACTCCTGCGGGTCCCACTCGGTCGCCTGGGGCACGACCGCCGACAACGTCTCCTCGCTCTCGGTCGTGAGCGGCGCGGGCGCCCGGCTCGCGCTCGGCCAGGGCTGGTCCGGCGCCCCCGACGGCCTCCGGGCGCTCCTTGACGGCGAGTTGGAGCTGCTGCGCACCGGCTTCCCGGAGCTGCCGCGCCGTATCTCCGGCTATGCGCTCGACGCCCTGCTCCCCGAGCGCGGGGTGGATCTGGCCCGCGCCTTCTGCGGCTCGGAGGGCACCCTCGGCGTGGTGACGGAGGCGGTCGTACGCCTCGTCGATTCGCCACGCGCGCGTGCGCTCGCGGTGCTCGGTTACGCCGACGAGAGCGCGGCGGCGGAAGCGGCCGCCGGGCTGCTTCCGCACGGGCCGCTGACGGTGGAGGGCATGGCCGCCGACCTCGTACGGGGCTCCGAAGGGCTGCCCAAGGGCGGTGCCTGGCTGTTCGTGGAGACGGGCGGCGCGGACGAGGGCGAGGCACGCGCGCGTGCCGAGGCGATCGCGCGGGCGGTCTCCGCGGACACGGTGGACTCGGTGGTCGTGACGGACCCGGTCGGGCAGCGCGCGCTGTGGCGGGTCCGCGAGGACGCCAGCGGGACGGCGACGCGGATGCCGGACGGCAGCGAGGCGTGGCCCGGGTGGGAGGACTGCGCGGTGCCGCCCGCACGGCTCGGGGCGTATCTGCGGGACTTCCGGGGGCTGCTCACCGAACACGGGCTGCGCGGGACTCCGTACGGGCACTTCGGGGACGGCTGCATTCACGTACGCATCGACTTCGACCTGATGAGCGATACGGGTGTGCGGCGCTTCAGGCGCTTCTCGGAGGACCTGGCGGAGGTCGTGGTCGCGCACGGGGGCTCCCTCTCGGGCGAGCACGGGGACGGCCAGGCTCGGGCCGAACTGCTGCCGAAGATGTACGGGGCCGGCCTCGTCCGGCTGTTCGAGCGCGTGAAGGGGGTGTGGGACCCGGCGGATCTCCTGAACCCGGGGATGCTGGTGCGCCCCGCGCCGCTCGACTCGAACCTGCGTTTCGCCCCGCTGCCGCGGGAGCCGGTGGACGTGGCGTTCGGCTACCCGCACGACGGCGGGGACTTCTCGGCGGCGGTGCGCAGGTGCGTGGGAGTCGCGAAGTGCCGTACGGCTTCGGCTGGTTCGGGAGGTGGGGTGATGTGCCCGTCCTTCCGGGCGACGGGCGAGGAGGAGCACTCCACGCGAGGCCGGGCCCGGCTCCTGCACGAGATGCTCGCGGGCGAGGTCGTCACGGACGGCTGGCGCTCGGAGGAGGTCAAGGACGCGCTCGACCTGTGCCTGTCCTGCAAGGGCTGCCGGTCGGACTGTCCGGTGGGCGTGGACATGGCCACGTACAAGGCGGAGTTCCTGCACCACCACTACGAGGGCCGCAGGCGCCCCGCGGCGCACTACGCGATGGGCTGGCTGCCGGTGTGGCTGCGGCTTGCCTCGCGGACGCGGACGGCGGGGGTGGCCAACGCGCTGGCCCGGGTGGGGGTGCTGGCGTCGCTGGCGAAGCGGGCGGGCGGGATCGCGCAGGAGCGGGAGATCCCGCGGTTGGCGGGGGAGTCGTTCCGCAGGTGGTTCCGGGCGCGGGGGGCCGCGGGGGCTTCTCGCGGCCCCTCGGTCGTGCTGTGGCCGGACACGTTCACGGAGCACCTGTCCCCGGCGGTGGGCCGGGCGGCGGTGCGGGTCCTGGAGGACGCGGGGCTGCGGCCCGTGGTGCCGCCGGGGGATGTCTGCTGCGGCCTCACGTACGTCTCCACGGGCCAGTTGGACCGGGCCCGTGCGGTGATGCGGCGCACAGTGGATCGGATGGCGCCGCTCCTCGACTCGGGGGCGCTGCTCGTGGTCCTCGAACCGAGCTGCGCGGCGGCGCTCAAGACGGACCTGGTGGAGCTGCTGGGGGAGGACGCGCGGGCGAGGGAACTCGCGGGGCGCGTAAGGACGTTCGCGCAGGCCCTGGAGGAACTGGCCCCGGAGTGGACGCCACCGCGCATCGGGCGCCCGGTGGTGGGCCAGACCCACTGCCACCAGCATGCGGTGCTCGGCGATGCGGCTGAGCGCCGCCTGCGGGAGAAGGCGGGCCTGGTGGGCGAGTTGAGCGGCGGCTGCTGCGGCCTCGCGGGCAACTTCGGCTTCGAGGCGGGGCATTACGAGGTATCGGTGGCGTGCGCGGAGGAACAACTGCTGCCGGCGGTACGGGGTTCCGTGCCGGAGGCGGAGGGCGGCGCACTGGTCCTGGCGGACGGCTTCTCCTGCCGGACGCAGCTGGAGCAGCTGGGGGGCGGGGTGCGGGGGCGGCATTTGGCGGAGGTGTTGGCTGAGGGGCTGAGGGGAGAGGGCTGAGGAGGGGACGGCTTCGGTGCGGGGCTTCTGGGCTGCGGGGCGCCGTGCCCTGCCGGGACGGGCTGCGGTGGCGGCGGCCCGGTGGCTGGTTCGGGCCCTGCGGTCGAGGCCCGGCGGTGACGGCCCGGCGGTGACGGTCCGGCGGTGACGGTCCCGCGGCCACCGCCCAGCGGCGTGGCCCGGCGGCCAGAGCGCCACGGCCACGGTCCTGCGGGTGCAGCCCCGCGGGCACTGCCCTGCGGGAAACGCCCGGCGTCAAGGCCTTGCGGCCACCGCCCCGCGGCAATGGTCCGCAGTTGCCGCCCCATCCGCCCGCACCCGCAATGTGGACCCGGTTTGCGTACAGCAGTGAAAGGGCTCCACAATCCTGTCGTGGTCTATTACCTTGGACGGAGTAGTTCAGGTGAGTGGACTGGATCGGGTCGGAGAAGCGGAAGGGTTGGCTGTGGACGCGTCGAGGAGTGGTCAGGAGGCGGCACCCGGTGGGCGGTGGGGCGCCCTCGGGCCCGTCGGGCTTGTGCTCGCGGGCGGCGTCTCCGTCCAGTTCGGCGGGGCCATCGCCGTGAGCGTGATGCCCAAGGCCGGAGCCCTCGGCATCGTGACCCTGCGGCTCGCCTTCGCCGCCATGGTGCTGATGATCGTGTGCAGGCCCAAGGTGCGCGGGCACTCGCGCGCCGACTGGGGGACCGTCATCGCCTTCGGTGTGGCCATGGCCGGGATGAACGGGCTCTTCTATCAGTCCGTCGCCCGCATCCCCATGGGCCCCGCCGTCACGCTGGAGGTGCTCGGGCCGCTGGCCCTCTCCGTCTTCGCGTCGCGGCGTGCGGTCAATCTGATCTGGGCCGGGCTCGCCCTCTGCGGTGTCTTCTTGCTGGGGGGTGGGGGCGGGTTCAGTGGGCTCGATCCTGTTGGTGTCGCCTACGCCCTTGGCGCCGGTGCCATGTGGGCCACGTACATCATGTTCAGCGCCCGTACGGGGCGTCGCTTCCCGCAGGCCGACGGGCTCGCCCTCGCGATGGTCGTCGCGGCCGTCCTCTTCCTGCCGCTCGGCCTCGTCGAGTCCGGGGAGAAGCTGGTCAGGCCCGAGGTGCTCGGGCTCGGCGCGGCCGTCGCGGTGATGTCCTCCGTGCTGCCGTACACCCTCGAGCTGCTCGCCCTGCGCAGGCTTCCCGCCTCCACCTTCGCGATCATGATGAGCCTGGAACCGGCCATCGCGGCCATCGCCGGATTCCTCGTGCTGAACCAGGCCCTCTCCGTGAACGAGGCCATGGCCATCTCCCTGGTCATCGCCGCCAGCATGGGCGCCGTGCGGACCCAGGTCGGCCGCGGCCGGGCCCGCAAGTCCGGCGACGTCGTGTCGGGGGCCGCCCCCGAGGCCGTGCTCCTTTCCACGGAGGGTGCCGGGCGGGCAGAGGGGCGGGCGGAGCGGGCAGAGGGAGAAGCCGAGGGGCTCGGCGCCGCCGCTTCCGTTCCGGAGTCGTCCGGAAAGTAATGCAAGCACGCTTGCTTGTTTCTCCGGGCGCTGCCATGCTCCGGGGCACTTCCCCGAACTCTCAACTTCGTTCGAGCAGGGGAGGCCCCATTCGTGCCCCGAGGGGAGCGCCGTGTCCGAAGCTGTGCCCGTACTCGACGATCTGCGCCGTGAGAGCGAGGAACTCGACCACCTGGTAAAGGGGTTGAGCGGCAGCCGCTGGGCGCTGCCAACCCCCGCCGACCGCTGGACCGTCGCCCATCAGATCGCCCATCTCGCCTGGACCGACCGCGCCGCGCTGACCGCCGTCACCGACGGCGAGGCCTTCGGGCGGCTCGTCGAGGAGGCCCTCGCGGCTCCCGATTCGTTCGTCGACGACGGTGCCGACGAGGGCGCCGCGCTGCCGCCGGGTGAGCTGCTCTCCCAGTGGCGCGCCGGGCGCGACGCCCTGCACAAGGCCCTGACGGCCGCCCCGCGCGGCACCCGCTTCCCCTGGTACGGGCCGCCGATGTCGGCCACCTCCATGGCGACCGCCCGGCTGATGGAAACCTGGGCCCACGGCCAGGACGTCGCCGACGCGCTGGGAGTCGTGAGGGAGCCGACGGACCGGCTGCGGCACGTCGCCCACATCGGCGTCCGGGCCCGGGACTTCTCGTTCGGCGTACGGGGGCTGAGCGCGCCGGACGCCCCCTTCCGCGTCGAGCTCCGGCTGCCCTCCGGCGAACTGTGGGCCAGCGGCCCCGAGGACGCCGGCCAGCGCGTGACCGGGCCCGCGCTCGACTTCTGCCTCCTCGTCACGCAGCGCGCGCACCGGGACGATCTCGCAGTGCGCGCGGAAGGCGCCGACGCCGAGCGGTGGCTGGACATCGCCCAGGCCTTCGCGGGACCACCGGGGCCGGGGCGCCCGGCCAGGGAGGGCGGGCGATGACCGCCCCGCCGTCCAATCCCCGAACCGTCCCTCTCTCCACCCCGCCCCTCCGCATAGGCAACGCCTCCGGCTTCTACGGCGACCGCTTCGATGCCATGCGCGAGATGCTCACCGGCGGTCCCCTCGACGTCCTCACCGGCGACTACCTCGCCGAGCTGACCATGCTCATCCTCGGCCGCGACCGCCTCAAGGACCCCGCGCGCGGCTATGCGAAGACCTTCCTGCGCCAGTTGGAGGAGTGCCTGGGGCTCGCCCAGGAGCGGGGCGTCAAGATCGTCGCCAATGCGGGCGGGCTCAACCCCGGTGGACTCGCCGACGCCGTACGGGAGTTGGCAGGCCGACTCGGGATTGGCGTGCAGGTCGCGCACGTGGAGGGGGACGACCTCGGGAGCCGCTTCCCGGACGCCCTCACCGCCAACGCCTACCTCGGCGGCACCGGAATCGCCGCCTGCCTGCGCGCCGGGGCCGATGTCGTCGTCACGGGGCGCGTGACCGACGCCGCCCTCGTCACCGGGCCCGCCGCGGCGCACTTCGGGTGGGGCGAGGGCGACCATGACCGGCTCGCCGGTGCCGTCGTCGCCGGGCACGTCCTCGAATGCGGGACGCAGGCCACCGGCGGCAACTACGCCTTCTTCGGGGAGCGTTCGGCGCGAGAACTGCTGCGGCCCGGCTTCCCGCTCGCCGAGATCCACGAGGACGGCTCCAGCGTCATCACGAAGCATGACGGCACGGGCGGATTCGTCGACGTCGGCACGGTCACCGCACAGCTCCTGTACGAGACCTCCGGCGCCCGGTACGCGGGGCCCGACGTCACCGCCCGGCTCGACACGGTCACCCTCACGCAGGAGGGGCCCGACCGGGTCCGCGTCTCCGGCGTACGCGGAGAGGCACCGCCGCCGGATCTCAAGGTCGGCCTGAACCGGCTCGGCGGCTTCCGCAACGAAGTCGTCTTCGTCCTCACCGGGTTGGACGTGGAGGCCAAGGCCGGACTCGTCCGCGCCCAGATCGAGGACGCGCTCGCACGCTCCAAGTCGCGCCCACAAGAGGTGCGTTGGGAACTCGCCCGCACCGACAGCCCCGACGCCCCGAGCGAGGAGGCCGCCTCCGCCCTCCTGCACCTCGTCGTACGCGACCCGCAGCAGGACCCCGTCGGCCGCGCCCTGAGCGGCGCCGCGATCGAGCTCGCCCTCGGCAGCTACCCCGGATTCCACGTCACGGCACCCCCTGGCAAGGGCGCCCCCTACGGAGTCTTCGAAGCGGCGTACGTCGCACGCGGCACCGTCGACCACGTGGCCGTCCTGCCCGGCGGCGAGCGCCTCCCGGTCCAGGCTCCCGGCGGCAGCCGCGTACTCGAAGACCTCGACCAGCCGCCTCTGCCCGCACCGCTCCCGCCGGGCGGCCCCACCCGCCGCGCCCCCCTCGGCCTCGTCGCCGGGGCCCGCAGCGGCGACAAGGGCGGGGACGCGAACGTCGGCGTCTGGGTGCGGACGGACGACGCCTGGCGGTGGCTCGCCCACGAACTGACCGTCGAGCGGTTCCGCGAACTCGTCCCGGAAGCGGCGGAGTTGACGGTCGTGCGTTACGTCCTGCCGAACCTGCGGGCGCTGAACTTCGTCGTCGGGGGAATCCTCGGCGCGGGCGTCGCCTCCCAGGCCCGCTTCGACCCGCAGGCCAAGGGCCTCGGCGAGTGGCTGCGCGCCCGCCACCTGGACATACCGGCCGCACTGCTCGAAGCGACCGAACCCGCGTCCGAACCGGAACCGACGACCGAACCGACGGAGGTACACCCGTGACCGTCCTCGCGTCCGCGCTCGACCCCGCGAGCGCCGAGTACGCCGAGCACCGCGAGGCCATGCTGGCCAAGCTCGCCGAGCTCGACGCCGAGCAGGCCAAGGCCCTTGAGGGCGGCGGCGAGAAGTACGTCGCCCGGCACCGCAAGCGCGGCAAGCTCCTCGCCCGGGAGCGCATCGAGCTACTCCTCGACCCGGACACGCCGTTCCTCGAACTGTCGCCGCTCGCCGCCTGGGGGAGCGACTACCCCGTCGGCGCCTCCATGGTCACCGGCATCGGCGTCGTCGAGGGCGTGGAGTGCCTGATCACCGCCAACGACCCGACCGTGCGCGGCGGTGCCAGCAACCCCTGGACCCTGAAGAAGGCCTTCCGCGCGCACGAGATCGGGCACGCCAACCGGCTGCCGTCCCTCCACCTCGTGGAGTCGGGCGGCGCCGATCTGCCGTCGCAGAAGGAGATCTTCATCCCGGGCGGCGCCCTCTTCAAACACCTCACCCAGTCGTCCGCCGCCGGTATCCCGACCGTGGCGGTCGTGTTCGGCAACTCCACGGCGGGCGGGGCGTACGTCCCCGGCATGAGCGACCACGTGATCATGGTCAAGGAGCGCGCCAAGGTCTTCCTCGGCGGGCCGCCGCTCGTGAAGATGGCCACCGGCGAGGAGAGCGACGACGAGTCGCTCGGCGGCGCCGAGATGCACGCCCGCACCTCCGGCCTCGCGGACTACCTCGCCGAGGACGAGCGCGACGCCCTGAGGCAGGCCCGCCGGGTCGTGAAACGGCTCAACTGGCGCAAGGCGTACGCGGATCCGGTCGCCGTCGTCGAGCCGCCCAAGTACGACCCGGACGAGCTGCTCGGCATCGTGCCCGGCGACCTCAAGGTGCCCTTCGACCCGCACGAGGTCATCGCGCGCATCGTCGACGCCTCCGACTTCGACGAGTTCAAGCCGCTCTACGGGACGAGTCTCACCACTGGGTGGGCCTCGCTGCACGGCTATCCCATCGGCATCCTCGCCAACGCGCAGGGCGTGCTCTTCAGCGAGGAGTCCCAGAAGGCCGCCCAGTTCATCCAGTTGGCCAACCAGCGCGACATCCCGCTGCTCTTCCTGCACAACACCACCGGCTACATGGTCGGCAAGGAGTACGAGCAGGGCGGCATCATCAAGCACGGCGCGATGATGATCAACGCGGTGTCGAACTCGCGCGTGCCGCACCTCAGCGTGCTCATGGGCGCCTCGTACGGAGCCGGGCACTACGGCATGTGCGGGCGCGCCTATGACCCGCGCTTCCTCTTCGCCTGGCCCAGCGCCAAGTCGGCCGTGATGGGCCCGCAGCAGCTCGCCGGCGTGCTCTCGATCGTGGCCCGCGCCTCCGCCGCCGCGAAGGGCCAGCCCTACGACGACGACGCCGACGCGGGCCTGCGCGCGATGGTGGAGCAGCAGATCGAGTCGGAGTCGCTGCCGATGTTCCTCTCCGGGCGGCTCTACGACGACGGCGTCATCGACCCCCGTGACACCCGCACGGTCCTCGGCCTGTGCCTGTCCGCGATCCACACCGCCCCTTACGAGGGCGCGCGCGGTGGCTTCGGCGTCTTCCGGATGTGAGGACCTCCATGACGAACCCCATGAACCACACCAGCTCTGACAACCCCGCCAACCCCGCCAACCCAACCAACCCAACCAACCCAACCAACCCCACGGTGATCAACTCCGTACTCGTCGCCAACCGGGGCGAGATCGCCTGCCGCGTCTTCCGCACCTGCCGCGACCTGGGCATCGCCACGGTGGCGGTGTACTCCGACGCCGACGCGGACGCCCTGCACGTCCGCGAGGCCGAATCCGCCGTGCGGCTGCCGGGCACGGCGCCCGCCGACACGTATCTGCGCGGCGAGCTCGTCGTGAAGGCGGCGCAGGCGGCCGGCGCGGACGCCGTCCATCCCGGCTACGGCTTCCTCTCCGAGAACGCGGACTTCGCGCGTGCCGTCCTGGACGCCGGGCTCGTGTGGATCGGGCCGCCGCCGGAGGCGATCGAGTCCATGGCCTCCAAGACGCGCGCCAAGGAACTCATGGGCATCGCGCCGCTGGGCCTGGAGGACGTCACCCAGGCCGATCTGCCGGTCCTGGTGAAGGCGGCGTCCGGCGGCGGCGGACGTGGCATGCGCGTCGTACGGGTACTGGGCGAGCTGAAGGGTGAGTTGGAGGCTGCACGCGCGGAGGCCGCCAGCGCCTTCGGGGACGGCGAGGTCTTCGTCGAGCCCTACCTGGAGGGCGGCCGGCACGTCGAGGTGCAGATCATGGCCGACGCGTACGACACCGTCTGGGCGCTCGGCACGCGGGACTGCACCCTCCAGCGCAGACACCAGAAGGTCATCGAGGAGTCCCCGGCGCCCGGTCTGGCCGGCGCGCTCGTCGCCGAGCTGCACGCGCAGGCCGTGCGTGCGGCGCGCGTGACCGGGTATCGCGGGGCGGGCACGGTGGAGTTCCTGGTCGACGGCGACCGGGCGCACTTCCTGGAGATGAACACCCGGCTCCAGGTCGAACACCCGGTCACGGAGGCCGTGTTCGACATCGACCTCGTGGCGCTGCAGATCCAGGTCGCGCAGGGCACACGGCTCGCGGAGGAACCCCCGCCCGCGCGCGGCCACGCCGTCGAGGCCCGCCTCTACGCCGAGGACCCGGCGGCCGGGTGGGCCCCGCAGACCGGCACCCTGCACCGGCTCTCCGTGCCGGGCGTGCGGCTCGACACCGGGTACGTGGACGGCGACACGATCGGCGTGCACTACGACCCGATGCTGGCCAAGGCTGTCGCGTACGCCCCCACGCGGGCGGAGGCCCTGCGCACCCTCGCGGGTGCGCTGGAGCGCGCGGTCGTCCACGGGCCCGTCACCAACAGGGAGCTGCTCGTACGGTCCCTGCGGCATCCGGAGTTCGTAGAGGCCCGCATGGACACGGGCTTCTACGACCGGTACGTCACCGAGCTCGCGGCCCCCGCCCCGGACCCGCACGCACCGCTGGCCGCCGCCCTCGCCGACGCGCACGGGCGCTCGCGGTTCGGCGGCTGGCGCAACCTCGCGTCGCAGCCGCAGGTCAAGCTCTTCCGGAGCGAGCCGGACGGCACCGAACACGAGGTGCGCTACCGGCACACGCGGGAGGGGCTGAGCGCGGACGGGGTGCGCGTGCTCTCCGTTTCGGGTCAGCTCGTCGTGCTCGAAGTCGACGGCGTACGAAGGAAGTTCGCCGTGAGCCGGTACGGCGACGAGCGCGTGTACGTCGGTAACACCGCCCTCACCGCGCTCCCGCTGCTCCCCGAACCCACCGCCCGGCAGGAGCCGGGGTCCCTGCTCGCCCCGATGCCGGGCACCGTCGTGCGCCTGGCCGACGGGCTCACCGAGGGGGCGCGGGTCACCGCCGGGCAGCCCCTCATCTGGCTGGAGGCCATGAAGATGGAGCACCGCATCTCCGCTCCCGCCTCCGGCACGCTCACCGCCCTGCACGCCGCGCCCGGCCGCCAGGTCGAGGTCGGGGCGCTGCTCGCAGTCGTAGCCGCCGTACAGGAGGAGCAATCCGTATGAGCACCGTCCTCGAAACCGAAGAGCACCAGGCACTGCGCGCGGCCGTCGCCGCACTCGGCAGGCGTTACGGCCGCGACTACCTCACCCGCGTCGTCCGGGACGAGGGCCACCCCGACGCGCTGTGGGCCGACGCCGCCAAGCTCGGCTACCTCGGCGTGAACCTGCCCGAGGAGTACGGCGGCGGGGGCGGCGGGATAGCCGAACTGTCCATCGTCCTGGAGGAGTTGGGTGCCGCCGGGTGCCCCCTCCTGATGATGGTCGTCTCGCCCGCGATCTGCGGCACCGTCATCGCCCGCTTCGGCACCGACGAGCAGAAGGCGGCCTGGCTGCCCGGTCTCGCCGACGGCAGCCGCACCATGGCGTTCGGCATCACCGAGCCCGACGCGGGCTCCAACTCCCACCGGATCACCACCACCGCCCGCAAGGACGAGGCGAGCGGCGACTGGCTCCTGACCGGCCGCAAGGTCTTCATCTCCGGCGTCGACATCGCCGACGCCACGCTCATAGTCGGCCGTACGGAGGACGCGCGGACCGGCAGCCTCAAGCCCTGCCTCTTCATCGTCCCGCGCGACACGGAGGGCTTCCAGCGGCGGCAGATCGAGATGGAACTCCAGGCGCCGGAGAAGCAGTTCGAGCTGACCCTGGACGACGTACGGCTGCCCCCGGAAGCCCTGGTGGGCGACGAGGACGCCGGGCTGCTCCAGCTCTTCGCGGGACTCAACCCCGAGCGGATCATGACCGCGGCGTTCTCGATCGGCATGGCGCGTTACGCCCTCTCCCGGGCCGTCGGATACGCCAAGGAACGCAGCGTCTGGAAGAGCCCGATCGGCGCCCACCAGGCGATCGCGCACCCTCTCGCGCAGTCCCACATCGACATCGAGCTGGCCCGCCTGATGATGCAGAAGGCCGCCAGGCTCTACGACGAGGGCGACGACATGGGCGCGGGCGAGGCCGCCAACATGGCCAAGCTCGCGGCGGCCGACGCCTGTGTGAAGACCGTCGACCAGTCCGTGCACACGCTCGGCGGCAACGGCCTGACGAAGGAGTTCGGCCTCGCGTCGCTGATCGTGGCGTCGAGGGTGGCGCGGATCGCCCCGGTGAGCAGGGAGATGATCCTGAACTACGTCTCGCACCAGACGCTCGGCCTGCCCAAGTCGTACTGATCAGTCGTACTGACCAGTCGTACTGATCCCGACGGGACACCGCCCGCCCCGCCCGCCAACCGCTGGAGAACGCATGGCACTCGTGCACACGCCCCCGGAGCGCGGCATCGTCACGCTCACCCTGGACAACCCCGCCAACCGCAACGCGATCTCGGCCGGGCTGCTGCGGGAACTCGCCGGGGCACTCGACACCTGCGGCAAGGACCCCGGCGTACGCGCGGTCGTCCTCACGCACACCGGCTCCACGTTCTGCTCGGGCGCCGATCTGCGGGAGCCGCCGGACCCGGCCGTCCTCGTGGGACTGCTCCGGCAGATCGTGGAGCTGCCGAAGCCGGTGGTCGCACGGGTGGACGGGCATGTGCGGGCGGGCGGGCTCGGGCTGCTCGGCGTGTGCGACATGGCGGTGGCGGGGCCGGGGGCTTCGTTCGCGCTCACCGAGGTACGGATCGGGGTGGCGCCCGCGGTCATCTCCATGCCGCTGCTCGCCCGCCTCGACCCGAGCGCCGCGTCACGCTACTTCCTCACCGGGGAGCGCTTCGGCGGGGCGGAGGCGGCGCGGATCGGTCTGGTGACGGCGGCGGGGGACGACGTGGACGCCGAGCTCGCGCCCCTGGCCGACGGGTTGCGCAAGGCGGCGCCGCAGGCCCTGGCCGAGACGAAGAAGCTGCTCACGGCTAGGGTGCTCGACGCATTCGACCACCACACGGACTCGCTCATCGCCCTGTCCGCGCGGCTCTTCGGCTCCGAGGAGGCGCGCGAGGGGATGGGTGCGTTCCTCGAACGACGGGAGTGCCCATGGGTGCTGTGACCGCGGCCGACCGCTCGCCCAAGCAGGACCGCAGCCGTGCCACGCGGCAGCGGCTCCTAGAGGCCGCGGTGGCGTGCCTCGCCGAGAGCGGCTGGGCGGGGTCCACGGTCTCCGTGGTCGCCGAGCGGGCCGGGGTCTCGCGGGGCGCCGCCCAGCATCACTTCCCGACGCGGGAGGACCTGTTCACGGCGGCGGTGGAGTACGTGGCCGAGCAGCGGTCCACCGCGCTGCGGGAGCTGCCCGCGCAGGACCGGGTCTCGGTGGTGGCCGCCCTGGTCGATCTCTACACGGGTCCGCTCTTCCGGGCGGCGCTGCATCTGTGGGTGGCGGCGTCGAACGAGCCCCAGCTCGGCTCCCGGGTGACGGAGCTGGAGGCGCGGGTGGGCCGTGAGACGCACCGGATCGCGGTACAGCTCCTGGACGCCGACGAGTCCCGGCCGGGCGTCAGGGAGACCGTCCAGGGGCTCCTGGACATGGCGCGGGGCCTGGGCCTGGCGAACCTGCTGACGGACGACAAGGCCCGGCGGGAGCGCGTGGTGGGGGAGTGGGCGCGGCTGCTGGACGTGGCGCTGTCCTGAGCGGGGTCTGCCCCGGACGCCGGGCGGGCCGCGGTCCGGCCCGCCCGGCGTCCGAGGTCGTGGCCGACCGCCCTACCTCGCGATGTCCCCGTACCCCTCGACCTCCCGTGGGTCCCGCGTGCCGGGACCCACGTACCTGGCCGAGGGGCGGACCAGCCGCCCCGTGCGCTTCTGCTCAAGGATGTGCGCCGACCAGCCGGCCGTCCTCGCGCACGTGAACATCGACGTGAACATGTGCGCGGGCACCTCGGCGAAGTCGAGGACGATCGCGGCCCAGAACTCGACGTTCGTCGCCAGGACCCGGTCGGGGCGGCGGGCGTGCAGCTCGTCGAGCGCGGCCTTCTCCAGCGCCTGGGCCACCTCGAAGCGGGGAGCGCCCAGCTCGCGTGCCGTGCGGCGCAGGACCCTGGCGCGGGGGTCCTCGGCCCGGTACACCCGGTGGCCGAAGCCCATCAGCCGCTCGCCCTTGTCCAGCGCCTGCCGCACGTACGCGGCCGCGTCGCCGGTCCGCTCGATCTCCTCGATCATGCCGAGGACACGGGAGGGCGCACCGCCGTGCAGGGGGCCCGACATGGCACCCACGGCGCCCGAGAGTGCCGCCGCGACGTCCGCGCCCGTCGAGGAGATGACGCGGGCCGTGAACGTGGAGGCGTTCATGCCGTGCTCGGCGGCCGACGTCCAGTACGCGTCGACGGCCTGGACGTGCTTGGGGTCGGGCTCGCCGCGCCAGCGCTTCATGAAGCGCTCCACGACCGTGTCCGCCTTGTCGATCTCGCGCTGCGGCACCATCGGCAGACCCTGGCCGCGGGCGGACTGGGCGACGTACGAGAGCGCCATGACGGCGGCCCGCGCGAGGTCGTCGCGGGCTTCCTGCTCGCTGATGTCCAGGAGCGGCTTCAGGCCCCACACGGGGGCGAGCATCGCGAGGGCGGACTGGACGTCGACGCGGATGTCGCCGGAGTGCACCGGGATGGGGAACGGCTCGGCCGGCGGCAGGCCGGGGTTGAAGGCGCCGTCGACGAGCAGGCCCCAGACGTTGCCGAAGGAGACGTGGCCGACCAGATCCTCGATGTCGACGCCGCGATAGCGAAGCGCGCCGCCTTCCTTATCCGGTTCGGCGATCTCCGTCTCGAACGCGATGACTCCCTCAAGTCCGGGTACGAAGTCGGACATCAGGCGGCTCCTCGTGATGTGTACGACAGATGGTGGTGACAGACAGCTCGTGACCATGTGTCAGAAGTGGGCATTATCGGTCCGGTTCCGCGGTCTGCCGGTGCGCTGACGGCTTCCGGTATTCGACTCGCGGTCCGGATCGGTCACCCCGGTGATGCCCCGTGCGGCTGGTGGTCACCCAACCGATTCGGCAGCCGCACGATATCCCCTGGTGCCACCCTTGGCGATGGTCTGCGGCACTCAGTGCCACACGTCACCTCCCCGTGGTGGACGACAGCCCGTCGGACAGCCCTTCGTATACGGCAAGATGACGGCGTGACCGATCGAGCCGCCGCCTCCGCATCAGCCTCATCATCCGCCGCACCCGCCTCTCCCGGGTCCGATCCCGCCGCCATACGTGCCCACTACGGCGTCGACGGACTCATCGAGACGGAGGCGCCCGCCACGCCGGGCGAGCTGTTCGCACTGTGGTTCGCGCAGGCGCTCTCCGCGACCGAGGCGGGCCTGCTGCACGAGCCGAACGCCATGGTCGTCTCGACGGTCGACGAGGCGGGCCGCCCCAGCTCACGCACGGTCCTGCTGAAGGGGTACGACGAGCGCGGCTTCGTCTTCTTCACCAACTACGAGTCCCGCAAGGCCCGTGAACTGGCCGCCAACCCGAACATCGCGCTGCTCTTCCCCTGGCACCCGATGGCACGCCAGGTCATCGTCACGGGCACGGCGGAGCGCGTCGCCCGGGAGGAGACGGTGGCGTACTTCCGCACCCGCCCGCACGGCTCCCAGCTCGGCGCCTGGGCCAGCGCCCAGTCCTCGGTCATCGCCACGCGCGATGAACTGGACCGCGCATACGCCGACTTGGAGGCGCGTTACCCGGAGGGCGAGCAGGTGCCCGCGCCCCCGCACTGGGGCGGCTTCCGGGTCGATCCGCGGAGCGTGGAATTCTGGCAGGGCAGGGCGAACCGCCTGCACGACCGGCTGCGTTACGTACGGACGGAGCAGGATAGTGCCACGGCCGCTCCGGGCTGGACCGTGGAGCGCCTCAGCCCGTGAGGCCGGGTCCCGCTCCGCTCTGCCCGGGGTGGGCCGCGGCCTACCCCGTCAGGACCCCGTCCAGGAACGGCTGGATGGCCTCGCGCCAGGCCTCCGGCTGGTCGTAGTGCACCAGGTGCCCGGCGTCGGCCACCTCCGCGTACTCCCCGCGGGGCAGCACGCGGACCATCTCCTGGGACTCGGCGCGGCCCAGCTCGCCGTCCAGGCCGCGGACGACCAGGGCGGGGCACTGGACCTGGGCCAGATCCTCCCAGTGGGCGTCGTACACCCACGTCTCGCGGGACTTCAGCATCTGGTCGCGGTCGAAGACGGGGCGCCAGCCGTCCGGGCCCTCGGTCATCACCTCGGCGAAGAACTCGCCGCGGGAGGGGTTGGTCCGCTCGACCCAGGGATCGTCCTCGCCGAACCACTTCCGTACGTCGGCGAGAGTGGCGAAGGGCACGGGCCAGGCCTTGAACCAGTCCTCCCACTCGCGCTGCGACGCGGCACCGAGCGCGGAGGCCCGCATGTCGCAGATGATCAGGGCGCGGACGAGGTCGGGGCGCTTCGCGGCGAGCTGCCAGGCGGTGAGCGCGCCCATGGAGTGGCCGATGAGAACGGCGGGGGCGAGGCCGAGCTGGACGAGCGCGGCCTCGGCGTCGTCCACGTAGGCCTCGCGGGTGAAGGGGCCCTCGGGGGGCTTGTCGCTCTGTCCGTGCGCGCGCTGGTCGAGTGCGACCGCGCGATGTCGCTCGGCGAGCCAGCGGGCGGTACCCGCCCAGTGGGACGCACGGCCCATCAGGCCGTGCAGTAAGAGCACGCCGCCGGGTGACCCGTCGGTCTCCCTGGTTTTGGGAGGATCGGCGAACTCCCAGGCGGCGAGGCGTACGCCACCCGCGCCTGTCACGTCAATGCGCCGCACCATGGTTCCTGGCACCCCCCTTGAATCCTCTCGGGCTGAACGCCTGGTTCTGTCACGCACCCCCGCACGCTATCGAACCCCTTTTCGAAAGCGGCCAGATCGCCGGCAACACCCCTCATTCGAGTGACCACGCTCAAGGATTGGCCGCCGCTGCCGAGGGGAGATCTTCAACGGGGGGCGGGCCGCTCGGGGAAAACGGTCCGAAGGGGATGACCCTGGGAGCTCGGGGCTCCGGGTCAGAACAGGGGAGGACAGGCCCCGGCGCTCAAGGGCGCCGGGGCCCTCTGCCTGCACCTTTGCGTACGCCTCTGCATGCACCTCTGCGTACGCCTCCGCGCACGAAGGACGCGCTGATCCGCACCGCTCGCGAACGCGCTCCCGCTCGCCAGATGGGCACATCTTCCTGCCCCCTCCCACGGCCGTGGCAGCCAGACCGGTGGCGACCCGGTCAAGAGCCCTCAGGTCATATGCCTCTCGCGACAGCCTCGCACGCAAAACGTCCGGGCGCTGCGATTCGGCACACTGAATCTTGGACCCCATACGATCCTGAGGTCTTCACAACTGCCCAACGATTACCGCCAGTTGACCCGAACTCCCGGTAACAGCTCCCGGGGGTCCTCAGCGCTTGGCGACGAAGACGTGCGAGGCGACCTCCGTGTCCAGCTCGGCGGCCTCACCGCTGCTGCCCACGAGCACGCCGCCCGCGGACTCCGTCACGCTCACCACGGAGCCGGGCTGCACACCCGCGCGCCGCAGCGTGTACATCAGCTGCGCGTCCGTCTGGATCGGCTCGCCGATCCGGCGCACCACGACGGTCTTGCCCTCCGTGCCGGGGTCGAGGTCGACCAGGGAGACCATGCCCTCGTCCAGGAACGGGTCGGCCCCGTCCTTCTCGCCCAGCTCCTCGAGGCCCGGGATCGGGTTGCCGTACGGAGACTCGGTGGGGTGGCGCAGGAGCTCCAGGACGCGGCGCTCCACCGCCTCGCTCATCACGTGCTCCCAGCGACACGCCTCGGCGTGGACCTGCTCCCACTCCAGGCCGATCACGTCGACGAGCAGGCACTCCGCCAGGCGGTGCTTGCGCATCACGCGGGTCGCGAGCCTGCGGCCCTCCTCGGTCAGCTCCAGGTGACGGTCGCTCGCGACGGCCACCAGGCCGTCACGCTCCATGCGCGCGACCGTCTGGCTCACCGTCGGCCCGCTCTGGTCGAGACGCTCGGCGATCCGGGCGCGCATGGGGACCACACCTTCCTCCTCCAGCTCGAGGATGGTGCGCAAATACATCTCAGTGGTGTCAATAAGCCCCGACATGGGTGCCCCTCAGATCTCGCTCGTGCGGCCGGCCCTGCCCTCAAGTCTGACGCATACCGCTGACAACCGGGTCGCGCCAGGGGAAAACCCGGTCGGGGCGGCCTTGACGGGGTGCTCGGGCCGTATTGACAGGGCACTGGTCCAGACCGCAACGTGATCCGCGGCACACAGGAAAAGCGTGCAGGGCATACGTGCAGGACATGCGTACAGACGCATACGTAACAGAACACATACGTACCCGGAAAGGTTCCTCGGCGCATGGGCTCGAAGAGCGAGAGCAAGCTGGCCGGTCAGTACATCGACGCCGCGATCGGACTGCTCGGGCGGGTGCGTGACGAGGAGGGCGGCAACGTCGACGCGGCGGGCACGCTGCTCGCCGACGCCGTCGAGGCCGGCGGCAGGCTCTTCGCCTTCGGCGCGGGACACTCCTCGCTCGCCGCACAGGACGTCGTCTACCGCGCGGGCGGCCTCGCCCTGATGAACCTCCTCGCCGTCCCCGGGGTCGTCGGCATCGACGTCATGCCCGCCACGCTCGGCTCGGCCCTGGAGCGCGTCGACGGGCTCGCGGGCGCCGTCCTGGACTCCTCACCGGCCCGCCCCGGCGACGTACTCGTGATCATCTCGCTCTCCGGGCGGAACTCGCTGCCCGTGGAGATGGCGATGAACGCCCGCGCGCTGGGCCTGAAGGTCATCGGTGTGACATCGGTGGCGTACGCGACGGAGACGAAGTCGCGACACGTGTCCGGCACCTTCCTGAAGGACCACTGCGACGTCGTGATCGACTCCAAGATCGCCCTCGGTGACGCCGAGCTCAGCCTCGACACGGTCGACGCCCCCTTCGGGCCCGCCTCCAGCGTCGTCACCAACGCGATCATGCAGGCCATGATGGCGACCGCCGTCGAGCAGCTCGCCGCGCGCGGGGTCGAGCCGCCGCTCCTGCGGTCGGGGAACGTGGACGGCGGCCACGAGTGGAACGGCCGCGTGTTCGAGCAGTACGGCGACCGGATCTTCTACCGCCGCTGAGAGCCGTGCGGCAACCGGATCTCCTACCGCCGCTGAGCCTCCTGCGGGCCCGTGGGGAAGCGCACCCGCACCGTGAGCCCTCCTCCCTCCCCGTTCGCCTGCGCGGTCGCCCGAGCGCCGTGTGCGCGGGCGATGGCGGCGACGATGGACAGACCGAGCCCCGCGCCCTCCCCGCGCGCGTGCGTACGTTCCCCGAGGCGCCGGAAGGGCTCGAAGAGGCGCGGGACCGTTCCGGGCGGCACTGCGGGCCCGGTGTTGGTGACCTCGACGCCGTCCGGGCCGGTGCGCACCTCGACCCGGCCGCCCTTGACGTTGTAATGCACGGCGTTCGCCACCAGGTTGTGCACCAGGCGGTCCACGAGCACCCCGTCACCGTGGACGGTGAGCGGCTCGGCACGCAGGGAGAGGGTGACGTCGAGGCGCGCCGCCTCGTCCGCGAGACCCTCCGTCACCGCGTCCGCGATGACGTCCACGGCGACGGGCTCGCGCCGCTCCAGACCGCGCTCCGTCGTGGCGAGCAGGAGCAGCCCCTCGATCAGATGCTCACTGTCCTCGGCGACGGAGATCAGCTTCGTACGGATGCGGGCCACCTGTGCCGCGTCGGGCTCACCCGCGAGACCGATCTCGGCGGCGGCCCGCTGCACGGCGAGCGGGGTGCGCAGCTCGTGCGCCGCATTGGCGGCGAACCGCTGCTGCGCGCTGACCAGCTGTTCTATCCGCCCGAGCATCTCGTCGAAGGTGTCGGCCAGCTGCTTCAGCTCGCCCGGCGGTGCGTCGAGGGCGATCCGCTCGTGCAGGTTCTCGCCCGACAGGCGCCGCGCGGTACCGGTGATGACGCTCACCGGGTGCAGCACGCGGCCCGCCATCCACCAGGCGAGGACGATGGAGAGCGCCGCGTACACGAACAGCACCACTACGGAGACGGTCAGCAGCCTGCTGAGCGCCGCCTGCTCGGCGACATCGCTGATCTTCGTGACGGCGAGGCCCCGCGTGACCTCGGTGGGCAGGGCGGTGCCCGAGGGCACCGCCCGCGGGACCGAGGTGGTATCGGCCTGGACGGGAATCCGCCAGGGCGGGCCGAGCCTGCTCGCGGGCACGGCCGTCGTGACGGCGGAACTGATCGAGGAGTACAGCCCCTGCCGCACCAGGAAGTAGACGAGCCCGGTGAGCAGCGCGCCCGCCAGGAGGAGCATGCCGCCGTAGAGGGCGGTGAGACGGCCGCGTTCGCTGCTGAGGCCGTGGAGGCCCCTGCGATCCCTGAGGCCTCTGAGACCCCTGAGGCCGAAGCCCCTGCCGAAGCGCCTCACGCCGACCAGCCCGGGATCCGGTAACCCGCGCCCGGGACGGTCTCCACCACCGGCGGATCGCCCAGCTTCGTCCGCAGCTTGGAGAGGGTGACGCGGACCGCGTTCGTGCGGTAGCTCGTGTCCTCCTCCCAGACCTGTTCGATCAGGTCGTCGCCGCTGACCACCGCGCCCTCCGCCCGCAGCAGCGCCTCAAGCACCGCGAACTCCTTGCGGGAGAGCGCCAGATGACGGCCGTCGCGGCTCGCCTGGCGGCGGGCGGTGTCCAGGACCAGGCCCGCGCGTTCGATGACGGGCGGCAGCGCGGGGCGCGTGCGGCGGCCGAGCGCCAGGACGCGGGCCAGGAGCTCGTCGTACGCGAACGGTTTCGTCAGATAGTCGTCGGCGCCCAGGCCGAGGCCCGCGACCCGGTCCCGGACCGTGCCCGACGCCGTCAGCATCAGGACGCGGGTGAGCAGCCGCTGGCTCACCACCCTGCGGCACACCTCGTCGCCGTGCAGGCCCGGCAGATCCCGGTCCAGGACGACCACGTCGTACTCGCCGAGCTGGAGTTTGCGCAGTGCCGTCAGGCCGTCGGCCGCGACATCGACCGCCAGCGCGTCGCGGCGCAGCCCGACGGCGATCATCTCGGCCAGGAATTCCTCGTCCTCCACCAGCAGTACGCGCATGCGGCCCTGTGTACCTGAAGTGCACCTTTCGTCGGTGTAAGCGTCTCCGTTGAGAGAAACGAAACTTCCCTTCCCGCCAGCCTGTGCGCGTCGGCGCGCTGCCGCGCCGACGTGATCAGTGCAGACCAGTGAAGGGGAAGCCATGAGGACTGCCATGAGGACTCGTACGCGCTCGGCGGCCATCGCATCAGGATTCGCCGCGCTCGCCCTGTTCGCCGGAGCCTGCTCCTCCGGCGGAGACGACAGCAGCAGCCAGGGCAAGGCCGACGGCGGCAAGGGCAAGCAGGCCGACGCCGCCTTCAAGGAGCGCGAGTGCCTGCGCAAGCACGGCGTCAAGGTGGCCGAGCCCAAGTCCGGCGAGGACACCCGCGGCATCACCATCGGCGGCGACATGAGCAAGGAAAAGATGGAGGCCGCCATGAAGGCCTGCACCGGCAAGAGCGGCATGGGGAGCGGCGGATCGGTCTCGCAGGCCGACAAGGACAAGATGCTCAAGTACGCCCGGTGCATGCGCGAGAACGGCTATGACATGCCCGACCCGAAGTTCGACGGCGGTGCGATGGAAGCCCAGAAGATGCCCGAGGGCGCCGAGGTCAAGAAGATGGAGAAGGCCGCCAAGGCGTGCAAGGACATCGTCGCGTGAGGCGCCGCACCGCCGTCGTCGCCACCGTCGTGGCCCTGCTCGCGATCACCGGCGGCGGCGTCGCCGTCACCGCCCTCGCGGACAACGGCAAGGACACCTCCACGCACCAGGACTCCGGGCTCCCGCCCGCCACCGCCCCCGTCGAGCGCGGCGACCTCAGCAGCGGCACCCAGACCGACGGCACCCTCGGCTACGCCAAGGAACGCAAGATCAATGCGGGCACCGCCGGCACCCTCACCTGGTCCGCGGGCAGCGGCTCCACCATCGAGCGCGGCGGACGCCTGTACGAGGTCAACGGCGTCCCCGTACGCCTCATGTACGGCACCGAACCCATGTACCGCACGCTCAAGACCGGCGACGAGGGCAACGACGTACGGCAGTTGGAGGAGAACCTCCAGGCGCTCGGGTACGGGGCCGGGCTCGCCGTCGACGACGCGTACACGGCGGGCACCGCCGCCGCCGTCAAGCAGTGGCAGAAGGCGCACGAGCAGAAGCAGACGGGCCGCGTCGGTCCCGACCAGATCGCCTTCTCGCCCGGCGGCGTCCGCGTGAAGTCCACCGAGTCGGCCGTCGGCGACCAGGTCGCGCCGGGCAGACCGGTGCTCGGTACGACGGGGTCCGAGCGCGTCGTACGTTTCCAGCTCGACGTCGCCGAGGGGAAGCTCGCCAAGGCGGGCACCAAGGTCACCGTCGACCTGCCGGACGGCACGACCGCCAAGGGCAAGATCGCCTCCGTCGGCAAGACCGCCAAACCGGGCGACGACCCCGCCGACAAGACCCCCAAGATCCCGGTGACGGTCTCCTTCGACGACCCCGGCAAGGTCGACGGCTTCGACCAGTCCCCGGTCATCGTCAACCTCACCGGCGAGACCCGCGAGGACGTCCTCTCCGTCCCCGTCAACGCCCTCCTCGCACTGCCCGGCGGCGGCTACGGCGTCCAGGTCGTCGAGAACGGCCGCGCCCGCCAGGTGAAGGTCGAGCTCGGCATGTTCGGCCAGGGACGCGTCGAGGTCACCGGCGGCGGCCTGCAGGACGGCACGAAGGTCGGGGTGCCCAAGATATGAGCGCCGTCGTGGAGTTGGGCGGGGTCACCAAGGAGTACCCGGGCGGGGTCGCCGCCCTGCGCGGCGTGGACCTCACGGTCCAGGAGGGGGAACTCCTCGCCATCGTCGGCCCTTCCGGGTCCGGCAAATCGACGCTGCTGCACATCATCGGCACCCTGGATCGGCCTTCGGAGGGCTCGGTGGCGATCGCGGGGCACGACGTCGCGACGCTCGCCGACCGCAGCCTCTGCGCGCTGCGCGCCCGGCACATCGGCTTCGTCTTCCAGGCGTTCCACCTGGTGCCGGGGATCAGCGCGCGCGACAACGTCGCCGAGGGGCTCCTGTACTCGGGGCTCTCGCGCGCGGAACGCCGGGCGCGGGCGGCGGAGGCCTTGGACCGGGTCGGCCTCGCGGACCGCATGAAACACCGCCCGCACGAACTCTCCGGCGGCCAGAAGCAGCGCGTCGCCATCGCCCGCGCGGTGGTCGGGGCGCCGGACCTGCTCCTCGCCGACGAACCGACCGGGGCGCTGGACTCGGCGTCCGGCGAGGCGGTCATGGAACTCCTGCACGACCTCAACGCGGATGGCGCGACCATCGCCGTCATCACCCACGACACGGAGATCGCGGACCGGCTGCCGCGCCAGGTGCGGATCCGGGACGGGCAGGTAGTGGCCGATGTGCGAGCCGCCGGACCTGGTGCGGAGGTGCTCGCACGATGATCCGCACGAAGCACACTGCGCGGGGTCGGTTGAAGGCGGCGCGGCTCGGACCGCGGGACGTCCTCCACGTCGGCTCGGCGGGACTGCGCAGCCGGCCCGTACGGGTCGTGCTCTCCGCGCTCGGCATCGCCATCGGGATCGCCACGATGATCGCGGTCGTCGGCATCTCGTCGTCCAGCAAGGCCCAACTCATGCGTGAGCTGGACGAATTGGGGACGAACATGCTGGTGGCCGCTCCAGGGGAGCCCATGTTCTCCGGGGAGAAGGTCGTGCTCCCGCGCGACGCGGCGGGCCGCGTCTCCCGGGTGAAGGGGGTCCAGGACGTCGGCGCGACCGGCGACCTGGAGAACACCGTGCGGCGCACCGAGAAGATCCCCGAGGACGAGACGGGCGGCATCGGCGTCAAGGCGGCGACCGAAGGTCTCCTGAAGGTGCTGCGCGGCGAGATGGGCCACGGCACGTGGTTCAACGCGGCCAACAGCCGCTACCCCTCGATCGTCCTGGGCCACGTGGCGGCCGACCGCCTCGGCATCACCCGTCCGGGCCAGCAAGTCTGGGTGGACGACCGCTACTTCACGGTCGTCGGCATCCTCGACCCGCTGCCGCTCTCGCCCGACGTGGAGCGCTCGGCCCTCGTGGGCTGGGACGCGGCCAAGAGCGAGCTCGGCTTCGACGGCCGCCCCACCTCGGTGTACGAGCGGTCGACCGACGCCTCCGTGCACGAGGTCCGCAGCCTGCTCGCCGCGTCGATCGACCCGGAGAACCCCCGGAACGTCCAGGTCTCCGACCCGTCATCGGCACTCAAGGCGAAGGCGGCGACGGAAGGCGCGTTCTCCACGCTGCTCCTGGGCCTCGGCGGGATCGCCCTCCTGGTGGGAGGGGTCGGAGTCGCCAACACCATGATCATCTCGGTCCTGGAACGCCGCTACGAGATCGGCCTGCGCCGCTCCATGGGCGCCACGAAGGGACAGATCCGCATCCAGTTCGTGACGGAGTCCCTGATGCTGTCGGGCCTGGGCGGCCTCGCGGGAATCGCCCTCGGCGCGGCAGCGACGGCGGCGTACGCCTGGTCGGGAGGCCTGCCTTGGGTAGTCCCCCTCTGGGCAGTGACCGGCGGCTTCGGCGCGACCCTGGCGATCGGGACGGTGGCGGGGCTGTATCCGGCGGTACGGGCGGCGCGCCTCTCCCCGACGCTGGCGCTGCATGCGGCTTAGGGGGCGGGGGGGGCTTGGGTCGCCGCCGGGCTGAGCCCGGGGGCCTCGCCGGTTCGCGCCCGATCCTGGACCCCTGCCGGTTCGTGCCGAGCCGCGGGCCCCTGCCGGTCCAAGCCGAGCCGCGGGTCTCCGCCGGTCGCGGCACCTTGCCGCCGCCTCGCGGCGATTTTCCCGCCCACCCGCCCGATCACCCGGCGGGACAACGGCTGAGCAGGAGCATCCCGATGGCACCACGGGGTTTCGGGTGGGCGGGCGGGAAAGATCCGCCGCGAAGCGGCGGCCTCGAAGACCCCCGCGCTCGCAGAGGGCACACCCGGCCCCCCCCGCGAAGCGGCGGCCTTGAGGACACCCGGCCCACCCGCAGAGAACGCACCCAGCAGGCCCACCCGGGGGCCCCGCGGCGGACCCGCCCAGCGCACCCCGCAGGGGCCCGGAGACCTCACCCCGAACCCAGCACACCCGCCAGATCAAGCGAGGCCGCAACCCTCGCCGAGACGCTCTCCGCGTACGTCGCGTCCGCCCGTTCGAACTGGGTGCGGCTCGCGCCCCGCAGGAACGTCACCACCCCCAACGTCCGCCCCCGGCTGCGCAACACCGTGCACAACGCGTGGACGGAATCCTCCGGCCACTGCCTGGCCGCCGCCCACTCCCGGGCGCGGTCGGACGGCGCGGTGCCCGCACTGGCCCGTACGGAACCCACCCGGTCCACGCACTGCGGGGCCGGGTGGCCCTCCAGATAGCGGACGGGCAGCCCCGCCTTGGCCACCGGCAGACACGGACCGGGAGCACCGGCAGGCGTCGCGGCGACCCGAATGAGCCGAACCGGCTCTTCCTCCCCCACCGTCCCCGACACCAGGTCGATCAACGCATGGTCGGCGAAACCGGCCAGGGCGAAGTCCAGCTGGACCGTCGCCGCCTCCGTCGGATCCTCGCACTCACCCGCGGCCCGCGCCGCCCGGTGCAACTGCTGCGAACGGAACCGCAGTTGCGCTGCCTCCTGCTCCGTCCGCTTGGCCTCCGTCACGTCCAGGAAGAGCCAGGCGACCCCCAGCGGCACCGGCTCCTCCGCGAGCGGCGACGCCAGCCGCAGAAAGCCGCTGCGCCAGCAACGCCGCTCCGGCTCACCGCTCTCCGTGGCCCGCACGGACACCCACATCTCGGCGGGCGCGGGCGGCGCCCCCTCGGCGAGCACATGGCTCAGCGCGCTCTCCAGCTCCTCCACACCCTGCCCGAGCAACTCCCCGAGCGGCCGCCCCAACAACGCCGTACGCCCCATCCCCAGGGACCGCGCGGCATGTTCGTTCGCCACGGCGGGCCGCAGATCCGCGTCGACGAGCACCACACCCCACGACGCGTTCTCGAACAGGGCCTCGCTCAACGCGATGGAACGCTCCAGGTCGATCTGCGCATGGACCTCGCTGAACGCGCAGTACACCCCGGAGGGCTTACCGTCCCCGCCCCGCACGGCCGCGGACTGCGTCCGCACCAGCACCCGCCCGCCGTCCTTCGTCAGGAGCGCGAACTCGTGCACCTGCCGCCCATGAGCCTCCATGGAGGACATCAGCCGCGCCTCGACCTCCTCGGCGTCGGCCGTCCGCACGGCCCACCCCGCGAACCCCTGCCGCCCGACGGCCTCCGCCGCCGACCACCCGAGAATCCGCTCGGCCTCACGATTCCAGTGCGTCACCACCCCATCGGCGTCGAACGCGCACAAGGCGGCGTCCATCCCGTCCAGCAATGCCGCGAGCAATTCGGCCCCACCGGGCTCGGGTTCTTCAGGCCCCAGCTCGTCGGTGGTTCCGCTGCGCCGGGAAGCACTCACCTGGCACCCCCTGCAGGCCGTGTCCTCATGAGCTGCATGTTCTGCGAGTTCCGCGTATACCGCACGTCAGATCATTGAACTCGAACGTGACGCAGCCCACAGGTACTTCCCAGAAGTTCGACGAAATCATTGCCCCGCATGAACGTCGCGGTCCGGCCCGAAGTTCCCTCCGGCCCCGGCGCCAAGCGGGCGGGCACCTGGAAAGGGCGGGTCCGAATCTCCGTTCTCACCATTCGCTCGAAAAACCGGTTGAGCCGGGCGGAGCCGGTTCCTAGTCTGTGAGTCATCACGGAGAGGAGGTGGTTCGGCAGATGTATGGAAACCGGACGCGTGAGGTGACTGCGGGCTAGTGGCCCGTCGTCGCAACTCGATTTCGGCGCCGGACCAGCACGTGTGATGTGCGTGCAGCCGGCCCAATCCCAGCAGTCACCCGACCCGCGAGCCGCCGGTACGTCCGGCCGGCTTCCCGCCGTCTCGTACGGCGGGAACCACGGCTCGCGGGTCGTCTGCGTGCCGCGGGGGTTCGGGGTGGTTCCAGGGCGGGCGAACGCTCGACCTCAGCCCCTGCTGACCGCCGACAGGATCTCCGGCAGGCGTCGTGCCACCCTCGGTGCCGCGAGGCGTAGGCCGCAGTACGTGATCACCGCTCCGTAGGCCCCGCCCAGCGGCAGCAGCACCCAGGACCAGGAGCTCGCGCCCGAGACGTGCAGCCAGATGGTGAAGGCGAGCACCGGGGCGCAGAGCAGGGCCGCCGCGACCATCCCGCCGAAGATCGAGATCCAGGCCAGGCCCGCCTGCCCGGGGGCCACGTTCTTGTAGCCCTCCTGCGGGATCGAGTAGGGGAAGCGGGCCGATGACCAGGCCCCGGTGGCCAGCATCGCGCCGAGCAGGGCGAAGGAGAGGCCGAGTCCCTCCGGGAGGCCCGCCCAGTCGCCGAGCACCGCCGCCGTGATGACCGTGACCAGCGTCGCGTACGGGAGGGTGATCGCGAGGAGGGCCAGGGCGCGGGCGCGGATCTCGATGTACGCGTCGTGCGTCGAGGAGATCGTCATCGCGACCATCCAGAACGCCGAGGTGTCCTGGCCGAACTGGTTGTACATGAGGACGCCGAGCATTCCGGCCGCGAAGCAGGCGAAGTAGATCGAGCCGGTTCCTTGGAGGGCGTTGAAGAGCGGCACGATGAGCCCGATGGCCAGGGACGTCACCCAGGCGGCCTTCGTCTTCGGGTCGCGCCACACGTAGCGCAGGCTGCGCTCCATGACCGTGCCGGTGCGTCCGCCGGGGAGCAGGCGGCCGGGGCCGCGCGCCCCGCGCGCCTTGGTGGGTTCCGCCGCCGCGAGCGTCGAGCCGTCCGGGGTCGTCATCAGGTGGGTCAGGCTGCGCTGCCAGAGGGCGAGGAGCGCGGCGAGAGCGGCGGCGCTCAGCGCGAGTTGGACGGCCCCGGTGGCGTACGAGCCCTCGCTCACGGAGTCGACGGCGGCGATCGCTGAGGAGGGCGGGATCCAGCGGACGACGTCCGCCGCCGGGTCGAGCTGGGACAGGCCCGACGAACCGAGCTTCTGCGCGCCGAAGTTGACGACCTGCGCGCCGACCGCGATGACCAGGCCGCTCAGGACGGCGAGGTCGCGTCCCTTGCGGCTGGTGAGCAGGCGGATGTTGGCGGCGGCGACCGTGCGTGCGAGGGCCACGCAGGTGAGCAGGGTGAGGGTGATGGCGAGGACGCCCGTGATCGCTGCTGCCGCGCCGTGCGCCAGCGAGATGACCGAGCCGAGCGCGAGGCAGAGGGTGAAGAGCGGGCCGATGCCGACGAGGGACGCTACGAGGAGCGCGCGGACCAGGGGCCTGGGGCGCAGCGGCAGCATCACCAGGCGGGTGGGGTCGAGGGTCTCGTCGCCGCTGGGGAAGAACAGCGGCATCACCGCCCAGCCGAGCGCGAGCACCGCGGTGAGCAGGACGGAGACGGTGGCGGCGTGTTCGTTGCCGCGCAGGGCGATCAGGCCGAGGAGCTGGAGTGCGGCGACGAGGAGTGCGGCGGCGACGGACGCGATGTAGGCGGCGCGGCGGCCGGACGACTGGTGCAGGCCGTTGCGCAGGAGCGAGAGCTTCAGCCGTACGAAGACGGGGGTGATGGAGGGGGCGGGCGCGGCCGTGGGTGCCGTGCTCATCGGGTGCCGCCGCCCAGCCAGTCGAGGTGCGATCCGGTGTCGCGCCCGCCCGCGCCGACGAGTTCGAGGAACGCCTGCTGGAGCGAGGGTGCGGCGCCGCGGACCTCGGCGAGAGTGCCCTGGGCGCGGATGCGGCCCGCGGCCATCACGGCGACCCAGTCGCAGAGGGACTCGACGAGTTCCATGACGTGCGAGGAGAAGACGACGGTGGCCCCGGAGGCGGTGTAGCGCTCCAGGACGCCGCGGATGGTCTGTGCGGAGACCGGGTCGACGCCCTCGAAGGGTTCGTCGAGGAAGAGGACTTCGGGGTTGTGGAGCAGGGCCGCGGCGAGGCCGATCTTCTTGCGCATGCCGGTCGAGTAGTCGACGACGAGTTTGTGCTGGGCGCCCGCGAGGTCGAGTACGTCGAGGAGCTGGGTCGCTCTCTTGTCGACCTCGTCGCCGGGGAGTCCGCGCAGCCGGCCGGTGTAGGCGAGGAGTTCGCGTCCGGAGAGGCGTTCGAAGAGGCGCAGGCCTTCCGGCAGTACGCCGATGCGGGCCTTGACCTGGACGGGGTCGGTCCAGACGTCGTGGCCGACGACCTCGACGGTGCCCTGGTCGGGCCGGAGGAGGCCGGTCACCATGGAGAGGGTGGTGGTCTTGCCGGCGCCGTTCGGGCCGACGAGGCCGATGAACTTGCCCGCGGGGAGCGTGAGGTCGATCCCGGCGACGGCGATCTGCTGCCCGAAGGCCTTCCACAGCCCTTGCACCCGTACCGCCGCGGGGGCGGGCCCAGGTGCTGCCGCCGGTGCTGCCTCGGTCACGGTGCCGCCCTTCGTCGCCCCGTCTCTGGACTGTGCACGATACGTCTTGGGCACCGTCGTCACCGGCTTCGCCGAGTTCGTCCTCCCACGCCGGACGGGCTGATATGTCCAACCCCTCCGGCGGTTCAGGAAGCCAGCCCCTCCGGCGGTTCAGGAAGGGGGGTCGGGGGCGCGCGGCCCCACAGGGAGAGCCCCTAGCGCCGCGCCTCGCGCCCGCACGCGTAGGCGAGCGGCGAGATGATCTCCTCCGCGTCGGGGAGCCAGCGGTTCGCCGCGGTGGGGCGGCAGGCCCACTGCACGGCGCCCGATGCGCCGAAGCGGGTCGGGGGAGCGGCCACGTACGCCCCCTCGCCGAGCGAGATCAGGTCGATCGCGGCGGGCGGCCAGCCGAGCTTGCGTACCAGGTCAGGGACCTTCGCGGTGGCGCCGGGAAGGACGAAGAACTGCATCCGGCGGTCGGGCGTACAGGTCACGGGTCCGAGCGTCAGCTCCATCCGCTCCATGCGGGCGAGCGCGAGGAACCCGGCGGTCTCGGGCACGTCGATCGCGTCGAAGGTACGGCCTGTCGGCAGCAGGATCGAGGACTTCGGCTGCTTGGACCACAGCCGCCTGGCGACGGTCGCGCTGCCCGTCGCCTGTGTCGCCCAGTCCTCGCGCGCCGGGTGCGAACCGGGCGCCGTGCACTCGGCGTCACCGCACGAGCAGATTTCGGCCCCCTCGACGGACTCGAGCCACGTCCCCGGGAACACGTCCCAGTGGCGCTCTTCCGCGTATCGCACGGCCGTGTCCAGCAAGGATTCTCCGCGCTGCTTCGGGATGTGCGCGGCTGACGTGACTCCCATGGTCTCTTCCACGGACTTCTCAACTCCGCCCGACACCTACGGTTACGGCTGTCGCGTGCGCGGGGGCGGAGCATCGATCCTGCATGTGGGGCGCATGGGTGCACGGCCGGGGGCGCGCATGGGGAATGGGTTCCATGTGCGGGTAGCCAGGTCTGGGGCACTCCGAAGAAGCCCGGTTACTGACTTATCGTCCGTTTGTGGTGCATCTTCCGTTTGTTCCAAGGGCATTGATCATCTGGGGTGGCCGATTCCGGCCCCTCCGTCCAGATGAACCACGGTGCACATCAGGGGGTACGCCATGGCCGCAAGGCCGCTCGTCGCGCGGCAGCCCAATGAAAGGCTGCAGGCACTCATTCAGGAAGCGGGTTGCTCGAACGCGGGCCTGGCCCGCCGGGTCAACATGTGCGGCGCGGAGCACGGTCTCGATCTGCGCTACGACAAGACGTCGGTCGCCCGGTGGCTGCGCGGTCAGCAGCCACGCGGCAGGGCGCCCGGCATCATCGCGGAGGCCCTCGGCCGCAAGCTGGGCCGGACGGTCACGATCGACGAGATCGGCATGGCGAACGGCAAGAACCTCGCCTCCGGCGTCGGACTGCAGTTCTCGCCCACCGTGCTCGGCGCCATCGAGCAGGTCTGCGAGCTGTGGCGCAGCGACGTGGGGCGGCGGGACTTCCTGTCCGGCTCGTCCGTCGCCGCTTCCGCGCTCGTCGAGCCGAGCCGCGACTGGCTGATCTCGTCACCGGACGCGCAGGTCGGCCGGATGGCCGGGCCGCGGGTCGGGCTCTCCGACGTGGCGGCGGTGCGGGCCATGACGGAGGCGCTGACGCAGCTCGACCACCAGTACGGCAGCGGGCATGTGCGGCCGGTCGTCGTGCACTACCTGAACAGCGTGGTGTCCGGGCTGCTCGCCGGGTCGTACCGCGAGGCGGTCGGGCGCGAACTGTTCGCCGCCGTCGCGCGGTTGACGGAGCTCGCCGGGTACATGGCGGTGGACACGGGCCAGCCCGGCCTGGCCCAGCGCTACTACATCCAGGCGCTGCGCCTCGCACAGGCGGCGGGCGACCGCGGGTACGGCGGTTACGTACTGGCCGCGTCCATGAGCCATCTCGCGGCCCAGCTCGGAAACCCGCGGGAGATCGCGCAGTTGGCGCGGGCGGCCCAGGAGGGGACGCGCGGGCGGGTCACCCCGCGCGCGGAGGCCATGTTCTACGCCGCCGAGGCGAGGGGGCACGCGCTGCTCGGGGACGGGCGGTCGACCCAGGTCGTCGCGGGCCGTGCGGTCGAGGCGATGGACCGGGCGTCCGGGGAAGCGGGTTCGGGCGACGACCCGGTGTGGATCCGGCACTTCGACCATGCGTATCTGGCCGATGAATTGGCGCATTGTCACCGTGACTTGGGCCAGGCGGACGCGGCGGCGCGCAGTGCCGAGGAGTCCCTCGCCGGGCATCCGGAGACCCGGGCGCGGCGGCGGGCGATCGGCCTCGTCCTGCTCGCCACGGCGCAGGTGCAGCGACGGGACATCGAGCAGGCGTGCCACACGGGCACGAAGGCGGTCGAACTGCTGGGAACGCTGCGGTCGAACCGCGGCGCCGAGTATCTGGAGGACTTCCAGCAGCGGCTCGCGCCGTACCGCGAGGAGCCGGTGGTAAGGGAGTTCGGGGCGCGGATGGACATCCAGGCGGCGTGAAGGAGTGCGGGACCGGGCGCGTGAAGGGTTTGTGACATGTGTCGCGCACCGGTGAACGTGGCCCGTCCCCGCCCTTTCCGCACCGTGAACGGCCAACTCCCGTACGCGATCGATCCGCCCTGGTGACGTAATCAGCGTTTCGCGGAGAGCTTTTGTTACTTCGGCGATTGATACGGCGCCGGAGGTTTGAGCTGCGTGGCAGACGGCTGTGGCGACCCGGTAGCGTGAGCCGACGGTTCCGTAGGTCCCCCACTCGTAGGAGTCCCGGTGACGCAGCAGAGCGGGCAGGGCGCCGCTTCCTCCGATCCGCATTCCGCGGACCGGCACGCGCACGAAGGCATCGTGCTGCCCGCCGACGGAAGCGAACCCTTCATGCCCGGCACCACCGGCGACCACGTGGCTCCCGCGGGCGGCAGCCCCTGGGGCCAGCCGTGGGGTCCGGCCCCCGCGGACCCGCCGCCGCCCGGCTCGGGCCAGGCATGGGCCCCCGCGCCCGGCCAGCAGCAGTCGTACGGAGCGGGCACCCCGCTGCCCGCCGAGGGCGCACAGCACCATGAGGACCACCCGCAGGGCGGTTCCTACGGGGGCCAGCCCGCGGACGGTTCTTACGGGGGCCACGGAGGCTACGGAGGCCAGCCGCAGGGCGGCCCGTACGGCGGGCAGGCTCCTGACGCCGCGTACGGGGGCCAGGCACAGGGCGCGCCGCACGGCGGCCAGCAGCCGCAGGGCGGCCACCCTCAAGCCGGGACGTACGCGGGTCACGGGCAGGGCGGTCAGCACGCGAGCCACGCTCAGGGCGGCCAGCACGCCGGCCAGCACGCAGGGCAGCCCGCCGCCGACAAGCCGTACGCGGGGCAGGGTCCGGGCGGGGCGCACGCGGGGCAGCCCGCGGGTGGCGCCCACGCGAGACATCAGGCGGGCGGAGCCCACGCGGGGCAGCCCGCCGACACCGCTTATCCGAGTCAGCACGGTCAGCACGGCCAGCACGGCCAGCAGGGTCAGCCGCTTCCGCAGGCCGGTCAGGCAGGTCAGCTGCCGCCCGCCGCTCAGGCGGGGCAGCTGCCCCCCGGCAACACCGGTACCGGTACCGGTGCCGGAGCGCCCTTGCCGCCCATCGCCGGAGGCCTCGCGCCGTTGCCGCCCGCCGCCGCGGGTGACGCGGACGCGACGCAGTACATACCCGCGACGCCCGCCGCAGGCGCAGGCGTCGACGAAGGCGCCACGCAGTACATACCCCCGGTCGCCCCCGGTGCCCTGCCTCCCGAGGCACCCGCGGGCGACGCCACGCAGTTCCTGGGACGCTCGCCCATGCCGGGTGCGCCGATGCCCCCGGCGGCCGGTTCCGACAACGAGCCCACGCAGTTCATCGCCCCCGTGCCCGCCGAGCCCGGCAAGGCACCCTTCGGGATACGGCCCGGCGCCCCGGGCGACCGGCAGCCGCCGGCCGAGTTCGACAGCCTCTTCCGTACCGAACAGGCGGAGCCCGAAGGCCCCGCGTCGACCCAGCAGATGCCCCGCTTCGAGCCACCGCAGCCCGCCGCCCACGGCGACGGCGGGGGCCGTGCCGCACGCCGCGCCGCGGCAGCCGCCCCGGCCCGCGGGAACGGCGGCGGGGGCCGCACCGGGTCGAAGGTGCCGCTCTTCGCGGCCATCGGTGTCGTCATCGCGCTGATCGGCGTCGGCGCCGGTGCCCTCCTCAGCAGTGGCGGTGACGACGAGAAGGACAGCCCCAAGACCGTCTCCGACTCCGCGCCGAGCGACGAGAAGCCCTCGCCCTCCGTCGACCCGGCCAAGGAGCAGGCCGTCGCCCTGGACAAGCTCCTCGCCGACAGCAACAACAGCCGTGACTCGGTGATCGGCGCCGTACGCAACGTGGGAAAGTGCGCCGACCTCGCCAAGTCGGCCACCGATCTGCGCAACGCGGCCAAGCAGCGCAACGGCCTGGTCACGCGCCTCTCGGGGCTCTCCGTGGACAAGCTCCCGGCCAACGCCCAACTGACCGCGTCCCTCACCAAGGCCTGGAAGGCGTCCGCCGCGGCCGACAACCACTACGCCGCGTGGGCGGGCCAGGTCGCGGGCAAGAAGGGCTGCAAGAAGGGCCACGCCCGCATCACGCCGCAGGCGGTCGCCGCCAACAAGTCGAGCGGCGAGGCGACCACGGCCAAGCAGGAAGCCGCCGGGTTGTGGAACGCCATCGCCAAGCAGTACGGGCTCACCACCCGCGACAAGTCACAGCTCTAGGGCCACCGTCACCGCACCTGCTCCAGCGTCTTCGAGACGTTCACGAACCCCTTGCGCGCCGGCACCAGACGGCCGTCGCGCACCATCTGGAACGTGACGTCGGCGTTGACCAGGCGCGGGAAGTCGCTCGCCGCGAGCATGTCCTTGAAGCGCCAGCTCAGGGTGGGCGTGAGCCCGCCCGTCCGCACCTCCAGACCGTCGTCGAGTGCCCGCCGCAGCGTCCGTGACGAGACCTCGCCGCCGTCGAGCGACTCGACGGCCTGCTTCAGGACGGTGTAGGCGATCCACGTCGTCTGCACGCCCGCGTCCGTCGGGTCGACCCGGTTGTCGCCGAAGGCCTGCCTACGGATGACCTCGCGCATCTCGCCCCAGCGGGGATCGCTGGCGGCGGGGTACCAGCCGGTGAGATAGGCGCCTTCGTACGGGCCGTTGCCGCCGCCCGTGCGGTCGACGAGGGACTGGTCGACGCTGCCGAGCACGGAGGAGATCTTCGCGGGCGGGTACGCGTCCTCGGTGCGCCGGTAGGAGTCGTAGAACGTGTCCGTGCGCTCGCCGAGCGCCGCCGTCACGCAGCCGCCGGTGCCCGCGCGCTCCAGTGCCTGCTCGGCCTGCGACGTGAAGTCGGTGCCGTCCTCGGGCGCCCGAATGTCGGCGGAGGACCTGCGGTGGCCCTCCGTGAGACCCGCGTCCAGGAGCCCCGGGAGATCGTCCCCGGCGATGGTGTCCGGGCGTACGAGGGAGACGCGCTCGCAGCGGGCGGCGAGCTGGCGGCCGTTGCCCGCCATGAGCGCCGGTTCGCCGCCGTTGACGGGATACGACAGGGGGCTGCTGAACTCCTCGTCGGTGACGCCGTACCCGCCGATGTAGGGGATGCCGGCGACTTCGAGGGGGGAGAGGAAGGACCGGCCGTGCTGGCTGTAGGAGCCGACGACGGCCGCGACCTTCCTGTCGACGGCCTTGCGGGCGCAGTCGGCGGCGCCCACCGGGTCGTTGTGGTCGTTGCAGGTGATGACTTTGAGCTCGCGGCCGTCGAGGCCGCCGTTGGCGTTGACCCAGCGCGCGTAGGCCTGCGCCATCGCGGGGATGCCGGGCTTGTTCGTCGCCTTGGTCTTCTCCGGGGCCCAGGTCATGACGGTCACGGGGTCCTCCCTGGATCCCCCCGTGGAACCAGGGATGACCCCGCACGCGGCGGTCAGGGACGCACACGCCGCCACCAGGGCGGCCGCGCCGAGTGCTGCGGTCTTGGAGGGGCGGGGGAGCAGGGTGCGTCGCGAGACGGGCATGGTCATGCACGATTCCGTCGCAGTGCCAACCAAGGAGTGACGCACTCTCAACGCATGGTGACAAGAAGGTGAATGACAGGGGCCGATTCGGCTGCGCCGAGGGGGAACGTACGATCGATGACCGTGCAAGGTTCGGAGAACTCTTCCCGTCGTGGCCGTCGCTCAAGCACCATGGGCGGCATGCCAACGAACGACATGCCGTGGTGGCGGTGGCGAAGCAACGTGCGCTCGGCGCTCCACATGCTCTCCGACCCGGGGTTCCAGCGTGAGTGCTGGCTCGCGGGGCGCGAGGAGTACGGGGACGTGACCGACGCCGTGTACCGCCTGGTCGAGGACACGTGGCTCGACAACTGGTCCGCCGAGAAGTACGTCGGGACGATCTTCCGTGACGCGGAGGAGGCGGCCCTGGCCGACGCGGCGGTGCTGCGGGTCCTGCGGATCATGCACGAGGTGGGGCCGGACGCGCTGGTGTCCGCCTATCTCGATCACCCGGGATGGCCGGACGCGGTCCGTGCGGCGCGCGAAGCGCACGTGCGGCTCTCCGTCAGCGACGGGGAGGATCCGGACGCGCCGCCGCAGACGCTCGAGGTGCTGCGCATCATGACGCGGTCGGCGAGCTAGTGCGGTGGCCACGAACGTTGGCCGGGGTTGGTCAGGCGGCTTGAGGTCGTGGTCGTCCCCAGCGTTGTCGGCGTTCGCTGCGGACTTTGGCGCGTTCGCGGCGTTGGGCGGTCAGGATGTCGGGGTGGCGGGCGTTCGCGTTGCGCCATCGCAGGTAGTCCTGCAGTTTGCGGGCCAGCACGGTGTGGTTGGGGTGGTGGGAGCCTGCCATGACGAAGTTCCGTAAGGGGCCGAACTGGGCCTCGATCGGGTTGGCCCACGACGCGCTGGTCGGTGTCAGGCATAACTCGACCCTGTTCCTGGCGGCCCATGTCCGGATGGCCGGGGTCTTGTTCGCCGACAGGTTGTCCATGATCACGTAGACGGGTGCGCCGTCGGGCCGTGCGGCACGGATCGACTTCAGTGCCGCGAGGCTGTGGTCGCCGCCCTTGCGGCGCCGGGTCACGCCCCACAGCTGGTCGTCGCCCAGGGAATAGCAGCCGTGGAAGTAACGGATGCCGTGGGTGCGGTGATAGGTGGCCGGCAGGCGGGCCGGCTTGTTCTGCCGGGCCCATGAGGAGCCGTGGCAGGGGCGGATCGACAGCGGCCCGAACTGGTCGAAGGCGAAGCACCGGTCGAGGAAATCCCTGGTCACGTGCTCGATGCGGTCCAGTTTGGTGTCCTTGTCGGGATCTTTGGACTCCTTCCAGGTGCGGGTGCGCTGGAAGGAGATGCCGTGCTCGTGCAGGATCTGTCGCAGCCGTTCCCGGCCGATCGTGACCGTGCGGCCCCGGTTGTGTGCCAGGTGGTCGGCGAGCTTGCGAAGACTCCAGTGGGTGAAGGGTTGCCCCAGTGTCACGGGGCGGGCCGTGGCCGTCGCGATGATGATTCCCCGGTCTTCATCGCTGATCAGGCGGGGACGGCCTCCCGCCCACTGAGGGTCCAGTGAGGCCAGACCTTTCTCGTTGAATGCGTGGATGACGTCGCGGACGGTGTCCTCATGCGCGGCGACGAGCCGGGCGATCGCTGTCACCGAAGTCCCCGACGCCGACGCCATGACGATCAAAGCCCGGCGGACCCGCACCGACTCATGCCGGCCCCGCCGGACGATCCGCTGCAGCCTCTGTCCCTCGTCATCACTCAACCGCCTTGCCCTGACCGGCTCGACCATCCCGACCTCACCCTCAACAACGACTACGTCACCATCAAGAGTGAGGCCAACAGAGCCATCCCCGCCAACTCCCGCCGCCCCGGCGAACGTTCGTGGACGCCGCACTAGGCCCTGCCCGCCGTCCTGCCGGACGCCTTGCCGGACGCCTTCCTGCCGACCGGTCCCGACCCGCGGAACGGCGGACCGCGGCGGGTGCCGGTTGTGGGAACCTTAGGGGCATGAATGAGCCGTCCGTCGCCGCGTCCGCCGACCCCGCTGAGCAGTACGTCCTGACCCTCTCCTGCCCGGACAAGCAGGGCATCGTGCACGCCGTGTCGAGTTATCTCTTCATGACCGGCTGCAACATCGAGGACAGTCAGCAGTTCGGCGACCACGACACCGGACTCTTCTTCATGCGCGTCCACTTCTCGGCGGAGCCGCCGGTGACGGTGGAGAAGCTGCGGGCGAGCTTCGCGGCGATCGGCGACTCCTTCCACATGGACTGGCAGCTGAACCGCGCCGACGACAAGATGCGCATCGTCCTCCTCGTGTCGAAGTTCGGGCACTGCCTGAACGACCTGCTGTTCCGCTCGCGGATCGGCGCGCTGCCGGTCGAGATCGCCGCGGTCGTCTCGAACCACAGGGACTTCGCCGAGCTGGCCGCCTCGTACGACATCCCCTTCCACCACATTCCGGTGACGAAGGAGAACAAGGCGCAGGCCGAGGCGCAGATCCTGGAGCTCGTGCGCGCGGAGAACGTGGAGCTCGTCGTCCTCGCCCGCTACATGCAGGTCCTCTCGGACGACTTCTGCAAGCAGCTCAGCGGCCGGATCATCAACATCCACCACTCGTTCCTGCCGAGCTTCAAGGGTGCGAAGCCGTACCACCAGGCGCACGCGCGTGGTGTGAAGCTGATCGGTGCGACCGCGCACTATGTGACGGCGGACCTCGACGAGGGCCCGATCATCGAGCAGGAGGTCGAGCGGGTCGGCCACGACGTCACGCCGAACCAGCTCGTCGCGATCGGCCGTGACGTGGAGTGCCAGGCACTCGCGCGGGCCGTGAAGTGGCACGCCGAGCGCAGGATCCTGCTGAACGGCCACCGCACGGTCGTCTTCGCCTGAAGCGCCTGAAGCGCCTGAAGTGGGCCCTCCGGGCCCTCCGGGCCCTCCGGGCCCGCGAACAGCTCACATCCGGCTCAGTGACGCCGCCGCGAACAGCACGTCCCTGATCGCTTGGCGGTCGCCGACCTGCCCCGCCGCGGCCTCCTCCGGAGACACGTGGCCCGCGGCAAGGCGGCAGAACTCGACGCCGTCCAGCGCTACATGGGCCACCTCACGGTCCGGCGACGCGTCGGCGCCGGGGGAGTCCAGCGGGATGAACCATTCGCCGCCGCCCATGCCCTCGACCTCAAGGCGCAGGCTCCGGCCCGGGGCGCCCGCCGCCACCAGGCCCTGCGACGGGGCGGCGAGCCCCGCGCGGCGGCGCTCGGCGATCGTGCCGGGGAGCATCCGGGCGGCGAGGTCGATCATGCGGTGCAGATGGCGCGGCGACGGCGGTTCGTAGGGATAGTCCACCGCCTCCGCGATGTCGCCCGCGTGGATCCAGCACTCGAAGGCGCGGTCCAGCATCGAGTCCCGCAGCGGCAGTTCGACGCGGCGGCCGTGCTCGTCCGGGGCGCTGTACGGAACGGTGAGGCCGCCGGAGCCGGAGCCCTGCGTGCCGCCCGCCGTGAAGGACACCGTGCGGATCAGCTCGTGGGTCTGCTCGCGCCAGGGGCCGCGCACCGCGCGGGTGGGAGGGAAGTACGAGGCGCGCCAGTACGCCTCGGTGCGCCGGCCCGGGTCGGCCTGCGGCGGTGCCTCCCTGCCCAGCGGGTCGTCGAGGCCGAGGGCCAGCGCGACCAGGCCGTCCACGGCGAGGAGGTGGGCGATCACCCCGGCCACCGTCGTCTTGCGGCTGACCGGACTGTCCTCGTCGAACCAGCGCAGGCGCACCGGGGCGTGCCACTCCGAGTCGCCGATGTCGCGCAGGAGGGCGTCGAGCCGGGCGGTCTCCGCGTCGTACGGAATGGCCCACTCGGGCACCGGGATACGGGGCGGGCGCCGTCCCAGGCAGTTCTCGATGACGCGGTTGCGCAGGCCCGGGTCGAGGTCGAGGCTCTCCTCCTGGTGCAGCAGGCCCACCGCGTCGCGCAGCCGCAGCGCCTCTTCCGCGCAGGGGCCGCAGTGGCCCAGGTGCTCCTCGACGGCGATGGCCTCCTCGACCGAGCAGGCGGCGAGCGCCCATGCCCCGAGCAGGGACTTCAGGACGCGGTGGTCGAGGGCGAGCGGAGGGTCGGGCAAGGGTTGCCCGCTGTCCTCTATGGAGGTGCGGGGCAGCGGTATGCGAGGCGGCCGCCGGGCATCCGGCTGCTCACCGGGGCCGCCGGGACCACTCAGGCCGCCCGCACCGTCGCCGGTCTCAGGCCCAGTCCCAGGCCCAGGCCCAGCCTCAGAGCGGTCCCTGTCCGGTTCCTCGAACGGTTCCTGCCGGTCGGGCCCGTTCACAGCGCTCTCCCGTAACCGGGACGCGCGCCCGGTGCGGGGTGCGGCTCCGCCGGTCCCGCCGCGTCGTTCGCGGTGGAGAGCAGCTGCAGGCCGAGGCGGAGGCGGCGGCGCGCCTCGTCCTCCGTCACGCCGAGGTCGGCAGCCGTCTGGCGGTAGTCCCGCCGCTGGAAGTAGGCCAGCTCCAGGGCGGCGCGCAGCGGAGCGGGCATGGCTGTGACGATGTAGTCCGCGCGGGCGGCGGCCGATGCGCGGCGGACCCTGCGCTCCAGGTCCTCCGTGGTGCCCTCGCCGCCGCGGGCCAGGGCGGCGGACTCGGTCTGGCGCAGCCGCCGGACGGCCCGCTGGTGGGTGAGCTGGGCGACCCAGGAGCGCAGGGGGCCTTGCTTGGGGTCGTACGCGTCGGGGTTCTCCCAGATGTGGGCGAAGACCTCGCGGGTGATGCGGTCGGCGGCGTCCTCGTCGCCGAGCACGCGGTGGGCGAGGCCGTGCACGAGTGAGGCGAAGCGGTCGTACAGCTCGCCGAGCGCCGCAGCCTCCCCGTGCGTCAGTCGCTGCTGCATGCGGCGGTCCCAGCGGCGCGGCGCGTCCTTCGCCATGCGGCCCCCTCTGCGCGTGCCGTTCCGTGCGCGTCCCGATCCCCGTCCCGACCGAAACCCTCCATCGAATGTAGTCGCCACCACCGACAACGCATTGCCTTTGAGGCAAAGTGCGTCTGCTCCCGGCCTCGGATGATAGGGAGCTGCGTTGCTGGTGTTTCATGGAGAGGAGCTGGGGCAGCCGCGACGTAGGAAGCGTAGGGAAGGCTTCCGCATCGGCGAGCTACGAGCGAGCGGTATCAGCGAGCGAGAGGCGTGCGAGTGACGCTGCAGGTGGCCGTGGACGAGCAGGACGGCTGGGCCGTGCTGCGGGTGTCCGGCGAGATGGACCTGGTGACCTCGCCCGTCGTGCGCCAGCGCGTGCACGACGCCGTGGCCGACGGCCGGCACAGCCTCGTCCTCGACCTCTCGGATGTCCTGTTCTGCGACTCCAGCGGCGTCGGCGTGCTGATCGCGACGCGCCGTCTGTTCCGCTCCTGTCAGGGCAGGCTGCGCCTGATACTGCCCGCGAAGGGCGCCGAGGACGGATCCCACGTGAACCGCGTCCTCGCCGCCCTCGGCGTACGCCGCCTCTTCGAGGTCTTCCCGGACGTGGCGGCCGCGGTGGACGAGGAGGCCATTCCGCTCTCCGCGTGACCCGGCCGTCCCGCGCCGCCGACCGCGCCGCCGATCTCGCCACGCGCCAGGGGCAGATGGGCGCCGCGGACGGGCGGGAGCGGGGCCGTGCGGAGCCGGCGGGGTCAAGGGCGACCCAAAAGATCACCGGGAGCCGGTTCCTGGTACAACCTCTCTTGTCCCGGTCTTGGCACAAGCGTCGGCTTCCCGCCTCCGGGCGGTCGCCGAAGACGTACGCTCGCTGCCAGAGACACCCAGGGAACCCCCTGTGCACACGCACCCAACCGCAGAAGTGAGGCGGCCCGAACACCATGGACAGTGCCGAGTACGAGCGTAAGATCGCGGCCCGTTTCGCCACCTTCGACCAGGACGGCAACGGCTACATCTCCCGTGAGGACTTCAGCACGGCGGCCGCCGCCCTGCTCAGCGAGTTCGGCGCCACGGCACGCTCCGGGAAGGGGCAGGCGCTCTACATCGGGGCCGAGGCCTTCTGGCAGGGCATGGCCGGGATCGCCGACCGTGACGGCGACCAGCGGATCACCAAGCCGGAGTTCGTGGGCGGCGCCGTGAAGCGGCTGCGCGACAACCCGGCCCGGTTCGCCGAGATCGCGCGGCCGTTCCTGGACGCCGTGATCGCCGTCGCGGACGGCGACGGGGACGGTGCGGTCAGCCCCCAGGAACTGGCGCGCGTGCTCAAGGCACTTGGTGTTCCGGAGGACATCGCGGGCACCGCGGGCAGCTCGCTCGACACCGACGGGGACGGACGGGTGACGGAGGACGAGATCGTCGCGGCGTTCGCGGCGTACTTCACCGTCCCCGAGTGAGCCGCGCGGTGAGCGCTAGCTCCGCGTGAACCGCTCCCGCAGCTTGTACTTGAGCACCTTGCGCAGCGTCTCGTTGCGGGGGAGGGCCTCCACCAGCTCCAGTTGTTCCGGCAGCTTGTACGTGGAGAGTCCTTCCCCGCGGAGATAGCCGGTCATGGACTCCAGGGTCAGCGCGTCATGGTCGCCCGGCCGCTGCTCGATCACCGCGCAGACCCGCTCGCCCCGTTCGGGGTCCGGGAGGCCGATCACCGCCGCGTCCCCGACGGCCGGATGCCGGTGCAGCAGGTCCTCGATCTCCTTGGCGGAGATGTTCTCGCCCTTGCGGATGATGATGTCCTTGGCCCGGCCGGTGAGGACCAGGTGCCCCGTCGGCCGTACGTGGCCCAGGTCGCCCGTGATCAGGAAGCCGTCCGCGTCGAAGACCCCCGCGCTCTGCTCGGGGTCCAGGTACCCCTGGCAGACGGCCTCCCCGCGCAGCCGCACCTCGCCGTCGACCCCTGCGGGCACCTCCTTGCCCTCGGCGTCCGTGACCCGGATCTCCATGCCATCGGGGGGCATTCCCTCCGTCGTCGCCAGGTTCTCCGCGGTGTCGTCCGGGGCGCCCATGGTGATCATCGGCACCTCGGTCATGCCGTACCCGTGGGTGAGCTGGCAGCCCATCTCGCGTACGACGGCGTGATAGATCTCCGGCGGCTTCGGCGCACCGCCGCCCGCGAGGAGGCGCAGGGTGGGGATGAGCTTCTCGCCGGGCGCCAGCTTGCGCTGCTCGGCGAGGAACATCGAGTAGAACGCGGTCGATCCGCCCGCCACGGTCACGCCGTGCCGCCGGTAGCCGTCCAGCGCGTCCGGCAGCGCGAACGTCTCGAACATCACCGCCGGGAAGCCGTACAGGAGCAGCATCACCGTGTAGTCGGGCCCCGCGATGTGCGCGAAGGGGAACGCCATCGAGCCGACGTCGTCCGCGGAGAGGTGCAGCGCGTGCGCCAGGCACGAGCCGCCCGCGATCAGCGAACGGTCCGTGTGCAGTACGCCCTTGGGGTCGGACGTCGTGCCCGACGTCCAGTAGATCCAGCGCACCGACGTGCCGTCGGAGGGCGGCGGGGGCAGGACGGACGGATCGCCGTCGGGCAGGTCCTCGTACGCGTACGCCTTGAATATGCCCCGTGCGCCGAGGCGCTCGGCCATCTCCGTGTGGTCGAAGCCGCGCCACACCCCCGGCACGGCGAAGAACTCGGCCTTCGACTCCCGCAGCGCGAAGCCGACTTCGCGATCGCGGTAGAAGGGGATGACCGGCGACTGGACCGCGCCGATACGGGCGAGCGCGAAGGAGAGCAGGGCGGTCTCGATGCGGGTGGGCAGTTGCCAGGCCACCACCGTGCCGGGGCGCACGCCCATTTCGTAGAGGCCCGCGGCCACGCGCTCGCAGCGGTCGCGCAGTTCGCCGAAGGTGAGCCGCCGGTCGTCGGCGGGGTCGGTGGCCGCCTGGAGCAGCACGGCCGTGTCCGGGGTGAGCGCGGCGCGCCGCTCGATGAGCTCCCAGAGGGTGCGGGAGGCGCCGAGTGTGTACGCGGTCTCGATCCCCGCGTTCCCTGAGGTGCTCATGTGATCCCCTCGCGACCGGAGTCCGGCTGACGGACCGACTGAACTGACGGGCAGTCAGATCGTGCCGAGAGCGTAAGGCTCACCGCCTTGTCGGTCCAGAGGTGCGAAGCTAGCCTGCGTTCTGACGGGTCATCAGATAGTCCGGAGGGGCCGGAGGGATGACCGGAGGGGGCGACGTGGACCTCACCTACACGCAGGAGGAGGAATCCTTCCGGGCGGGCCTGCGCGAGTGGCTGGCCCGCACCCTCCCCCAACTGCCGGCGCGCCCGGACCCGTTGGACTGGCCGGGGCGCCGCGCGTACGACATGGGGTGGCAGCGCAGGCTGTACGACGCCGGATACGCGGGCCTGCACTGGCCCGTCGACGCGGGAGGGCGGGGCGCCACCCCCACCCAGCACCTCATCTTCCTGGAGGAGACCGAGAAGGCGGGCGCACCCTACGTAGGGGCGAACTTCGTGGGCCTGCTGCACGCGGGCCCCACCATCGCCTCCGAAGGAACCCCCGGACAGCGGGCCCGCTGGCTGCCGCCCGTGCTGCGCGGCGACGAGGTGTGGTGCCAGGGCTTCAGCGAACCGGACGCGGGCTCCGACCTCGCGTCACTGCGCACGCGCGCGTGGCGCGACGGCGACGACTACGTGGTGAGCGGATCCAAGATCTGGACCTCGCACGCGGAGGTCGCCGACTGGTGCGAGCTCCTCGTGCGGACGACCCCGGTGAGCGAGGACGTGCCCAAGCACCGCGGCATCACATGGCTCGCGATGCCGATGGACGCACCCGGCATCACGGTCCGCCCGCTGCGCACGCTCGCGGGCTCCACCGAGTTCGCCGAGATGTTCCTCGACGAGGTGCGGGTCCCGGTCGCCAACCGCGTCGGCGCGGAGAACGACGGCTGGCGCGTGACCATGGTGACGCTCTCGTACGAGCGGGGCACGGCCTTCGTGGGGGAGGTCGTCGCCTGCCGCCGGGTCCTCGGCGAGCTGGCCCGCGAGGCCCGCAAGAACGGCCGCTGGGACGACGCGGTGCTGCGCCGCAGGCTCGGCAGGCTGGGCGCGGAGTTCGGGGCGCTGTGGCGGCTCACGCAGTGGAACGTCAGCGAGTCGCAGCGGGCGGGGACCGGGGTGCCGGGAATCGGCGGGTCCGTCTTCAAGCTCCGCTACTCGCACGCACGCCAGGAGCTGTACGAGGCGGCCGGCGAGGTACTCGGGGCGGGCGCCCTCGACCTGGACCACGAGTGGACCCTGGACCGCCTCTCCTCTCTCTCCTACACGATCGCCGCCGGGACCTCGCAGATCCAGCAGAACATCGTGGCCGAGCGGATACTCGGCCTCCCGAAGGGGCGGTGAGGGAGCACGTGGACTTCCAACTCACTGAAGATCAGCAGGCGTTGAAGAGCGGAGTGCGTGAACTGCTGGAGGGGCGCTTCGGCGGAGAAGCCTTACGGGCAGCGGTGGGTCCCGGGGACGCGTCGGGCTCGGAGGTGCCCTCCCTGGACCGGAACCTCTGGCGGGAGCTCGGGGACGCCGGGTTCTTCTCGCTGCGGGTGCCGGAGGCGCAGGGCGGGGTCGGCCTCGCGCTTCCGGAGGCCGTGCTTGCCTTCGAGGAGGCGGGGCGGGTGCTGCTTCCCGGGCCGCTGGTGGCCACGTTCCTCGCCGCACGCGACGTCGCCGGCGCGGCACAGGGCGTGACCGTGGTGACGGCCCCGTACGGGGGGCTCGTCCCCTGGCTCGACGCGGCGGATGTCGCGCAGGGTGACGTCTCGGGGGCGGTTCCGTTGCGGTCGGTCGACCCGCTGACGCCGCTGCATCGGGTGTCTGCGTCTACGCCTTCGTCTGCGCCTTCGTCGCGTGAGGGGAGCGAGGGCGGGGCGGAGGCGGATCTCCTGCTCGCCGCCGAGCAGCTCGGCAGCGCCGCGCGAACCTGTGAGATGGCTGTCCAATACGCCCGGGAACGTACCCAATTCGGCCAGCCCATCGGGGCGTTCCAGGCCGTCAAGCACCTCTGCGCGCAGATGCTCGTCCGGGCCGAGGTCGCCCGTGTCGCCGTGTATGCCGCGGCCGTCACCGGTGACGTACTGGAGATCGCCGGGGCCAAGCTGCTCGCCGACGAGGCGGCGGTGAGGAACGCGCGGGACTGCCTCCAGGTGCACGGCGGAATGGGGTTCACCTGGGAGGCCGACGTACATCTGCATCTGAAGCGGGCCTGGGTGCGTGCCGGCCTCGGGCAGTCCGCGGCCCGGGCGGAGGAGGAGCTCGCGGCGGCACTCTGACGGCTTGGGCGGCTGTGGGGCTCGTGGGGCCACGGGATCGTCGTGGGGCCGGTGTGCGGAGAGTGATCGACTTGTGGAGCTCCCGAAGTGGGGGGAGGCTACTGAGCGTCGATATCGGGTTGTGTCCTATGCGTGACTCGTCACGGCATGGAGTCGGGCTTCGGCTCCGGTACCTTGTGTGAGATGCGAGTGGTTCTGAGGTCGAGCCATGCCGGTGTTGCCACTGAGGCGGCGCCGGGCCCGGCAATGCGTGCCGTTCGCAGTGCAGGAAGGGGCTGTATGCCCGCCTGTTCGACCCCCCGCAGTGCGCGTCGCACAGTATGCCGCACGCGTACTCCTTCGCGCTGGAATATGCCTGAAGCGCTTGTTGGGGTGACTGAACGTCAACCATGCTGTCTCTCAAGGGGATCACGTTCCGTGACCCTGTGGAGTCGCGAGGCGATGTGTCCGCCGGTTCGGATGGTGTGAGCGGTGCAGGTGCTTCAAGTTCAGCTGGAGGTCAGGCCGGACCCGGCCGAGGTGGGGCGGGCCCGAAGGTGGGCGCGCTCACGGCTCGCCGGTTCCGGGATAGGGGTCGACGAGCCACTGGCCGAGACGCTGATCCTGCTGATCTCGGAGCTGGTCACCAACGCGGTGGTGCACACGGGCTGTCCGGCCGTGCTGCGCATGCGGCTCCCGGACGTCCCGGAAGTGCCAGAGGAGGCCGCCGATGCCGGGCCGGGCACGGTCAGGGTCGAGGTGGCCGATGCCAGCGCACGTCCCCCGAAGCAGCGGCACGCGGACGGCGACGCGACCAACGGCCGGGGCCTTGAGCTCGTCGACGGCCTCGCGGACCGCTGGGGCTGGCAGACCGAAGGCGCGGGAAAGAGCATCTGGTGCGAGGTGGACCGGTGCGAGCCGGGCGTCGAGGCGGTCGCGTTCGACGGGGCGACCTACGAGGACGTCGCGTACGAAGCGGTCTGAGCACTGCGTGGCGGTGCTCATGACGGTGCTCATGGCCGCACTCATGGCAGGTCCCTTGGCGGTGCCGGGCGCCCGCATGCGCCGTCGCGTGCCACGATGCGCGGCCATGCGCGGCCGGAGCATAAGCGGCATAATTCATTAATCACCGGACGGGTGTTGACGTACCGTGTCCGATTGATCACGCTTGTGTGCAGCGATTCGCCGCGAGGGGACGTCGAGGGACGGTGGTCTGTGACCCGGTCCTCGGCGAGATGTGGGTCGCCGTCGGCGTCGGTCCCTTCGTGGCCGGAGAGCAGGACCAGTGCGCCGGAGCCGGATGGCGGCGCGCGCGGCGACGCGCTCGGGGCGGGAGCCGGGCCGCCGCCATCCGAAGGCTCACAGCACCGCTACGGGCGCGACGGGTGTCCCCGTACCGCCGATGAACGGTTCGGGCATCGCGGAGAGCAGGAAGCTGTAGCGGGAAACTTCTGCACAGGCTGTGGACAACTTTTCGAGATTCCAGTTCTGGCCCTGCAGCATCCCCATCTCGACCAGGTCGAGCGCGTGCACGGGCAGCCAGAGGTTCTCGATCTCGGGCGGGAAGATCTCGAAGGTGAGCGTGTCGTTGGCGACCGCCGCGACATCGCGAGCGTGGAACCACTCCGGGGTGTGGACCGAGAGGCCGGGGGACGGATATCCGTACGCGTGCTTGTCGCCCGCCAGGTAGGTCTGGATCTGGCCGGTGCGTACGAGGACGATGTCGCCGGCGCGGACGGTGATCCCGGCGAACTCCGCTGCCTCCGCCAGGTCTTCGGGCGTCACCGCGTGATCGCCGGGCAGCCGGTCCACGCCCTTGGCGCGGGCGACGTCGAGCAGTACGCCGCGCGAGACGAGGTGCGGCACCTTGTCGATGCCGCTGAACCGCGCGCCGGTGTGGGCGGTGATGGAGTCGGCGGGGCGGCCGTTGTAGATCTTTCCCGAGTGCGAGGCGTGGGTGAGCGCGTCCCAGTGGGTGGCTGTCTGGAGGCCCATCGTGACGGCGTCGTCGCTGGTGGCGACCGTGCCGGGGCCGAAGAGCTCCTGGTTGATCTGCACCATCGTGTGGAGGGGGTTGATCCGGCCGGGTATCAGGCCGGTCTGGACGCCGTCCTCCTTGAGCGGCAGTGCGAGTGGAATGCGCCTGCCGGTGCGAATGGTGGCGGCGGCCTCGCGTACGACCTCGTCGGTGATGAGGTTGAGGGTGCCGATCTCGTCGTCGGAGCCCCAACGGCCCCAGTTGTTCACGCGTTTGGCGATGTCGTGGAACTCGGGCGGCAGGGCGGACGCCGGGGTCGAATCGGTGGGACCTGTGGGTGCCGAGTCTGACATGGGTCCTCCGCAGGGCTTGTCTTCCGGTATCTGACGGGTCATAGAATCTAACGGTCCGTCAGAAACCGCGGGAAGGGGCCGGACGTGGGGAACTTCTTGGCAGGCAAGGTGGTGGCCGTCACCGGCGCCGGACGCGGCATCGGCAGGGCGGTCGCGCTCGCCGCCGCGGCCGAGGGTGCCAGGGTCATCGTGAATGACTACGGCGTCTCCATGGAGGGGGCGGAACCGACCAGTGAGATAGCCGACGGCGTGGTCAAGGAGATCCAGGCGGCGGGCGGCGAGGCCGTCGCCGTCGCCGACGACATCTCCACCATGGCGGGCGGGCAGCGGATCGTGGACGTCGCGCTCGCCGAGTACGGGCGCATCGACGGTGTGGTGTGCGTGGCCGGGATCCTGCGCGAACGGATGCTCTTCAACATGTCCGAGGAGGAGTGGGACCCGGTGGTCGCCACCCACCTCAAGGGCACGTTCACCGTCTTCAGGGCCGCTTCGGCGGTCATGCGGAAGCAGGGGACGGGCACACTGATCGGCTTCACCAGCGGCAACCACCAGGGGTCCGTCGCGCAGGCCAACTACAGCGCCGCCAAGGGCGGGATCATCTCGCTGGTGCGGAGCGCCGCGCTCGGCCTGAACAAGTACGGGGTGACGGCGAACGCGGTGGCGCCCGTCGCGCGCACGCGCATGTCCGCCAATGTGCCCATGGAGCTGAAGGAGATCGGGGAGCCGGAGGACGTGGCCGCGCTGGTCACGTATCTGCTGAGCGAGCGGGCCCGGGAGGAGAAGATCACCGGGCAGGTCTATACGGTCGCGGGCCCGAAGATCGCCGTCTGGGCACAGCCGCGTGAGCTGCGGGCCGGGTATGTCGAGGGCGGCTGGACCCCGGAGAAGATCGCCGACTTCCTGCCGGGGACGGTGGGGGTCGACCCGATGCCGATGCTGGCCCAGCTGGAGGCGATGGCGAAGGCCGCCGCCGCCAAAGACCGGCCGAACGCGTAGGCCGGGCGGTGGAGTTCGGATTCGGCCCGGAGGACGAGGAGTTCCGCGCGGAGGCCCGCGCGTGGCTCACCGAACACCTGACGGGGGTGTTCGCCGGGGCGGCGGGGCGGGGTGGCCCCGGGAGTGAGCACGAGGGGGCGGAGGAAAGGCGGGCCTGGGACCGGGAGTTGGGGAGGGGTGGGTGGATTGGGCTTGGGTGGGGTGCGGGTGCGGGTGCGGGTGCGGGTGCTGGTGCAGGGGCCGGTGCAGGTGCAGGTGTAGGTGCAGGTGCTGGGGTTTTGGGGGTGTATGGGAATCGGCTGGCCTCGTTGACCCAGCAAGTCGTCTGGGCCGAGGAGTACGCGCGCGTGCGGGCTCCCGGGCGCTATGGGCACATCGGCGAGAACCTGCTGGCCCCGACCCTCCTCGCTTACGGCACGCAGGAGCAGCAGGACGAGTTCCTGCCGCCCATCGCGCGCGGGGAGGCCCTGTGGTGCCAGGGGTACAGCGAGCCGGGCGCCGGGTCGGACCTGGCGGGGCTGCGGACGGTGGCGGTGCGGGACGGCGACGTGTACCGCGTCACCGGGCAGAAGATCTGGACCTCGCTCGCCCACGAGGCGGACTGGTGCTTCGTCCTCGCGCGGACGGAGGCGGGGTCCACCGGCCACCGGGGGATCTCGTTCCTGCTGGTCCCGATGGATCAGCCCGGACGCGTCGAGGTGCGTCCCATACGGCAGTTGACGGGTACGAGCGAGTTCAACGAAGTCTTCTTCGACGGTGCGGTCGCGCGCGCCGCGCACGTGGTCGGCGGTGCCGGAAACGGGTGGCGCGTCGCCATGGGCCTCCTCGGCTTCGAACGGGGCGTGTCCACGCTCGTCCAGCAGATCGGGTTCGCCGAGGAGCTGGGGAGCGTCGTACGGGAGGCCGTCGACAGCGGGGCCGTCGACGATCCCGTGCTGCGGGACCGCCTCGTGCGGCAGTGGGCGGAGCTACGGGTCATGCGGTGGAACGCCCTGCGTACGTTGGGGAGTTCGGGCGGCTCCCGGGCCGACTCCGGGGTCGGCGCGGGCGCTCCCAGTGTGGCCAAGCTGCTCTGGGGCGGGTGGCATCAGCGGCTCGGCGAGCTGGCGATGGCGGTACGGGGGGCTGCGGGGGCGGTCGGTCCAGGGGACTGGAGCGAGAGCGAACCGTACGAACTCGATGCCCTGCAAAGGCTCTTCCTCTTCACGCGGGCCGACACCATCTACGGCGGCTCGGACGAGATTCAGCGCAACATCATCGCCGAGCGCGTGCTCGGCCTGCCGAGGGAGGCGCGATGAGGGGTGTCGTTTTCGACAGGAGCAAGGCCGAGGGTTCGAGGGTGGAGGTCGTCGACGACCTCGACGTACGGGATCCGGGGCCGGGGGAGGTGCTGGTCGCCGTCGCGGCGGCCGGGCTGTGCCACAGTGACCTCTCGGTGATCGACGGGACCATTCCCTTCCCCTCGCCGGTGGTGCTCGGGCACGAAGGAGCGGGGGTGGTGGAGGCGGTCGGTGCGGGGGTGACCCATGTGGCGGCCGGTGATCATGTGGCGCTCTCGACCATCGCCAGCTGCGGGACGTGCGGGGAGTGCAACCGGGGGCGGCCGACCATGTGCCGGCGCGCCATCGGGATGCCGGACCAGCCGTTCTCGCGGGGCGGCGAGCCGATCTACCAGTTCGCGGCGAACTCCGCGTTCGCGGAACGCACGGTGGTGAAGGCCGTGCAGGCCGTGAAGATCCCGGAGAGCATCCCGCTGACGTCGGCGGCGTTGATCGGGTGCGGGGTGGTGACCGGGGTCGGGGCCGCGCTGAACCGGGCCAAGGTGGACCGCGGGGACAGCGTGGTGGTGATCGGTACCGGTGGCATCGGCCTGAACGTGCTGCAGGGGGCGAGGATCGGCGGGGCGACGCGGATCGTGGCGGTCGACGCGAACCCCGATAAGGAGAGCGTGGCACGGCAGTTCGGTGCCACGCACTTCTTCTCGTCGGCGGAGGCGGAGGGCGTGAAGGAGCTGCTGCCCACGGGGGCGGACCACGTCTTCGAGTGCGTGGGCCGGGTCGAGCTGATCCGGCAGGCGGTCGATCTCCTGGACCGGCATGGGCAGGCGATCCTGCTGGGGGTGCCGCCGGCCACGGCCGAGGCGTCGTTCCTGGTGTCGTCGTTGTTCCTGGACAAGTCGATCCTGGGCTGCCGCTATGGCTCGGCACGTCCGCAGCGGGACTTCGCGCTGTACGCGGAGCTTTATCTGGCGGGGCGCCTTCTGCTGGACGAGCTCGTCACGGAGACGTATCCGGTGGAGGACTTCGCGAAGGCTGTGGGGGATGCGGAGGCGGGGCGGGTGGCTCGGGGGGTTCTGACGTTCTGAGCGGGCCCGCTGGTGCGGGTGGGTGCGGGGTGCGGGGTGCGGTGCGGTGCGGTCCGCCTTGGGGTGCGAGGCCGCGCCCTTGGGGTGCGGGGCCGTGCCGGTATGTCCGTCCTCGCTATCGTGCGGTGGCCGCTGGGGTGCTTCGGGGCTGGAGTGCCGCGAGCCGTGCTCCGGGCGGACATACCGCCACGTCCCCTCGCGAGCGCTGCCGACTGCGGCCGGTCGTTGGCTGATCGATGGTGCTGCGGGGCAATCGGGTGGGTGGGCGGGAAAGGCTTGTTCGTTCAGGGTGGCTGCGGGCCCACGGCGCCCCACCGTTCAAGAGAGACACGCGCCGGCGCGGAAAGTGCGGCGGTAGGCGGTCGGGGTTACACCCAGGGCCGCCTGCAAGTGACCCCGCATGGACTGTGCCGTACCGAAGCCCGCATCCCGCGCCACCCGGTCCACGGAAAGATCGCTGGACTCCAGGAGGTGCCGCGCCCGCTCCACCCGCTGCTGCGCGAGCCACTGGCCGGGGCTGATCCCCACCTCCTCCCGGAAGCGCCGCGTGAACGTGCGTACGGACATGGACTCCTGGTCCGCCATGTCGCGGAGCTGGATCGGCTCGTGGAGGCGGGCGAGGGCCCACGCCCGCGCGGCGGTCGTCGTGGCCAACTGCGGTTCAGGGACCGGGCGTTGGATGTACTGGGCCTGGCCCCCGTCCCGGTGCGGGGGCACCACCGTACGGCGGGCCACGTCATTGGCTACCACCGATCCGTGATCGCTGCGTACGACATGGAGGCAGAGGTCGAGGCCGGCCGCCACACCCGCCGAGGTGAGGACGTCGCCGTCGTCGATGAAGAGGACCTCGGGATCCACCGTGATCCGCGGGAAGACGCGCTGGAAGTGCTCCGCCGACGACCAGTGCGTCGTCGCCGTGCGGCCGTCGAGGTAGCCCGCGGCGGCGAGGACGTAACCACCCGTGCAGATGGAGATCATGCGCGTGCCCGGTGTGATGTGGGCCAGGGCCGAGGCTAGTTCCTCGGTCAGGCGGCCTTCCTCGTAGACCGGACCCAGTTCGTACGAAGCCGGGATCACCACCGTGTCGGCGGTGGCCAGACAGTCCGGGCCGTTCTCGACGAGGATCGAGTAGTCGGCGTCCGTGCGCACCGGGCCCGGCGGGCGGACGGACGCGGTCACGACCTCGTAGAGGGGCTCGGCGTCAGCGGTTCGCGCCCGGCCGAAGATCCGCTGCGGGATGCCCAACTCGAAGGGGATGACACCGTCCAGGGCCAGGACCACCACGCGGTGACGGGCGGTGGCGGTCGGCCCGGGGGTGCCGGGCACTCCGGAATCGCCGGTCGTTGAGGCCATGGCCCGATTCTAGCTAATGCTGTCCCTCCGGCCACTCGTTCGGAGGCGGCCGGATCCGGATTCTGGGTGCCGTGACCCAGACAGACGTGAATCAGCCGGTCGAGCCGCCCCGGGAGGCGCCGGTCCGGCGCCGCCGCATCCACCGGGCCTGGTTCGTCGCCGCCGTCACCTTCGTGACGATCATCGGTGCCGCCGCGTTCCGCTCCCTGCCGGGCCTGCTCATCGATCCGCTGCACGCGGAGTTCCACTGGTCGCGCGGCACGATCGGCCTCGCGGTCTCCATCAACCTCGCGCTGTACGGGCTCACCGCGCCGTTCGCCGCCGCCCTGATGGACCGCTTCGGCATCCGGCGGGTCGTCGCCGTCGCGCTCGTCGTGATCGCGCTCGGCTCCGGACTCACCGTCTGGATGCAGTCCGCCTGGCAGCTCCTGCTGTGCTGGGGGCTGCTCGTCGGGCTCGGCTCGGGGTCGATGGCGCTCGCCTTCGCCGCCACCGTCACCAACCGCTGGTTCACCACGCGGCGCGGACTCGTCACCGGCATCCTGACGGCGGCCTCCGCGTCCGGACAGCTGATCTTCCTGCCGCTGCTCTCCTGGATGGTGGAGGCGTACAAGTGGCGGCCCGCCGCGGTGACCGTCGCCCTGACCGCGCTCGCCGTCGTCCCGTTCGTATGGCTGCTGCTGCGCGACCACCCCGCGGACGTCGGCCTGAAGCCGTACGGGTCCGAGGAGTTCGTGGAGAAGCCCCCGCCCGCCACGGGGGCGGCGCGGCGTGCGGTGACCGTGCTGTTCAAGGCGGCCCGCACCGGGCCCTTCTGGCTGCTCGCCGGGACCTTCGCCATCTGCGGCGCCTCGACGAACGGACTGATCCAGACGCACTTCGTGCCCGCCGCGCACGACCACGGCATGCCGATCACGGCGGCCGCGTCGCTCCTCGCCGTCATCGGCGTCTTCGACGTGGTGGGGACGATCGCGTCCGGCTGGTTCACGGACCGCTTCGACGCGCGGCGGCTCCTTGCCGTGTACTACGCGCTGCGCGGCGTCTCGCTGCTCTTCCTGCCGCTGCTGCTCGACTCGGCCGTGCACCCGCCGATGGTCTTCTTCATCGTCTTCTACGGACTCGACTGGGTGGCCACCGTGCCGCCGACCCTGGCCCTGTGCCGGGAGCAGTACGGCGAGGACAGCGCCATCGTCTTCGGCTGGGTGCTCGCGTCGCACCAGGTGGGGGCCGCGCTCGTGGCCGTCATCGGGGGTGTCGTGCGGGACACGTTCGGGTCGTACGACGTGATGTGGATCGCCTCGGGGGCGCTGTGCGCGGCGGCTGCGCTGATGGCCCTGGTCATCCGGCGGGCCGGCGGCGGCGCGGAGACGGCCGTGCGACCGCCCGCGCTCACGTAGCGGGGCTGCCGTTCACGTCGTGGGGCCGCCGTTTACGTGGCCGGGGTGTCGAACCTGCCGAACTCGCCCCGGTGGAAGAGGAGCGGTTCGCCGTCGTCGGTGGCGCCCAGGGCGTCCACCCGGCCGACCACGATCAGGTGGTCGCCCCCGGTGTGCACCGCCTGGATCGTGCAGTCGATCCAGGCCGGTACGCCGGCCAGGCGGGGCGAGCCGGTGACGGGAGCGGCGTCGTAGACCACTCCCGCGAACTTGTCGGCTCCGCTCACCGCGAAGCCGCGGCACAGTGCGCCCTGGTCGGCGCCCAGGACGTTGACGCAGAAGACGCCCGCGCGCGCGATGCGCGGCCACGTCGTCGACGTACGCGCGACCATGAAGGAGACCAGGGGCGGGGCGAGGGAGAGCGAGGAGAAGGACTGGCAGGCGAATCCGGCCGGGCCTGCCTCGCCTTCGGACGCCGGCGCGGTGATCACGGTCACGCCGGTGGCGAAGTTCCCGAGGACGCGCCGGAACTCGCCCGCGTCAAGGGGAGCCCGCTCGTCGTCGCCGACCGCCCGTAACTGCGGGCGGGGAAGGGCTTCGACCGGGCCGGTGGTGGTCGGCGCGCCGACCGACCTGAGGTATCGGACGACGGTGGCCGCCATCCCTGCATGTCCCATCACACCGACCATTGAAGCTGACGGGTCGTCAGATAGGAAGGCCCGTGCAGGCGTAGCATCGCGCCGGGTGCGTGCGGATACGGGTGCGCGTCCGTTCGCGCGGGCCTCTCAGCGGCCTTCGTACGAAGGTGAACGCCGTTCCACGAAGCTGGCCACGCCCTCGTTCGCGTCCGCCGTCGTCATGTTGATCTCCTGGGCGGCGGCCTCGGCCGCGAAGGCCGTCGCGCGGTCGGATCCGAGGGACGCGTTGACCAGTTGCTTGGTCATGGCGATGGCGCGGGTCGGCCCCGTCGCGAGGCGTTCCGCCCAGGCGCGGGCCGTCTTCTCCAGTTCGCCGGCCGGTACGACGCGATTGACGAGCCCGAGCCGTTCGGCGTCCGCGGCCGGCACGGAGTCGCCGAAGAACATCAGCTCCTTGGCGCGTTGCGGGCCGATGAGGCGCGGCAGCAGATAGGCGCCGCCGCCGTCGGGCACCAGGCCCCGTCGTACGAACACCTCGATGAACTTGGCCTGTTCGGTGGCGATGACGAGATCGCAGGCGAACGCGAGATGCGCGCCGATCCCGGCCGCGGTCCCGTTCACCGCGGCGATCACCGGCTTCTCGCAGTCCAGGACGGCGGCGATGAGCCGCTGGGCGCCCAGCCTGATGGTGCGGGCCACGTCGCCGGGCACGCGCTCCCCGGTGCTCGGCGCCCCGCGCAGATCCGCGCCCGCGCAGAAACCCTTGCCGGTCGCGGTGATCACCACGGCCCGGACGGTGGGGTCGGCGGAGGCTTCGGCGAGCAGCGAGATGACGCGTTCGCGCTGGTCCCAGGTGACGGCGTTCATGGCTTCGGGGCGGTTGAGCGTGATCCACGAGACGCCGTTGTCAGTGGCGTGGAGTACCAATGAGTCGAGGGAGGCAACTGGCCTGTCGGGGGGAGTGGTCATGAGCGGACGGGCTCCGTTTCGGCGCGGGTTTCGGCGCGGCGTGTTCGCGTGGCGCGGGGTGCGCGGGTGGTTGTGCGGGTGGGCGTGCGGGAGGAGATCGGCGCCCAGCGGTGTCCTGGGGCGCCGCTCACCGGCAGACGGCCAAGGCGTCCAGCGCGACCGCCCCCTGCCCCCTTGGGAGCACCATCAGGGGATTGATGTCCAGCTCCGCCAGGTCGTCGCCGAGTTCGAGAGCCATCCGCTGGACCCGGAGCACCACCTCGACGAGAGCGTCGACGTCGACCGGCGGCCCCCCTCGGACCCCGTCGAGCAACGGCCGCCCGCGCAGCTCGGAGAGCATCGCGAGCGCCTGGTCCTCCCCGAAGGGCGGCACCCGTACGGCCACGTCCCGCAGGACCTCGACGAGCACACCCCCGAGCCCGACGGTCACCGTCGGTCCGAACAGCTCGTCCTGCGTCACGCCCACCACCATCTCGACGCCCCGCTCCACCATCTGGCAGACGAGTACGCCGTCCAGGGCGATCCCTTCGTAGCGGGCGATGTCGGTCAGTTCGCGATAGGCGTCCCGCACCTGGCTGGCCGACGTCAGCCCGACCTTCACAAGGCCGAGATCACTCTTGTGGGCAAGCCGCGCGCCGGACGCCTTCATCACCACCGGGTAGCCGACGAGCCCCGCCGCCCGCACGGCCGCCGCCGCGCTGGTCACCAACTGCTCGCGCGGTACGCGAATCCCGTACGCGCGCAGCAGCTGCTTCGCCGCGTGCTCGCTCAGCTGCTGGCCGGGCCGCATCAGGGCCTGCGCCTTGCGGAAGGACGGCGAGGCCGTGCGCGGGGCGTCGGCGAAGGGGGAGCGGTAGCGGGTCGTGAACCGGTGGTGGTCCAGATAGGCCCGCACCGCCGTGATGCAGTTGCCGAAGGTGCGGAAGGTGGCGACGCGCGACGAGCCGAGCAGCGTCGTGCGGTAGGCCTCCTCGGTGCCGACGGGCGAGCCCCACACCACGCACACCAGCTTGTCCGTCTGCTCCGCCGCGTCCACCAGGTCCTGCGCCAGCTTGTCGCTCATCGGCGGGAAGGGGCCGGTGATGGGGCAGATCAGCACCCCCACCTCCGGATCGTCCAGGATCGCGTCGATGATCTTCCGGCCGCGCCAGTCGCCCACCGGGTGCCCGCCGTTGTCGACGGGGTTGGCGACGTTCAGGTAGTCGGGTATCCACTGGTGCAGCTCCGCCTGCTTGGCGTCGGAGAGGGCGGGAAGCCGGAGCCCCGCCTCGGTCGCCAGGTCCGAGAAATGCGCGCCCGTGCCGCCCGAGATCGAATACACGACGACGCCCTCGGCCCGCGGCGGCCTCGCGCGCGCCAACAGGGCGGACGTGTCCTGGAGTTCGTCGAGCCCGTCCACGCGGATCACGCCGAACTGCCGCATCGCCGCGTCGACCACCGTGTCGGCGCCGGTGAGCTTGCCGGTATGTGAGGCGGCCATCCGGGCGCCGGTCTCGGTGCGGCCGACCTTGACGGCGACGACGGGCACGCCGCGCTGGGCGGCGCGGTCGGCGGCGAGCAGGAAGGAGCGGCCGTCCTTGAGGCCCTCTACGTAACAGGCGATGGCGCCGACCTCGGGGCGCTCGGCGAAGTAGGAGATGAAGTCGGAGGTCTCCAGGTCGGCTTCGTTGCCGGTGGGCGCCCAGTGCGAGAGGCGTACGCCGATCTCCTGCATCGTGAAGACGGGGCGCCCCTGGTGGCCGGACTGGGTGATCAGCGCGATCGCCGGTCCTTCGAGGTCGTCGCGGAACTTCTCGAAGGCGTTGAGGTTGGTGTTGGGCCCGAGCAGCCGCAGGCCGGAGCGTTCCACGGCGGCGGCCAGCCGGGCCTGGGCCGCCGCGCCCTCCTCGCCCGTCTCCGCGAAGCCGGAGGCGAAGGCGACGGCGAACTTCACCTTGGACTCGGCGAGTTCCTCGATCACGGGAAGGGGGTCACTGACGAGAAGTACGGCCAGATCGACCTGTTCCGGCAGGTCCGCGACGGAGGGGAAGCAGGGGGTGCCGAAGACGGACTGCCGGGTGGGGTGCACGGGGTGCAGCCGGGCGCCGCCCCGCTCGGCCCAGTCCATGAGCTGACGCGTGATGCCGGTGTTGGGCCGCCCCTCGGCGTCCGACGCGCCGATGACGGCGACGGACTCGGGGCGGAAGAACCGGTCGAGGTCCGGTATGTCGGCGTGCAGGGGTCGTCCGCTGACGTCCAGGTCGTCCGCCGTGGCGGCCTGTCCATGGACGGCGGGTGCCGGGGCTTCGCCGCAGGCCACAACACGCGCGCGGCGGGGGTCGGTGGTGAAGGTGCCGTAAGTCGATCCAAGCATCGGTCCGCCCGCTCCTGTGTGACAGCAACTCAACTGACGCATAGTCAGATTACTGAACTGACGCTGTGTCAGGAACAGTGCTGCACGCAAAGCCTGGAGCGGGGTCGCGCCCTTTAGCCGTACCCAGGTGCCCCGGGGGGCTACTCCCCTCCCGGTGGGCGGGGCCGCCGGGAGGGGGCAGTACCGGCCACCGGAGGCGGGGGTGCCGACCTCTGGGGTGCCCCTGCGAAGGTGTGCGGGGCCCGTGGTGCTTGGCTTGTCAGCGGCTGGTGCTCAGTGTTCTCGCCGTTCTCGCCACCGCCTTCGCGATCTTCTCGGCGTCCAGTGCCATCTCGCGCAGCATCCCGCTGATGGGGTTCGTGAACCCGGTGAAGTAGAGGCCGGGGGCCGACTTCGAGGTGCGGGCGCCGCGGACGAGCGGGCTGCCCTGCGCGTCGAGTACGCCGAGGCCGCCGATGAGCGGCTCCAGGGCGCGGCGGTAGCCCGTGGCCGCGATGACCGCCTCGGGGACGATCCGGGTGCCGTCGGCCAGGACGACCTTGCCGTCCTCGAAGGAGTCGACGGCCGCGACCGGTTCGACCTTGCCCTTGCGCACCGCGTCGATCAGGCCCACGTCCTGGACCGGGATCGCACCCTCCTTGACCCGGGAGTACAGGCCGGTGTCGGGGCGGGGCAGCCCCTGCGCGGACAGATCGGGGACGCTGACCTTGGCGATCGGGCCCGCGAGCCGGTCCACGAGCGCGACGGGCAGCCTGCGGCACAGGATGCCCGTGCGCTGCGCGGGCCAGCCCGCCGTGGAGCGGCGCACGATGTGCGGCGCAGTGCGCACCGCGAGGCGGACGCGGGCCGCGCCGCCCGCGACGAGGTCGACGGCTATCTCGGCGCCGGTGTTGCCGACGCCCACGACCAGGACGTCCTTGCCCTCGTAGGGGCGCGGGTCGCGGTAGGCGCTCGCGTGCACGAGTTCGCCCGAGTACGTGTCGCGGCCGGGCCAGTCCGGCAGGTGGGGCGTGTGGTTGTACCCGGTGGCGATCACCACCGCGCTGCCCGTCAGCTCGCGTCCGCCGCTGGCGTGCAGCAGCCAGCCGGTGCCGTCGGCGGAGCGCTCCAGGCGGGACACCTCGACGCCGGTGACGATCTCCAGCTCGTGGAACTCGGCGTACTTCTCCAGGTAGCGGACCACGTTGTCACGTGACACCCAGCGCCCGAAGGAGCGCGGTATCGCGAGTCCGGGCAGCGCGGAGAGGCGGCGCGTGGTGTGCAGGTGCAGGCGGTCGTAGTGCGTGCGCCAGGAGGCGCCGACGCGGTCGGACTTCTCCAGCACGACCGCACGGACGCCGCGGGCACGCAGCGCAGCCGCGACGGAGAGCCCGCCGGGTCCGCCGCCGACGACGTACACAGGGCGGTCTTGCTGTGGCGCTTGTGGGGGAGTGGTGTCGGCCATGAACCTGAGAGTAATCACGTGGTCACTTGATGGGGGACGGTCAAGCCCCAAACCGGTTGCGAATTGATCACGGGTATGCGCGACGCACCCTCTGTCCGTGGGTTTCGTGCCACGTCGGTGGGTGTGTGTGCCGTACGCCCTCATGCGTATGTCTCTCGCGCACGATTCTTGGGTGCGCCTCTTGCGTGCACGCCTCTCGCGTCCCCCGCGCACTGCCTCTTGCGTACGTGTCGGGCGTGCGCTGAACTGACGTACCGTCAGGAGTTTGAGTGACGTGCTGTCAGTGTCCTTTGCGAGGCTGGGAGTTCAAGGCGATGGGACTGTTTCTGTGAGCACCAAGGCCTCGGCCACGCCCCCGACCGCATCCTCGGCCGCACCTCTGGCCCCGCGTTTCGACCTCCCCGAGCCGGACGCCTTCACCCGCCCCTACTGGGACGCGGCGGCCGAGGGAAACCTCCTGATCCGCCGCTGCGGCGGGTGCGGCAAGGCGCACCACTACCCGCGCGAGTTCTGCCCCTACTGCTGGAGCGAGGACGTCACCTGGGAGCGGGCGAGCGGCCACGCCACGCTCTACACCTGGTCCGTGGTGCACCGGAACGACCTGCCGCCGTTTGGCTCCCGCGTCCCGTACGTCGCCGCGGTCGTCGACCTCGCCGAAGGTCCGCGCATGATGACGGAGATCGTCGACCGTGAGGAGAGCGAGCACGAACTCCGGATCGGGATGGCGCTGGAGGTCGCGTTCCGCGAGGAGGGGGAGGACAAGGGGGGTGTGGTGGTGCCGGTGTTCCGGCGGGTGCGGTGAGGGCGCCGCCCTACTGCCCTACTGCCCTGCGGCCTGCGGCCTGCGGCCTGTCGCTCTACTGCCCTGCACCCCGCCCCTCTCCGCCCCGCCCCGTAATTCGCTTCTGTTGAAGGTGTGGTGCGGGGGAGCATGGCCCATGGCTTCCTCTCCGCCCTCCTCTCCGTACCCTCGCTGGCAGTTGACCTCCGACCTCGACGAGTTCCTCTCCCGCGCGGGTGCCTTCCTGCGCTCGGCGCCCGCCCCGCACACCGCGCTGCTCAGCGTCACCGACATGCTGCGGACGCGAGGGCTCCATGTGTACGGGGAGAGCGACCCCCTCTTCGGGATCCGCACCGGCGGTGACGGAGCGCGGGGGCCACGGGAGGCTTCCGTGAGCGGTGCGTTCCTGTGGACCCCGCCGCACTTCCTAGCCCTGAGTCCGCTCGCGGACGAGGCCGCCGCCGACGAGCTCGCCGAGGTTCTCGCCGACGCGGGTCTGGAACCTGCCGGGGTCGGGGCCGAGAGCGCCACGGCAGCAGCGTTCTCTGCGGCCTGGGAGCGGCGGACGAAAGCCGACGCCGCCGTCAGCTTCCCCCAGCGGCTGTACCGCCTCGGCACCCTCACCCCGCCCGATCCCTCCCCGGAGGGCAGCGCGCGCGTCGCCACCGACGCCGACCGGGCGCTGCTCGCGCGCTGGCACGGCGAGTTCCACGAGGCCATCGGGGAGAAGGCCGGGATGGACGCCGGCGAGTGGGCCGACGCCCGCATCTCCTACGGAGGCGTCACCCTCTGGGAGGCTCCCGACGGCACCCCCGTCGCCATGGCGGGCAACACCCGCCAGGTCGCGGGCCAGGTCCGGGTCGCCCCCGTCTACACCCCGGCCCACCTGCGCGGGCGGGGCTACGCGGGCGCGGTCACCACGGCGGTGAGCCGTGCCGCGCTTGCGGCGGGCGCGGCCGAGGTGCTGCTCTTCACGGACGTCGGCAACCCCACGAGCAACGAGCTGTATCAGCGGCTGGGGTTCCGCCCGGTGCGGGACTTCACGCAGTACAGCTTCACGCGCTGACCTGCGCGGCTCGCAGTCCGGTGGCCCGTACCCGGCGGGTGGCCCGTACCCGGCCGGTGACGCGGGTCCTCACGGCCACAGCAGCTCCTTGGCCCAGCCGCCGTCCGTCCCCCGCACGTACCGCAGCCGCACGTGCCTGCGCCGCGCCTCGCCCTGGAAGAACTCGACCTCCGCCGGTTCGAGCACGTACAGGGTCCAGCTCGGCGCCGGGGCGTCCGGGTCCGCCTGCGCGTGCTCCCAGGCCGCCTGGCTCGCGGCCACCAGGTCCCCGTACGACGGCAGCACCTCGCTCTGCCTGCCGACCAGCGCCGACGCCAGTGCCCCGGGCGAACGGCGGGCGAGATCGGCGCGGCTCTCGGTGGCGCTCGCCGTCGTGACCCGGCCCCGCACCCGGACCTGGCGGCCCTGCACGGGCCAGTAGAAACCGAGCGCGGCCTCCGGGTTCCCCGCGAGCTGGCGACCCTTCGCGCTGCCGGAGTGCGAACCGAAGTGCCAGCCGGCCTCGTCCGCGTCGTGGAGCATCAGCGTGCGCAGGTCCGGTCGGCCCGCCTCGTCGACCGTCGCCAGGCTCATGGTGTGCGGCTCCACCTGACCCGCCTCGGCGACGTCCACGAACCACTGCCAGAAGAGGGCCAGCGGGGCGTCGGGGGCGCCCTCCAGGTCGAACGGGGGCAGCTCGGTGTCCCAGACACGGAGGGAACGGAGGAGGGCACGGCCGTGGGCGGTGTCATCGGGCCGGGTGTCGGAGTCGTCCATCCACCGAATCTACGCGAGCCCCCACCCCCACGACCTCAGGCAGAGGGCCCCCTCGCCCCCGCCCCCTTGCCCCCGCCCCCTTGCCCCCGCCCCCTCGCCCCCGCCCCCTCACCCCCGCCCCAGCACCACCGTCCCCGACGAGCAGAACCACCCGCCCGTCCCCGATGCCACCGCCACCTCCGGCAGCCTTCCTCCCGCCTTCCGTACCTGGCGGCCATCGCCTGCCTCGCCCCGCAGTTGCCGTACCGCTTCCACCAGCAGGAACAGGCCCCGCATGCCGGGGTGTTGGGCCGACAGGCCGCCGCCGTCCGTGTTGGTCGGGAGTTCGCCGTCCCGCAGCAGGCGGCCCTTCTCCACGAACGCGCCGCCCTCGCCCTTCGCGCAGAAACCCAGGTCCTCCAGCGTCACCAGGGTCATGTAGGTGAAGGCGTCGTAGATCTCGGCGACGTCCACGTCCTGTGGACGCACCCCGGCCCGTTCGAACGCGAGGCGGCCGCTCACCGCCGCCGGGGAGACCGTGAAGTCCTCCCACTCCGACATCGTCGTGTGCGAGACGTGCTCGCCGGTGCCGAGCACCCAGACGGGGGTGGAGGCGCAGTCGGCCACGTACTCCTCCGCCGCCAGGAGCACCGCGCAGCCGCCGTCGGAACGTATGCAGCAGTGCAGCTTGGTGAACGGGTCCGCGATCATCGGGCCGTCGAGGACCTCGTCGACCGTGATCGGGTCGCGGTACATCGCGTCCGGGTTGGTCGCGGCGTTCGCCCGTGCCTGGACCGCCACGGAGGCGAGCTGTTCGAGCGTCGTGCCGTACTCGTGCATGTGGCGGCGCGCGGCCATCGCGTACTTGGAGATCAGGGAGTGGCCGTAGGGGACCTCGAACTGGAGGGGGCCGCGCGCGCCGAAGGAGAGGTTCGACGTGCGCCGTCTCGCCTTGATGTCCGCACGGGCCGTCGATCCGTAGACGAGGAGGACGGCGTTGGCGCGGCCCGCCGCGATCGCGTCCGCCGCGTGCGCCGCCATGACCTCCCAGGTGGAGCCGCCGACGGAGGTGGAGTCGACCCAGCGCGGCTTCAGGCCGAGGTATTCGGCGACCTCGACCGGGGCGAGCGTGCCCAGGCCCGCCGACGCGACGCCGTCGATGACCTCGCGGCCCAGGCCCGAGTCGGCCAGGGCGCGGCGGGCCGCCTGGGCGTGCAGGGCGTAGGGCGTGGCCTCGTCCACGCGCCCGCAGTCGGAGAGGGATATGCCGACGACGGCCACCTTGCGCGGGCGGGCCACCGTCTCACCAGGGTTGGAGGAATGGGTAGTTGGCATGAATCTGACGGTACATCAGATATAGCGGCTCCCGGCAGGGTGTTACGTGGCGTCGCGGGCCTGTGCATCTCGCGGGTGCCGTCTTAGCATGACGGCCCGTCAGATCCGGGTCGCCCCGCCCTCGTGCACGACGCCGAGGAACCAGGCCGCGACCCGGGGGAGGAGCCCGCCGATGGACGCCGCCTTCACCGCGGAGCAGGAAGAAATCCGCCGCACCCTTCGTGAGCTCGTCACCAAACGCTGCGGGCCGGACGAGGTGAAGGCCGCGGTCCGCACCCCCGCCGGACACGACTCCGCCCTCTGGTCCGCGCTCGCCGAACAGCTCGGCCTGCCCGGCATCGCCGTCCCCGAGGCGTACGGGGGAGTGGGGTGCGGCTCGGCGGAGCTCGCCCTCGGCAGCGAGGAGCTCGGCCGCGCCCTCGCCCCCTCACCCCTCTTCGCCACCGCCGCGCTCGTCGCCCCGCTCCTCCAGCGCCTGGGCACCGACGGGCAGCGGTCGGAGCTGCTGCCCCGCATCGCGACGGGCGGTCTCACCGCGGCGCTCGCCGTGCCCGGCACCGGGCTCGCCACCGCGCTCGGCCTGGTCGGCGACAACCTCGGCGACTGGTCCGGCGGAGGCCGTGCGGGCGGCGTGCAGGCCAAGCTCGCGGACGGCGTCTGGCGGCTCTACGGCCAGGCCGAGCAGGTCCTCGACGGGCACAGCGCGGGGCTGCTCCTGGTGGCCGCGCACACCGGGGGCTTCGCCCGTTCCCGTACGCTCCTCTATCTCGTACGCGAGGGGGCCGCCGGACTCGTGCGGGCCCGGCAGACATCCCTCGACGAGACCCGCCCGCAGGCCCGGGTCGAACTGCGCGACGTGGAAGCCGAGTTGCTCGGCACCGCCGACGACGCGGACGTGCCGGGCGCGCTCGCCGCCGTCGGTGACGTCGCCGCGACCGTGCTCGCCGCGGAGGCCGTGGGCGCGGCGGACCGGGCCCTTGAGCGGACCGTCGAATACGTCAAGCAGCGCGAGCAGTTCGGGCGGCCGATCGGCTCCTTCCAGGCGGTCAAGCACCGCCTCGCGGACGTGTACGTACAGGTGCAGGCCGCGCGGTCGGCGGCGTACTACGCGGCGTGGGCGACCGGGGACGGCTCCGAGCAGGTGGGAGGGCTCGCGCTCGCGCAGTCCCTCGACGCGCTGCGGACCGCCGCGTCGGAGGCCGTGCAGCTGCACGGCGGCATCGGGTTCACCTGGGAGCACGAGGCGCATCTGTACTTCAAGCGGGCGTCGAGCGACGAACTCCTGTTCGGCCCCGGGCACCTACTGCGGGCCCGCGCGGCGGAACGCGCCGACCTGTTCACGCCCGCACAGCCGACGGCGACGGTGGCCGTCTGATGGCCCCCGGTGTGCGCCTGATGCAGAAGGTGTCGTCCACCCGGACCTTCGCGAAGATCGCCCCGCACTTCATCCCCGCGATGGACCGCACGGTGCACCGCCTCACGCGCGGCAAGGTGCTGCTCAGCGCGAAGATGCTGCCGGGGGTGATCCTGACCGTGCGCGGCGCCAAGAGCGGGCTTCCCCGGCGCACTCCCTTGGCCTGCATGCCGGAGGACGCGGGGAGTTGGATTCTGATCGGCTCCAATTTCGGCCGCCCGGGGCATCCCGCCTGGACCGGCAACCTCATCGCCCATCCGGATGCCGACGTGAGCTGGCGGGGTGCGGACATCCCGGTCAGGGCACGGCTGTTGGCGGGGGAGGAACGGAAGGCGGCTTGGGAGGCGGTGCTGAAGTTCTGGCCGCCGTACGCGACGTACCAGTCCCGCGTGGACCGGGAGATCCGGCTGTTCCGCCTGGAGCGGCGCACGGAGTAGACGCACGGAGCAGCCGGGCGAACCGGTCGCCGTGACGGGCCTGTCCGGGTAGCACAGCGGCGGATCACCGTCCATCAGTGATCCGCCGCTGCGGTGACAGGACTTGAGGAGCGTCAGAAGAGACGTACCGGATGACGTACTGGATGCCCTACTTCGTCGGCTTCTTGCCTGTTACGCCCAGATGCACCAACAGTGCGAGGTTCGGCTTCAGTTCGGTCTGCTTGACGCCCCAGGTCTGGAAGCCCCGCTGGTGCGAGGCGACCGCGGCGAGCATCGCCACGAGGGAGCCCGCCATCGCCGCGGGGTTGACGTCCTTGTCGACCTTCCCCTTGGACTGGAGCTCCTTGACCGTGTCCGTAAGGGAGTTGTTGACCGAGTTCAGGATCTTCATGCGGAGCTTGTAGAAGCGCTTGTCGCCCTCCGCGGCGCCCAGATCGACGACCCGGAGGATCGCGTCGTTCTTGCGCCAGAAGTCGAGGAAGCCGTCGACCAGCTCCTGTGCGGTCTGCCACCCCGCCTTGCCGACCCATGAACGGCCGTCGAGGAGCTGGGTCAACTCGGCTCCCTCGGCCGCCATTTGCTCGGCGATCTCGAGGACGGCGCCCTCGACGTCGGGGAAGTACTGATAGAAGGTCGCGGGTGAAGTCCCCGCCTTCCGGGCGACGTCGATGACTTTGACGTCCCGGTAGGGCGAGGAGCTGAGCATCTCGCTGAGGCAGTCGAGCAGCTTCTGACGCGTCGCCTGACCGCGCCGACCGGCCACGCGGCCGTCGACGGTACGTACCTGTCCTGTCATGCCGTCAGCTTACCGAGGGGTGATCGGAGCGCGATTCGGCCGAGTGCAAATGGGGTTGTGGGCCGTATTCCTCTCGTATCCGCGTCCTGTCCGCGCGCCGCTCGGGAGCCGATATTGAATAGGTCACACGTTCGAATCAACTTTCGCTCACATATCTCCTTCTCCTTGCGTCTCCTTTGTCCCACAACACCCCGATCCCGCCCCGGGTTCGCAACCGCCGCCCCGGACAGGAAGAATCAGGGTGCGTGCCGCCGTAGCGGCTCGGTGGTGAGACGCTGCACGGGGCCGCTCATACGGCGCCCGCGTACGGGGAGGTGGCAGGGCAAGTGGTGGATCAGCTGACGCAGCACGATCCGAGGCGGATCGGTCCGTTCGAGGTGCTCGGCCGGCTCGGAGCCGGTGGCATGGGCCTTGTCTACCTCGCGCGCTCCGCGTCAGGGCGGCGCGTGGCGATCAAGACGGTCAGGACCGAGCTCGCCGAGGACCAGCTGTTCCGCGTCCGCTTCACGCGCGAGGTCGAGGCGGCACGGGCCGTGTCCGGTTTCTACACGGCCGCCGTCGTGGACGCCGACCCGCGCGCGGCCGTGCCGTGGCTGGCCACCGCCTATGTGCCCGCCCCCTCGCTCGAAGAAATAGTGAATGAACACGGGCCGCTGCCCACCCAGGCCGTGCGCTGGCTCGCGGCCGGCGTCGCCGAGGCCCTGGAGTCCATCCACGGCGCGGGCCTCGTCCACCGTGACCTCAAGCCGTCGAACGTCCTCGTGGTGGAGGACGGCCCGCGTGTGATCGACTTCGGCATCGCGTCCGGCGTCTCCAACACCCGTCTGACCATGACGAACGTCGCCGTCGGCACGCCCGCCTACATGTCGCCCGAGCAGGCGAAGGACTCGCGCAGCGTCACCGGCGCCAGCGACGTCTTCTCGCTCGGCTCGATGCTCGTCTTCGCCGCCACCGGGCACGCGCCCTTCCACGGGGCGAACCCCGTCGAGACCGTCTTCATGCTGCTGCGCGAGGGTCCTGACCTGGCAGGACTCCCGGACGAGCTCCGTCCGCTCATCGAGACCTGCATGCAGATGGAGGCGGTGCTGCGGCCCAGCCCCGCCGACCTCCAGGCCCAGCTCGCCCCGCACCTCTTCGCCTCGGAGAGCGAGGACGGCGACAGCGGCACGGCGTCCGCCTGGCTCCCGGAGCGGGCCGTCGCGCTCATCGAGGCCCGCCGAGGCGGGCGTCCGCCCGCGCGGGCCGCGCTCGCCTCATCGGGCCGCAGCGGCGGCCGAGGCGGCGCCCCCGCCGTCGCCCCACCCCCTCCGCGGCACGCACCGCCGGCCCCGCCGACGCAGCCGCCCCCCTTCGGGGCCGTGCCGGACGCCGGGCCCGTGCACCTCGCGGGGGCGAAGGTGCCGATCGGACCCGGCCCCCGGGTGGCCGACGCACGCGCCGCCGTCAGCTCGGTGCCCGTCGACACCGGGCTCGCCGCCTCCTGGTCGCGGTCCAGGGCCGTGACGAACGGCGCCGACCCCGTGGTGCCCGCCCCCGCCGCCGCGCCGGACGCGGGGGCCGCCTGGCGGCCGTGGCGCTTCCGGATGTCGAACGACGTCTGGGGTACGCCCGCCGTCGCGGGGAACCTCGTGTACGTCACGTCCTTCGAGGTGCACGCCCTGGACGTCGGCACGGGCCGCCGCAGCTTCAAGACCCGGGACGTCGCCTGGTCCATGGGCGTCGCCGACGGACGCATCCACGCCTCGGACGGCCCCACGCTCTACGCCCTCGACGGCGCCGACGGCACCGACCTGTGGCGTCTGAACACCGATGCCTGGGTGTACTCCCTGCAGGCTGACCGCGGCACCGTCGTCACCGGGACGCGCGGCGGCGGCGTACAGGCCTGGGAGGCCGCGAACGGCGAGAAGCTCTGGGAGATCACCGGGGCCCAGACCGACTTCGAGACCCCCGAGGCGGGACCCGTCGTCCACGACGGCACGGTCTACGTCTGGAAGGACGCGCGCCTGCGCGCCCTGGAGGCCCGCACGGGCGACGAGCGCTGGTCGTACCCCGTCGGCGACGCGGCATCCTGCGGCGGCGTCCCGGTGCGGCTCGCCCCCGCCCAGGACGGGTACGTGTACGTGTCCGCGGGCACCCGGGTCCTCGCGATCGACGTGGTCGGCGGGCATGTCCGCTGGCACTTCGAGGCACCCGCCGCCTTCCTGTGCCCGCCCGCGTTCGCGCCGGGCCCCGCCGTCACCGGCGGCGGCGTGTACCTGGCCGACTACCTCGGCACCGTGTACGCCCTCGACGCCACGGACGGCCGTGACCGCTGGCGCATCGCCACGGAGTCCCGGGCGTCGATCGAGCCGGTGCTCGTCGCCGACGGGCACGTCCACGTCGGCAGCGGCAAGGGGCTCTACACCCTGGACGCGGTGACGGGCACGCCGAAATGGCGCTTCCAGGCCGGCGGCGAGGTCGTCGGCACACCCGTCGTCGCCGACCGGCGGATCCACTTCGGGTCGACGGACCACCTGCTGTACACGCTCAAGGCGGACGACGGCCGCCTGCGCTGGAAGCTGGCCACGGGCGGCGAGATCACCGGGGCGCCGGTGGTGCGGGACGGCGTCGTGTACGCGTGCAGCAAGGACCGGTGCGTGTACGCGCTGGACGCCGAGCGGGGGACCGGCACGGCTCGGTCGTAGGCGCGGGCCCTGGTGGCGTCGTCGCCGTGACGGCCGTCGTGCCAGCTTTGGAAGGGGTCCGGACGGCGGCCGTCCACTCGTGACGTTACGCCGAGTGCATGAACGTCGCCAGGCGACGGCCGGGGCCCGGTACGCCCCTCACCTCGCCACGCCTCACCTCGTACGGAAGCCGGGGCTGCGGCCCGTGAAGAGGCCCGCCTGCCGCTCCGGGGGCAGGTTGCCGAGCGCGATGAGGTGCGGCGCCTGGGCCAGGGCCTGGGTGCGGGCAGCCTCCTTCGCCGACCAGAGCGCTCGCACGGTGCCCTGGACCGGCTCGGTCGGGCACGCGGCGATGACCTCGGCCGCACGGGTGGCGGCCGTCAACAGGTCGGTGGACGCGGTGACTTCGGAGACCAGGCCCGTCTCGTACGCCCGCCGGGCGGAGATCCGCTCGGCCGTGCCCATCAGCGACATCCTGGCGACCTCGCCGATCGGCATGCGCTGCGCCATGAGGATCGCCTCGTACGCGCTGACCATCCCGTAGGTGGTGTGCGGGTCGAAGAACGTGGCGTGCTCGGCGGCGATGATGAACTCCGCCTCGCCCAGGAGATAGAAGGCGCCGCCGCACGCCATGCCGTTTACGGCGGCGATGAGCGGCTTCCACAGGTCGTTCGCCTTGGGTCCGATGGTCAGGAGCGGATCGTCCATCGAGTACGGGGAGCCGGGCTGCGGGACGTCCGTGTCGCGGTCGATGCCGGTGCAGAACGCCTTCTCCCCGGCGCCGGTGAGGACGATCGCGCGTACGGAGTCGTCGAAGCGGAACTCCCGCCAGGTGGAGGTGAGTTGCTCGGCTGTCTCGGGGTCGATGGCGTTGTGCCGGGCGGGGCGGTCGAGGGTGACGACCGCGACGCCCGTGTCCTTGTCGGTCTCCGTGCGCAGGGCGCTCGCGGCAGCCGTCATGGCCGCTCCAGGAGCCAGCGGGGCATCGCGATGCCGTCCACATCGGTGAACGCGACCTGCACCTTCGCCCCGATGCGGAGACGGTCGGGATCGACGGAGTTCAGCGCGGCCTCCGGGGCGGCGACGAGGTTGCCGACGAGACGGATGTGCGGGGCATCGGCCAGCTCGACGATGATCGCGTTGTACGGGGCCTGCGCGGCGTAGGCGGGGAGCAGGGGCGGATGCGGGCGGACGTAGGACCAGATGCGGCCCCGGCCGCTCATCCTGCGCCACTCGCTGTCGAAGGACTGGCAGTGGGGGCAGCAGGGCCTGGGCGGGAACCGGAGCTCGCCGCAGGCGGTGCAGGCTTGGATTCTCAGTTCGCCCTGGGCGGCGTACTGCCAGAAGGGGGCGCCGTCCGTGTCGATGGTGGGGGTCAGCAGGGGCTCGGTCGTCGAGGTTGTCGCGTCTGCCATGTGGCTGGCCTCTTTCGGGTGCGGGATGCGTCGTGGTTGCTCGCGCTCACGCGGCGGAGCCGCGGATGTCACAGCCTCGCGCCCCTAGGGGGCCCGCAGCAGTACCGCCGACGTCGGGACTCCCTCGCCCGCCGTGACCAGGCACGTCGACGCGTTCGGCACCTGGGCCGTGCTCGTGCCCCGCAGCTGCTTCACGCCCTCGTTGATGAGGTTGAAGCCGTGGACGTAGGCCTCGCTCAGGCCGCCGCCCCCGGTGTTGATCGGCAGGCGGCCCCCGCTCTCCAGTGCGCCGCCCTCGGTGAACGCGCCGCCCTCGCCGCGCCCGCAGAACCCGTACCCCTCAAGGGACAGCGGGATGAGCGGGGTGAACGCGTCGTAGATCTGCGCCACGTCCACGTCCTCCGGCGAGAAGTCCGCCTGCTTCCAGAGCTGGCGGGCCGCCGTCCACGCGGGACCCGTCAGCGGGTCGTCGTTCCAGTAGTTGACCATCCCGTGGTGCTGCGCGGGCAGCCCCTGGGCGACGGAGTGGACGTACACGGGCCTCTGCCGGCAGTCCCGCGCTCGCTCGGCGGACACGATGACGCACGCCAACGCGCCGTCGGTCTCAAGGCAGTTGTCGAACAGACACAGCGGCTCGCTGATCCAGCGCGAGGACATGTACATCTCGCGGGTCAGCGGGCGTTCGTACATCATCGCGGCCGGGTTCTGGTTCGCCCGGTTCCTGCACGCGAGGGCGACGTTGAAGAGGTGGTCGCGGGTCGCCCCGTACTCGTGCATGTAGCGGCGGGCCAGCATCCCGATCTCGTCGGCCGGGCGGAGCAGCCCGAAGGGGCGCGTCCACTGGGCGGGCGTGGGGAGTTGGACCGCCGTGTTCTTCCAGGGGCGCGGCCCGCTGCCGCGCTTGCGGGACCGCCACGCGATGCCGACGCTCGCCTGCCCGGTGGCGACGGCGGAGGCGAGGTGCGCGATGGTCGCGCAGGAACCGCCGCCCCCGTAGCCCACCTTGCTGAAGAACGTCACGTCGCCCGCGCCGATCGCCTTCGCGACCTCGACCTCGTCCGTCTCCTCCATCGTGTACGAGGCGAACGCGTCCACCTCGGACGGCGCGATGCCCGCGTCGTCGAGCGCGGCGACGATCGCCCGGCACGCCAACGTCTTCTCGTCCTCGGGCAGTTGTTTGGCGAAGGCGGTCTGCCCGATCCCGACTATCGCTGTAGCGTCTTTGAGTGAAGCCATGGGCAAGACACCTCCGCCACCGGCGAGGCCCCAGGGCTTCGCCATACGTCGTCCCGACTGCTGACAGCGCGTCAGGTTACAGCTAATCTGACGGATAGTCAGCTACTGCGGCGGAGGGGCTTGCGATGCGCGGCGACCTGGAGTGGGGCAGCATCCCGGGACTGGTCCGGGCGGCAGCCGAGCGGTACGGCGACCGGGAGGCGGTCGTCGAGGGCCGCACCCGCGTCACGTACGCCGAGCTCGGCCGACGCGTGGAGCGGGCCGCCGCCGCGTGCATGGCGAACGGCGTCAACTCCGGTGACCGGGTGGCCGTCTGGGCGCCCAACACCCTGGACTGGATCGTCTCGGCGCTCGGCGCGGTGTCGGCGGGCGCGGTCCTGGTCCCCCTCAACACCCGCTTCAAGGGCGCGGAGGCGTCCTACGTACTGCAACGCAGCCGGGCGAAGCTGCTCTTCGTGACGGGCACGTTCCTCGGCACGTCGTACGTGGCCTCGCTGCGCCGGGCCGCCGCGGACGGAAAGGGGAAAGGCCCCCTGCCGGGCCTTCCGCACCTGGAGCAGGTGGTGGTCCTGTCCGACGACGCCCCGGAGGACTTCCGCACGTGGAAGGACTTCATGGCCAGCGGCGACGGGGTACGGGGCGAGGACGTACGGGCCAGGGCGGACGGCGTCGAGAGCACCGCACCCTCGGACATCGTCTACACGTCGGGCACGACCGGCCGCCCCAAGGGCGCGATCATCACCCACGCCCAGACCTTGCGCTGCTACAGCATCTGGAGCGAACTGGCGGGCCTGCGCGAGGGCGACCGCTACCTGATCGTGAACCCCTTCTTCCACACCTTCGGCTACAAGGCGGGCATCATCGCCTGCCTGATGCGCGGCGCGACGATGATCCCGCAGCCGGTCTTCAACGTGGACACCGTCCTGGCCAACGTCGCGGCGGAACGCATCTCGGTCCTCCCGGGCCCGCCCACCCTGCACCAGTCGCTCCTCGACCACCCCGCCCGCGACCAGCACGACCTGACGGCCCTGCGCCTGGTCGTGACGGGCGCGGCGGTGGTCCCCCTGCAACTGGTCGAGCGCCTGCGCACCGAACTGCACATCGCCACGGTCCTGACGGCGTACGGCCTCTCCGAGGCCAGCGGCATCGTCACCATGTGCCGCCAGGGAGACGCCGCCCGGGTCATCGCGTCGACCTCGGGCCGGGCCATCCCGGACACGGAGGTACGAGTGGTGAGCCCCGGCGGCGAGGACCTTTCCCCGGGCCACGCGGGAGAGGTCCTCGTACGCGGACACAACGTCATGCAGGGCTACTTCGAGGACCCGGCGGAGACGAAGAAGGCGGTCACCCCGGACGGCTGGCTGCGGACGGGCGATGTCGGCGTCCTGGACGAGGCGGGCAACCTCCGCATCACGGACCGGATCAAGGACATGTTCATAGTCGGCGGCTTCAACGCCTACCCGGCAGAGATCGAGCAACTGATCGGCGTACACCCGCAGGTGGCGGACGTGGCGGTGATCGGCGTCCCGGATCCGCGGCTCGGCGAGGTGGGCAAGGCGTACGTGGTGCGGCGGCCCGGGGCGGTCCTCACCTCCGACGACCTGATCGCCTGGTCCCGCCGCGAGATGGCGAACTACAAGGTCCCCAGGGAGATCGAATTCGTCACGGAACTGCCGAGGAATGCGAGCGGGAAGGTCCTGAAACAGGAACTGCGGTGCAGCAAGGGGTAGGTGCGGTCCGCTTCCCTCTGGTTCTCCGTCACCGCCTGTCTAACTACTCTCGCCGCGTTCGGCGGCGCTGCACTCGACGCAGAACTCATTGCCTTCCAGGTCGCTGAGAGTGACCCAGCCGCGCCCGTTGGGCTTGCGGTGATCGCCCACGACCTTCGCACCCAGCTCCAGGAGCCGCTCGACCTCCTCGTCACGGGTGCGGTCCTGCGGCTGAAGGTCTATGTGCACGCGATTCTTGACGGACTTGGCGTCGGGCACGGTGACGAAGAGCAGAGTGACACCCTCGGCCGTGACGAGGGCTTCGGGATCCCCGGGAAAGTCGTCGTCGGCGATCTTCCCGCCGAGAACCCCGGCCCAGAAGGTGCCCTGACGATAGGCGTCGGAACAGTCGAACGTGAGGTGGCGCACGAGAGAGCTCATGCGCCGCACTATCGGGGAGGGGCGCGGGGGTGTCCAAAGGGTTTTCGGCTGCGGGGGGCGCTGTACTGCGCTGCACTGGTGAGCCATTTGCCGAATCGGCAAAGTTGCTCGCGGGTGGGGGAGGTGGGGGGACAGGATCAGGATCACGGCGTACGCGGTTGTTCTGTACGTGTACGTGTACGCGGACGTGTCCGTGGACGTGTCCGTGGATCCGGATTCCGGATTCCGGATTCCGGATTTCCGATTTCTGACTTCGGTCCGGGAGGAAACGTGACGCATTACCCGCAGCATCACCGACTGGTGGACGTCCCCGGTGGGCGGATCCATCTGGTGGAGCAGGGCACGGGCCCGCTCGTTCTCCTGGTGCACGGCTTTCCCGAGTCCTGGTACTCGTGGCGCCACCAGCTCCCCGTGCTCGCCGAGGCGGGCTTCCGTGCGGTGGCGATCGACGTGCGTGGCTACGGGCGCTCGTCGAAGCCGCGTGAGGTGGCCGCGTACCGGATGACGGAGCATGTCGCCGACAACGTCGGGGTCGTACGCGCGCTGGGCGAGGAGTCCGCGACGATCGTGGGGCACGACTGGGGATCGGCCATCGCCGCCAACTCCGCGCTGCTCAAGCCGGATGTCTTCACCGCGGTGGGCCTGCTGAGCGTTCCGTACGCTCCGAGGAACGGCTTCCGGCCGACCGACGCCTTCGCGGCGATCGGCGGCGACGAGGAGTTCTACGTCAGCTACTTCCAGGAGGAGGGCAGGGCGGAGGCGGAGATCGAGCCTGATGTGCGTGGATGGCTCGCGGGGTTCTACGCGAGTCTCTCCGCCGACACGATGCCGTCGGCGGCCGACGGTCCGAGCCTCCACTTCGTGGCTCCGGGCGGAAGGATGTCGGACCGGTTCCCGGCTGGAGAGGGTCAGGCCGGTCACGCCGGTCAGCCCCTCCCCTCCTGGCTGACGGAGGCCGATCTCGACTTCTACGCGGCCGAGTTCGAGCGCACCGGCCTGACCGGCGCGCTCAACCGCTACCGCAACGTCGACCGTGACTGGGAGGACCTTGCGGCGTGGGACGGGGCGCCGATCGTCCAGCCGTCACTGTTCATCGGCGGCGACCAGGACGCGTCGACGACGTGGCTGGCGGACGCGATCAAGGCGTACCCGGAGACCCTGCCCGGCCTGGCGTCCTCGCACATCCTCGAAGGCTGCGGGCACTGGGTGCAGCAGGAGCGGGCCTACGAGGTGAACCGGCTGCTCGTGGAGTGGCTGAAGGCGGTGTGAGGTTGTGTGGCGTGGCGGGACGTGTTGTGACGGGACGTGGCGTGTGGCTGGGTGTCTGCGTGGCGTGAGGTCAGTGGCCGATGGGCGGTTCCATGCATCCGGTTTCCATGAAGGGGCCGTTGGCCTTCGCCTCAGAGTTGCTCGGCTGCACGAAGGCGGTGACGCAGGCGTCCTCGCGTACGCGTAGGCCGATCATGGTGCCCTCGGGGGTGACGTACTCGCCGTTCTCGTAGCGCGATCGCATCTCCTGGACGATGAGTTCGCCGCCGAGGACCTTGCCCTTGCCGCCGTACTCCACGACCTCGTACCCGAGCTCACCGGTGAGGGCTGCCCGCACGCTCTCCGGGTCCCATTTCCCCTTGCCGTGCAGGCGCTTGAGGACGGGCGCCATGCGGGCAGCCTCGGCCTGGGCCGCTTCCTCGCCCGCCGGGGACATGTCGCCGGGTTGGCGGTAGGCGTTGCTCTCCCCGTTGTGGGGTGCGCCGTCGACGACACCGGGTTCCACGTACGGGGAGGCGCCGCTGGACGCGCCGCTGTGGGAGGAGGTGGGGGAGGGTGCGGTGGGAGAGGCTGCGGTGGCGTCGTGCCGGGACGTGCCGCAGGCGGTGAGTGAGGTGATGGCGGCGCCCATGAGGAGGACGGATGCCGTGCCGAGACGCCGCCGCTGCTTCGAGGTGACCATGCGGAGACTGTGTCAGGTGCAAGTCCCGCCCGGGACACGACCAGGACACGGTCTGTGCTGAGGGCTGAGGGCTGAGGGCGGAGGGCGGCTAGGAGACGGTCTGCGCCCGGAACTTCTCCACGATTGCGGCCGGGGCCTTCTCCGGTGAGCCGGCGTCGTACGGCGGCTGGGGGTCGTACTCGATGAGCAGCTGTACGGTCTGCGCGTGCTCGTCGCCCGCGATCTTCCCGGCGAGGGTGAGGCCCATGTCGATCCCGGCGGAGACGCCTGCGCCGGTGACGTACTTCCCGTCGAAGACGACGCGCTGCCCGGTCGAATCGACACCGAACTGCCTGATCTGCTCCAGCGCCAGCCAATGCGACGTGGCGCGGCGGCCCTTGAGGAGGCCCGCGGCCGCGAGGATGAGGGAGCCGGTGCAGACGGATGTCGTCCAGGTGGTGGTCGCGTCGACGGCCCGCAGCCAGTCGAGGACGGCCTCGTTCTCCAGGTCGGGCTCGGGGCTCCCGGGTACGACGACGATGTCCGGGCTGCTCACCTCGGCGAGGGACTTGGTGGCGAGGAGGGAGAGGTTCCGGGTGTCGTCGAGTACGGGACCGGCCTCCTCGGCGACGAAGACGACTTCGGCGCCGGGCAGCCCGGCGAGGGTCTGGAAGGGGCCGATCGCGTCGAGGACGGTGAACTTGTCGTAGAGGAGGATCGCGATCTGCATGGGGTCCCTTCCCGGATGCGGTGTGCGGTGTGCGGTGTGCGGTGGGCGGTGCGGCGTCGTGTGGTCGTGTTCCGAGCCGTGTCTCAAGTCTTGTGTCGCACCCCGATGTCCGCAATGACGAGCAGCCCACCTTTCCTGCCACGGTGCGCCTTGCGAGTGGACGGTGGGAGCCGTGGTTATCCACAGGGGCGTGGTTATCCACAGGCTGAAACTCGTGAGGCCGGTGTGCGGCAGTCTGTGGTCATGGGGGGTTCGAGGGAGCCGAAGAGTGCGGGGGAGCGGGGTGGGCTTGGGGAGTTGGCTGTCGAGGGGGTGCTGCTCACGCGCTGGGCCAGGGAGGCGGGTTGGTCGGCGAGCGCGCTGTCCAGAAGCCTGGCGGCTGAGGGGTGGACGCGTATTCCGGGAGGCGGCTGGGCGGAACCGGGGCGCACGGTCGATCTCGCGGTGCGTCTCTGGGCCGGGCAGTTGACGATGCCGGGCCTGGTGGCGAGCCACCGGTCGGCGGCGGCGCTGTGGCACATCGAAGTGCTGCGGGAGGAGCTGGAGTTCACTGACCCACTGGGAACACGTCGCAAGGTTGGCGCTCGCGTCCACTGGCTTCCGCTGCCGCCGGGCGGGACCGCTGTGGTGGGGGATCTCAGAGTGACGACGGTCGTGCGTACGCTGGCGGATCTGCTGCGCGGTGGCCCGAGGGAGGACGCCCTGGTGGCGCTCGACTCGGCGCTGAGCAGCCGCCGGTACGGCGGGCGTTGTCGGCGGGGACCGTTGATCGGCGGTGTCGATGCCGTGGCCGAGGCGTTGGACGCGCCGCCGGTGGCGGGGGCGGCCGGGGTGGTGAGGGCGCGGCGGTGGCTGGCGCTTGCCGACCCGGGGGCGGGCTCACCTGCGGAGACGGTCGCGCGGCTCCGGATGCGTGATGCGGGGCTGTGCCCGGAGACCCAGGCAGAGATCTTGACGCCGTCGGGCCGCCTGCTGCGCCCGGACTTCCTCTTCCGGGGGGAGGGCGTGGTGGTCGAGATCGAGGGTTACGCCTACCACGGCACCCGCGAGGCCCACCGCCGGGACCTGGCCCGGTACAACGACCTCGCGTCGTGCCCCGAAGTCCGAGTGCTGCTGCGCTTCGGCGCCGAGGAGGTCTTCGGCGCACCGGAGGCGTTCGTGGCGAAGGTGCGGGCGGCGGTGGGCCGCGCGAGGGGCGGGGGCTGCGATGCGCCGGGGTCGGGAGGTGGCCGGGGCCGCCCGGTGCTCGGAAGTGTGGCGGTTTCGGCGGCCCAGTAAAGGGCGCTCCTGCGTCGCGTCGGCTCCGCCGATTCCGCTCCGCTCCACCCTTGACTGCCCCACCTCCACCTCAGGAACGCTGGTTGACCGGGCGGCCGGGGGAGGGGCGTAGGGGCGGGTGGGGTGGATGGCGGCGACGGGTTGCCTGCCGGGTGCGGACTGGTTCTTCTGGTGCGAGCGTCGATTTTCGATGTGAGCGTCACGGAGATCGCATCAGTCGCGCTGCTCGGTCGAATGGCGGGGGTGGGGGTGGGGGGGAGAGGGGTTGGGAAGGGTGCAGAGGGGTGGGGTGCAAGAAAGTCCCGGGGTGGGGCGCTGTTTGCCCGCTGGGCGTGGGAATTTCTTGCAGGTGGCGCCAATCGGCCGCCCTGGGTCCACTCCTGGGCGTCGGCGTCAGCCCGTACTGGGGTGGGGTGCTGGCTGCCCGCTGGGCGTGGGAGTTTCCTGCAGGCCGCGCCAACCAGCCGCCCCCCACCGACATCGGCTACTGCCGCCCGGGCCGACCTCGGCCAAGGCCGCCGCCCGTCGGCATCGTCAAGTCCGGTTCTGGGGCTGGGTTTTGGACCAAGCCGTGGCGTCGGTGCCGTAGCGGACCAAGAGGCGGGCGAATGTGACCTGGTCCTCCGGGGGCCAGGTCGCGGTGATTTCCTGGAAGGCCTTTCGCTGTTCGGCGGCGAAGCGGGCGCGTTCGGCCTCGCCGTGCTCGGTGAGTTCCAGCACGGTGCGGCGGCCGTCGGCCTGGGATGCCGCGCGGCGCAGCAGTCCGTCGTCGATGCACGCCGCCACGGTCCGGCTGGCCACCGGCTGGGCGACGCCCATCTCGGCGGCGAGGCCGCCGACGGTCGTCTCGCCCGGAGCGTCGGCGATCACGTTGAGCACGAGGTTGCGCGAGAGGTCCTTGGGTGAAGCGGGCGCGCGGCGGCGCAGACGGGACAGGGCCGGGCCGATCTGGTCCAGCGCCGGGTCGTCGGCCGGCTGCTCGGGGGAAGACGCGCTGCTCATGTGTCCGAGTGTAGGGGTGCGGGGTGTGCAGTTGCATGGTGATAGGTATGTGCATAGCATCGGGTATGTAAATGTGAAAGAGCAAGGACATGAGGTGGCTCCTGTGGCACTTACCGCGATCACGAACGCCCGGGTCTTCGACGGGGAGAAGGCCGTCGGCGTGCAGACCGTGGTCATCGACGGCGGGCGGATCGCCCGTGTCGGTGGTGAGGCTCCACGGGGCAGCGAAATTGTTGACGGCAGTGGTGCCACGTTGCTGCCGGGGCTCATCGACGCCCATGTTCATTCCGCCCCGGGATCCCTGGCGCTCGCCCTGCGGTTCGGGGTGACGACCGAGCTGGAGATGCAGGGGATGAACACCCGGGAGAACCGGGGGGCCATCACCGATGACGACACCGTTGCCGACGTGCGCTCCGCCGGTTTCGGTATCACGCCGCCCGGGGGACACCCGAGCGAGCTGATGCCCGAAGGGTTCCGGCCGAAGTGGGAGCTGCCCCCGGTGATGCCCCTGATGCCGTTCTCCAGCACGCCGGAGGAGGCGGCTGCCTTCGTGCCTCAGCTGCTGGCCCGGGGGTCCGACTTCATCAAGTTCATGATCGATGACGGCAGCGTGGAGGGGCACCCCGGGCTGCCCATGCTCGACCAGGCCACCGTGAACGCCGGTGTGGCGGAAGCCAAGAAGTACGGGGCTCTCACCGTGGCTCACGCGCTGACCGTGGAGGCCACCAGGATGGCCGCCGAGGCCGGTATCGACGGTCTCGCGCATGTGTTCATGGACCAGCCGCACACTGCCGAGATCATCGGTCTCATCAAGGACGCCGGCATGTTCGTCGTTCCCTGCATCAGCCTCAACGCCTCGATGATGGGGATCACCGGCAGCGAACTCGCCGACGACCCCCGGGTCGCCGCGCGCCTCGACAGCAAGTGGGACGAGACCCTGCGGTCCAGCTACAACCGCTACCCGCAGGGCAAGCTCGACGACGTGTACGACACCGTGCGTGCCCTGGAGGCCGCCGGCGTCGACGTGCTGGCCGGTACCGACGTGTCCATGTCCGAGACGTTCTTCGGGGGTCTGGCGCACGGAGCGAGCCTGCACCACGAACTGCAGTACCTGGTGGCAGCCGGCCTCACGCCCGCACGCGCCCTGCGCGCGGCCACGGCGACCACGGCCCGGCGCTTCCGCCTCGGCGACCGGGGCCGTATCGCCGAGGGGCTCCGCGCCGACCTCCTGCTGGTCGACGGCGATCCGACCAGCGACATCGGCGACACCCTCAACACCCGCGCCATCTGGCGCCGCGGCGCCCGTCTCGCGGACTGACCGCCCTCCGAGGGCGGGGCGCGGACAGTGCGATGGGGCCGGGCGGATGCTTCGGCCCCATCGGGGTGGCGGGTGGCCCGCCTGAGGTCAGTCCTGCGGCATGGTCGGCGTATGCCCGTCGCCGAGCGGGCTGACGGCTATGTGGTCGCCACCCGGCGGTACCGGGCTGTGTCCCTCGGCGAGGGCCGGAGCGGCGGCCCCGACGGCGGTGGCGGTCGCGACGGCCACGATGACGAGGATCTTCTTGGCGCGAGTCATGCCAACTCCCTTGATGAGGCGGACTAGTGGACTATCAGCGTCAAGTGACCCTAGTGACGGGGCAGCTGAATGCTCGGTTCCGTCGCTCGGCGCTGCGTGGCGCCAGCCGGTCCATCCCTTAACGCTCGGCGCCGCGTGGCGCGAGCCCTTCCATCGAGTAATGCCCGGCGCCAGCCGTTCCACCCCGTAACGCCCCCCGGGACATGCATCGGCCGCGGTGGCTCCCCCTCCGCGCCACCGCGGCCGATCGTCCCCCGTCGGGATATAGGTCCTGGGTCAGTCCTTGGGCGGGGCGGGCGTGTGGCCCTCACCCAGCGTGGTCACCGTGCCGTCCTTCGGCGGGGCAGGCGTGTGGCCCTCGCCCTGCGTGGTCGCGGTGCCGTCCTTCGGCGGAGCCGGCGTGTGGCCCTCGCCCATGGTCGTGATGTCGTTCTTGTTGATCTCGCTCATGTGACAACTCCTATGGAATTGCTGGGGCCTGACATCGGATACGCCCGTTCGGCAACTCCCCCGAGGGTCGCCGAACGGGCGTTTGGGCCGCTCACTGTATCCAAAGGGCCCTTGCGACCCGTCTGCCCCCCGACGCGACGGATCGACTCCATGAGAGTGGCAGCCGCCCATAAACGTTCGATGAACGCCCGTGGGAATGCCCCTGGAGGGCGGTCAGACCGCGGCGACCGGCTTGAGGAGGTGCTGTACCTGAGCCGCTTCGGGCGCGCCCGCCGCCTCGTGGATGGTGAGGGCCTCGCGCCAGCAGGCCCGTGCGCGGTCGACCTGCCCGAGGTTGTCCAGAGCCCTGCCCAGGATCGTCAGGACGTTCGCGCGCATCCAGTCGCCGCCGACGCAGCCGGTGCTCAGGGCCTGCTCCGCGTGCTGAGCCGCCTGTGCCGGGCGGAGAGCCGCGAAGTGGACCTGGGCGATGCGGTAGTGGGTCGCTCCCTGCCACAGGCGCTGGCGGTTCACCTCGAAGATCCGCCGGGCGTCCTCAAGCTGGTCGAGGGCTTCGGGGTGGCGGCCCGCCTGGCTGAGGGCGAGCCCGAGGGTGTACTTGGCGTTGGCCAGCCGGAAGGTGACGCCGAGGTCGCCGTAGATGGCCATTCCCTGCCGGGCCAGATCGATGGACTTCGCAGTGCGACCCATCGCTAGGAGGGCCCGCGAGAGGTTGCACAGCGCGCTGGCCTCGCTGTGGCGGTTGCCGTCGCCCCGGAAGACGGCGATCGCTTCGAGGAGGTATGTCTCGCTCGCGGACGGGTTGTTGATGCAGTTGTTGACGATGCCCTGTTCGTTGAGGGCGTTCCCGCTGGTCCAGGGGTCCTTGGATTCCTCGGCGAGCGCGGCGGCGTACTCGAGTTCCTCGGCGGCGTCGTCGAAGCGCCCGAACTTGTTGAGCACCTGCGCCAGGCTGACCCGGGCCCGCCCCTCGGCGCGTGCGTTCCCTTCGGCGGCCGCTGCCTCGCGCGCCATGCGGGTGGCGACCTCGTACCGGTGCGAACTCGCGCCGGACTCGGCCAGGTCCTTCGCGGCGAGCAGCAGGTCCACCGCGCGCTGCAGACTGCCGGGCCTCAGCGACTGCTGGATGCAGGCCAGGATGCAGGAGGCCTCCGCGTGCAGCCAGTCGAACGCCTTGGCGCCGTCGCTGAACTCCAGGCCGACCTGCGGGGTCGTCTCCAGGTGGTCCGCCGTCCGGTCGCCGGGCCGTTCTATCGCGTACACCCGTGCCGCCGTGGCCAGATAGAAGTCCAGCAGCCGTGACGTCGCCGCCTCCCGCTCGTCCGCCGGGAGTTCCCGCTCGGCGCACGCACGCGCGTAGAGCCGGACCAGGTCGTGGTAGCGGTAGCGGCCCGGGGCCGCCGATTCGACCAGGGACGTGTCGACCAGGGATTCGAGCAGGTCCTCCGCCTCCTCGGCCGGCAGGTCGAGCACCGCGGCGGCAGCGGCGAGCGAGAGGTCCGGGCCGTCCGCCAGGCCCAGCAGGCGGAACGCGCGGGCCTGCGCGGGCTCCAGCTGGCCGTAGCCCAGTTCGAACGTCGCCTTGACCGCCAGGTCGCCCGCCTGGAGTTCGTCCAGGCGGCGCCGTTCGTCCGCCAGCTTCGCGGCGAGGGTCGAGACCGTCCACGTACGACGGGCCGCCAGGCGGGAGGCGGCGATGCGGATCGCCAGGGGGAGGAAGCCGCAGGCCGCGACCACGTCGAGCGCGGCCTTGCGCTCCGACGTCACCCTCTCCTCGCCGACGATCCGGGTGAAGAGGAGGAGGGCCTCCTCGGGGGACATGACGTCCAGGTCGACGAGGTGCGCCCCGGCGAGGTCCACCATGCGGATGCGGCTGGTCACGAGTGCCGCGCAGCCCTCCATGCCGGGGAGCAGCGGACGTACCTGGGCCGCGTCGCGCGCGTTGTCCAGGACCACCAGCACCCTGCGGCCGTCGAGCACCGAGCGGTACAGCGCCGCCCGCTCCTCCAGGGAGTCGGGGATCGCCGAGTCCGCCGTTCCCAGGGCGCGGAGGAAGGCGCCCAGGACGGTTTCCGGTTCGGCCGCTCGCGCGCCCGCGCCCTGGAGGTCCACGTAGAGCTGTCCGTCGGGGAAGTGCGTCCGGGCCACGTGTGCCACGTGGACTGCGAGGGTCGTCTTGCCCACGCCGCCGATTCCCGCGAGCGCGGAGACCGCCATCACGCGGCCCTCGGCCGCCGACAGGATCTCGCTCAGTTCCGACACGAAGGACGCGCGGCCCGTGAAGTCCGGGACGGTAGCGGGCAGTTGGGCGGGCCGCACCACCGCTGCGGCCGGTTCCGGGGTCGACGCCGGGGCTCCCGCGAGCGCCGGGTCCGCCTGGAGGATGCGCTGCTGGAGTTCCTTCAGACCCGGGCGCGGGTCCACTCCCAGTTCGTCGGCGAGGAGGCGGCGGGTGTCCGCGTAGACGGCGAGGGCCTCCGCCTGGCGTCCGCTGCGGTACAGCGCCAGCATGAGCAGTTCGCGCAGGCGTTCGCGGAGGGGGTGCGCCGCCGTGAGGGCCGTGAGCTCCGAGACGGCTTCGGCGTGGCAGCCGGCCTCCAGGTCCATGTCCAGGCGGGATTCCAGGAGCTGGAGGCGCCACTCCTCAAGGCGGGTGCGTTCCGTTTCCGCGTACGGCCCGGGGACGTTCGCCAGGGGTTCGCCGTCCCAGAGGCCCAGCGCCTTGTTGGCCAGGGAGCGCGCCTGGCAGAGGTCGGCCACGCCGCGCGCCTTCTCCGCCTCAGCCCACAGGTCCTCGGCGAGCGCCAGGTCGAGCGCGCCGTCGGCCACCGCGATCGCGTACCCGCCCGACTCGCTGACCAGGACGCCGGCGGGCAGTACCTTGCGCAGCCGCGAGGCGTACGTGCGGACCGCGGCCAGCGCCTGCGAGGGCGGCTCCTCGCCCCACAGGGCGTCGATCAGTTCGTGCGCCGTCGCCGTGCGGCCGTCACGCAGCAGGAGCGCCGCGAGCAGCGCGCGCTGCTGCGGAGAGCCCATGGAGAGCTGCTCGGCGCCGTGCCATGCGCGTACGGGGCCGAGCACGCTGAAGTGCGGTCTCAGTTCCTCGGGGGCGTTCCCCGGGGCCGGACGCCGTTGGTCCGGTACTCGCGGTACACCGTCCATCGCTCCCCCTGCTGCCCTGACGTACCCGGCCGTCACCGTGCCTGGTCATGCGCCGCGGGCCTGCCCTGCCCGCGATTGTCGCTCTTTGTCTGTTTCCGTTCTCCGCCTGGCTCTTGCTCCCCGCCAGTTTGCCTTGTTCATGGCGGATGCGTCAGCTCCGGGAGACGGCTCTCACAGGGTCCACGCACACAGGCTTCCGCGACAGTCCGCGTACCGATGCCCGTCGAGGAGCTGACGGGTCGTCAGATCGGCGCTACCGTGGACCACATGGAGACCACTGAGACCTTGCCGACGTTCCCGAGGATCATCTCGGTGGACGACCACACCGTTGAGCCCGCCCATGTCTGGCGGGACCGGCTGCCGTCGAAGTACCAGGACAGCGGGCCGCGCGTCGTCCGGGCACCCCTGAAGGAAATGACGTTTCTGGGCGGGAAGTTCGCACCCATCATGGGGGCGAAGGGGGATGAAGGCCCCATAGGTGACTGGTGGATCTACGAGGACCTGCATCGGCCCCTCACCCGTCTCGACACCTCCGTCGGTTACGACCGGGACGAGATCAAGCTTGAGGTCATCACGTACGAGCAGATGCGCCCGGGGTCCTTCAGCGTGCCCGACCGCCTCGCCGACATGGACGTCAACCACGTCCAGTCCGCCCTCTGCTTCCCCACCTTCCCCCGCTTCTGCGGGCAGACGTTCACCGAGGCCAAGGACCGCGAGCTCGGTCTGCTCAGCGTGCGCGCCTACAACGACTGGATGGTGGACGAGTGGTGCGGCCCGGAGGCGCGCGGCCGGCTCATCCCCCTCACTCTCATTCCGCTCTGGGATGCCGAACTCGCCGCCGCCGAGGTCCGCCGCAACGCCGCCCGAGGCGTGCGCGCCGTCGCTTTCTCCGAGATACCGCCCCACCTGGGCCTGCCCTCCATCCACACCGACGAGTGGGACCCCTTCCTGCGGGCCTGCGACGAGACCGGCACCGTCATCGCCATGCACATCGGGTCGAGCAGCAAGATGCCGAGCACGTCGGCGGACGCGCCGCCCGCCGTGGGATCCACGATCACCTTCGCCAACTGCTGTTTCTCGATGGTCGACTGGCTGATGAGCGGCAAGTTCGAGCGCTTCCCGAACCTCAAGATCATGTATGCCGAGGGGCAGATCGGGTGGATCCCGTACATCCTGGAGCGCGCGGACGTGGTCTGGGAGGAGAACCGCGGCTGGGGCGGGGTCGCCGACAAGGTGCACCGCCCGCCGTCCGAGCTCTTCACCGAGCACGTGTACGGCTGCTTCTTCGACGACGCCTTCGGGCTGCGGAACCTCGACGCGATCGGCGTCGGGAACGTCCTCTACGAGACCGACTATCCGCACTCCGACTCCACCTGGCCCAAGTCCCGGGAGGTCGGTGAGTCCCAGATGGGGCACCTGGCGCCCGACGTGGTCGACCGGATCGTGCGGGGCAACGCCATCGACCTGCTCGGTCTGACTGGCGACGGGCTGTGGGCGGGGCCCGGGGCGTAAGGGAAGGCGGGGCGAGGGCGGGGCACCTGCGAGGCCGCGGGTGCCCCGCTTCCGGGTGCCTGGCCGGTGGCCCAACGGCGGCCGGCTGAGGGCCCGGCACCTTCGGGCAGTCGCCGCCGACCTCTTGCCTGACGATCCGTCAGCTACGACGATGGGCCCGTCTTCGTTTGTGACGAACCGTCAGGTCTAGGTGAGGGGCTGGGTTCCCATGGCTGCCAACGCGCTGGCGCACATCTTCCCGCAGGGGCGACTGGTCTACGGGATGCAGCTCCCGATCCAGTCGCAGAGCGTCATGTACGCGGAGGCGTGGGAGGCGGACGCCACCGTGGACGACCTCGCCGAGATCGCCCGCACCGCCGACCGGAGCGGCTTCGCGTACATCGCTAGCTGCGACCACGTGGCCATCCCGCGGCGGCTCGCCGACACCATGAGCACGGTCTGGTACGACCCGGTGGCCACGCTCTCCTTCCTCGCCGGAATCACCGAGAACGTACGGCTGATGAGCCATGTCGCCGTCGTCGGGCTCCGGCATCCGCTGGTCGGCGCCAAGCAGTACGCCACCCTGGACCGGCTCAGCGGCGGACGGCTGATCCTGGGGGTCGGGGCGGGGCACGTACAGGAGGAATTCGACGCCGTCGGCGCCGACTTCGAGCGGCGCGGGCCCGTGCTCGACGAGACCGTCGACGCACTCAGGGCTGCCCTCGGCCCCGAGGAGTACCCCGAACACCACGGAGAGCACTACGACTTCGGCGGGCTCGGCCAGCAGCCGCGCCCCGCGCAGTCCCACGTGCCCATCTGGGTGGGCGGTTCCTCGCCCGCCGCCGTCCGCAGGGCCGCCGTACGCGGCGACGGGTGGCTGCCGCAGGGCGACCCGCGCGACAAGCTGCCCGCGCAGATCGCCAGGCTCAAGCGGCTCAGGGAAGAGGCGGGGGTCGCGGAGCCCGCCGTCGTGGGGGCGATCGCCGAGCCCCTCTATGTGGGGGAGCCGACGTGGTCGGTGGGGCGGCGCACCCTGAGCGGGAAGCCGGACGCCCTGGCGGAGTCGCTGCGCGCCTACGGGGCGATGGGCGTGCAGCAGATCCAGGTGCGGTTCCGCAGCCGGGGCCGCACCGAACTCACGGATCAGATGGCCGCGTTCGCCGCCGAGGTCGCCCCGCACCTCAACTGACCCCGGAAGTACGTCAACTTACAAACCCCGCACCGCAACTGACAGCTCGACTGAGGAGACTCGTATGGGCAAGCTGGACGGCCGCGTCGTCATCGTCACCGGTGCGGCGCGCGGGCAGGGCGAGCAGGAGGCGCGGCTCTTCGCCGCCGAGGGGGCGCGGGTCGTCATCGCCGATGTGCTCGACGACCAGGGCGAGGCCCTCGCCAAGGAACTCGGCGCCGACGTGGCCAAGTACGTGCACCTGGACGTCGGCCAGGAGGCCGGCTGGGTCGCGGCGGTCGGCGCCGCCAAGGATGCCTTCGGGAAGATCGACGGACTCGTCAACAATGCCGGGATCCTGCGCTTCAACGAACTCGTCAGCACCCCGCTCGAAGAGTTCCAGCAGATCATCCAGGTCAACCAGATCGGCTGCTTCCTCGGCATCCGCAACGTCGCGCCCGAGATCGGGGCCGCCGGCGGCGGGACCATCGTGAACACCGCCTCGTACACGGCGATGACGGGCATGGCGTACGTCGGCGCGTACGCCGCGACCAAGCACGCCATCCTCGGGCTCACCCGCGTCGCCGCGCTGGAGCTCGCCGCCAGGAACATCCGCGTCAACGCCGTCTGCCCGGGGGCCGTCGACACCCCGATGACCAATCCCGCGCAGCTGGACCCGAACGCCGACCCCACCGAGGCGGGGGAGGCCGTCGCCGAGCTCTACAAGAAGCTCGTGCCGCTCGGACGGATCGGCAGGCCCGAGGAGGTGGCCGCGCTGGCGCTCTTCCTGACCGGGGGCGACTCGGCGTACATCACCGGGCAGCCGTTCGTCATCGACGGCGGGTGGCTCGCGGGCGTCAGCATTGTCTGACGGAACGTCAGTAGTCGTGCCCCCGGGTATTGACGGTCCTCGCGGCCGGTGGAACAGTCGACGCATCACGATCTGACGGTTCGTCAGAAACTCGCAGATACTCACGAGGATGGTGAACCTCCTTGGAATTCGGTCTCTTTGTACAGGGATACGTGCCCGCCAAGCGGGCCAAGGTCGACCCCGAAGCCGAGCACAAGGCACTCATCGAGGAGACCGAGTACGTCATCCAGGCGGACAAGTCCGGCTTCAAGTACGCCTGGGCCTCCGAGCACCACTTCCTGGAGGAGTACTCGCACCTCTCCGCCAATGACGTCTTCCTCGGCTATCTCGCCCACGCGACCGACCGCATCCACCTGGGCTCCGGCATCTTCAACCCGCTCGCCCCGGTGAACCACCCGGTCAAGGTCGCCGAGAAGGTCGCCATGCTCGACCATCTCTCCGAAGGCCGCTTCGAGTTCGGGTCGGGCCGCGGTGCCGGGTCGCACGAGATTCTGGGCTTCATGCCGGGCATCACCGACATGAACCACACCAAGGAACTCTGGGAAGAGACCATCGCCGAGTTCCCCAAGATGTGGCTCCAGGACGAGTACGTCGGCTTCCAGGGCAAACACTGGTCGCTGCCGCCCCGCAAGATCCTGCCCAAGCCGTACGGGAAGTCGCACCCGGCCATGTGGTACGCCGCCGGGTCCCCGCCCTCGTACGCGATGGCCGGCAAGAAGGGGCTCGGGGTCCTCGGTTTCAGCGTGCAGAAGGTCTCCGACATGGAGTGGGTCCTGGAGTCGTACAAGGCGGCCGTGAAGGAGGCCGAGCCGGTCGGTGCCTTCGTCAACGACAACGTCATGGTGACCTCGACCGCGATCTGCGCGGAGACGCACAAGAAGGCCGTGGAGATAGCCGTCAGCGGCGGGCTCAACTATCTGCAGTCGCTGCTCTTCCGCTACCACGACACCTTCCCCCGGCCCGAGGGCATTCCCGAGTGGCCCGAGCTGCTGCCCGAGTACACGGAGGAGATCATCGAGCTGCTCATCGCCGAGGAGCTGATGATCTGCGGTGACCCGGACGAGGTGCTCACGCAGTGCAAGCGGTGGGAGCAGGCGGGGGCCGATCAGCTCAGCTTCGGTCTTCCGATCGGGATCTCGCCCGAGGACACGAAGAACACGATCAAGCTGATCGGTGAGCATGTGATTCCGAAGATCGACACGGATCCCGTGCACCGCACCACCCGCATGCGGCAGTCGGGCTCTTCCTGAAGTAACCCCCAGCTGCCCCGGCTTCCCCTTCCCGGACGGGAGCCGGGGCACCCTCTTCGCCCTTCGGGCGTGTCCTCAAGCGCCGGACGGGCTGTCTCCCACCCACCACCCGCTCTGGACGGGTCAACTCCGCACCGATAGAAACCGATCAAGGGGGCTGTCCACCGTCATGCTCGACCACCTCATCAAAGGCGCGACCGTAGTCGACGGAACCGGCGCCCCCGCGTACGACGCCGACGTGGGCATCCGGGACGGGCGCATCGCCGTCGTCGCCGAGCCGGGAACCGTCAGTGAGGACGCGCGGACCAGCGAAGACGCCCAGGGGCGCGTCCTCGCGCCCGGATTCGTCGATCCGCACACGCATTACGACGCCCAGCTCTTCTGGGACCCGTACGCGACCCCGTCCCTGAACCACGGCGTCACCACCGTCGCGGGCGGCAACTGCGGCTTCACGCTTGCCCCGTTGAACCCCGCGCGCCCCGAGGACGCCGACTACACGCGGCGGATGATGTCCAAGGTCGAGGGCATGTCGCTGGTGGCCCTCGAAGAGGGTGCGCCCTGGTCCTGGAATTCGTTCGGGGAGTATCTCGATGCCCTGGACGGGCGCGTCGCAGTCAACGCCGGTTTCATGGTGGGGCATTGCGCGCTGCGGCGGTACGTCATGGGCGCGGATGCCGTGGGCGGGCAGCCGACCCCCGAGCAGCTCGACGAGATGCTGCGGCTCTTCCATGACGCCATGGATGCCGGTGCCTGGGGGCTCTCCACCACCCAGTCCTCCACCCACTCCGACGGCGACGGGCAGCCCGTGGCCTCCCGGCACGCGAAGCCCGACGAGCTGCTCGCGCTCAGCCGGGCCGTCGCCGAGCACGAGGGCACGCAGCTGGAGGCCATCGTCGCCGGGTGTCTCGATCAGTTCAGCGACGATGAGATCGAGTTGTTCGTCGAGATGAGTGCCGCCGCGGGGCGGCCCCTCAACTGGAACGTCCTCACCATCGACTCCGCCGTGCCCGAGCGCGTCCCGCGCCAGCTGGTGGCCAGCGAGCGCGCCCGTAAGTCCGGTGGCCGGATCGTCGCCCTGACGATGCCGATCCTCACCCCCATGAACATGTCGCTCGGCACCTTCTGCGCCCTGAACCTGATCCCCGGCTGGGGAGACGTGCTCGGCCTGCCCGTCCCCGAGCGCATCGCCGAGCTGCGTGACCCGGACGTCAGGGGCGAGATGCTGCGGCGCGCCGAGAGCAAGGAGGCCGGGGTCTTCCGGCGGCTCACGCACTTCGACCGCTACGTCATCGGGGACACGTACTCCAAGGAGAACGAAGGCCTCACCGGACGCGTCGTGGGCGACATCGCCGCCGAGCGCGGCCAGGAGCCCTTCCAGTGCCTCGTCGAGATCTGCGCCAACGACGACCTGCGTACGGTCCTGTGGCCCATGCCCTCGGACAACGACCCCGAGTCGTGGGCCCTGCGCCAGGAGGCGTGGCAGCACGAGGACGTCATGCTGGGCGGGTCCGACGCGGGCGCGCACCTGGACCGCATGTGCGGCGCCCCGTACACGACCCGGTTCATCGGCGACTGTCTGCGGGGCCGCAAGCTGGTCGGTCTCGAAGCGGCGGTGAAGATGCTCACCGACGATCCCGCGCGGCTCTTCGGGCTGCGGGAGCGGGGGCGCATCGAGGAGGGTTTCCACGCCGACCTCGTGCTTTTCGACCCCGAGCACATCGACGCGGGCAAGGCCACGCTGGTGCACGACCTGCCCGGTGACAGTCCTCGCCTCGACTCCAAGGCCATCGGCGTCAACGCCGTCTGGGTCAACGGGGTCGAGGTCATCCGCGAGGACCAGGTGACGGGCGCGACGCCCGGCACGGTGCTCCGCTCGGGCCGTGACACCAGGACGGTGAGCACCAAGTGAGCGACCAACTGCCGCGGGAGCAGCAGCTGTTCATCGGCGGTGCGTGGGTCGAGCCCGACAGCGGGCACTACGAGGTGATCAACCCGGCGACCGAGGGTGTCGTGGGCCTGGCGCCCGAGGCGAGCCGCGAGCAGGTGCACGCGGCGGCCGGCGCCGCCCGCGAGGCCTTCGCCACCTGGTCGCGCACGACCCCCGAGGAACGGGCCGTCGTCCTGGACCGCGCCGCGTCGATCATGCAGCGCCACCTCGTCCCGTACGCGGAACTCGCGCAGGCCGAGAGCGGCGCGACGACCGGCACGGCGCGGGGCATGCAGGTCGCGGTGTCGGTGGCGCGCTTCAGGAGGTACGCGAAAGGCGCCGCCGAGCCGGTCGAGGCGGCGTTGCCGCCGCAGATCAACGAGGCGGGCCCGATGGGGAGGGCGGGCGTCGTGGGGGCGCTCACCGTCCGGCAGCCGGTGGGTGTCGTCACCTGCATCACCTCGTACAACAACCCGTGGGCCAACCCGGCGGGCAAGGTGGCACCCGCCCTGGCCATGGGCAACACGGTCGTCGTGAAGCCCGCCCCGCAGGACCCGCTGTCGGTGTACCGGATGGCGGCGGCCCTTGAGGAGGCAGGGGCGCCGCCGGGAGTGGTGAACGTGGTGAGCGGTGCGCGTCCCGAGGTGGGTGAGGCGGCCGTCGACTCGCCGGACGTCGACATGGTGAGCTTCACCGGTTCGACGTCGGTGGGGCAGCGGATCGCCGAGGTGTGCGGCCGGGACATGAAGCGCCAGCTCATGGAGCTGGGCGGCAAGGGCGCTGCGCTCGTCTTCGAGGACGCGGACCTGGACTCGGCGGTGGCGGGCATCGGGACGACGTTCTCCTTCTACAGCGGCCAGATCTGCACGGCTCCGACGCGGGTGATCGTGCACCGCGCGGTCCACGACGCCCTGATCGAGAAGCTGACGGGCTACATCGGCTTCATGAAGGTCGGTGACCCGCGGGAGAAGGGGACGGTCGTCGGCCCGGTGATCTCGGCGGCTCACCGGGACCGCATCGAGTCGTACGTGGAGCTGGGCAGGAAGGAGGGCGCGCGGGTCGTCGCGGGCGGTGAGCGCCCGGCGGGCCCCGGTCTGGACCGCGGCTTCTACGTCGCCCCGACGCTGCTCGCGGACTGCACGAACGACATGCGGGTGGTCCGGGAGGAGATCTTCGGCCCGGTCGTGGTGGTGGTCCCCTTCGACGACGAGGAGGAGGGCATCGCGCTGGCCAACGACAGCGACTACGGCCTCCTCGACTACGTCTGGTCGGGCGACGTGGCCCGCGCCTTCCGTGTCGCGCGGCGGCTGCGCGCGGGCGGGGTCGGCGTGAACACGATCGGCCGGAACATGGAGGCGCCGTTCGGCGGGTTCAAGAAGAGCGGGGTGGGCCGGGACGTCGGGTCGTACGCGCTGCACGCGTACAGCGAGCTGCAGTCGATCGTGTGGCCGGGCTAGAGCGGGGGCCGGGCCGTCCGGCATGTGACACGGGGGAGGCGGCGCGGGAAAATTTTGAACCCTGACAAAACGGACAGTGCTGCGGTTCCCGCATACCGGACGGTCTGGCTTTTGCCTCGCGATGAGTAGGTGACCGACCGAGAAGGTCACTCAATCGATGGCAGCTGCCCCGATTTCTCCATCGATTACAAGACGGAAGATCCGGATTCTGATCCTCCGTATATGGAAACCGCAGGACTTAACGTCCTGTTCATGACCCAGTTGGACGTACGGCCCCAGGCCGGAGACACGGTAAGCGGCGCCCCCGACGGGGGCGTGCGCG